>NZ_JNAS01000002.1:618764-928146 GCF_000760115.1 Prochlorococcus marinus str. SB
TCTTCCTTGCAAATCACTATATTTATTAGCTAAGTTTACAGCCTCATCACAAGCAACAGCGACAGGTGTGTTCAAAAAATTGATATCCACGTAAGCTAGACGCAAAATATCCCTATCAATTCTTGGTAATCTTTTTAATCTCCAACCATCCATTACTTGATCGATATCTGAGTCAATACTTTTAAGATTATTTACTATATTACAAATCCTTTGATTTACATCCTCTCTAATATCTATTTGACCACTAGATACTATTAATTTTGGAAAGTCTAGAGTGACAGAGAGGGTATTCATTACGGTTTCAATCTTTGTAAGCGATTTTTTTAACTCATCTCGAACATTTGAATACGAGGAATCAACACCCTCTTGCAATTCACTATCTAATATTGTTTGTGAAGCATTTTCTAACTCTGACTCGCAATTATCTAATTCCTCTCTGCAATGGCTAATTAGAGAATCCAAAGCAGATTCAAAAATTTCTTCTATTTGAAATTTATTTAATTTAAAATCACCTTTATCTTTTATAAGGCCAAGAGAAATTAAAGATAATTCTCTAGAAAGGGATCTATTATGCATCAATTAAGAAGAAGTATTAGTGGAAGCTCGTAATTGAGAAAACAATTTTGAAAATGTTGGATTTGTGGTGTTATTTTTCTCATCTGGATTAACTATCCCAGCAGAAATTATTGTTCTAAAAGCATCTTCAACAGAAATATTCAAATCCTTAACAGAAGACTCAGGAACGAGTGTATACCAGCCAGTAGTTGGGTTTGGTGCTGTAGGGATAAAAACACTAAGTAACTTTTCTTCCAATTCTGGCTGAAGAGAAGGTCCTACATCTCCAGTTACAAAGCCTACACTATATAGTCCCTCACGCGGATATTCAACTAAAACAACTCGTCTAAATCTATTAGATTTATTGCTTAAGAAAGTTTCTAGCAACTGTTTAAGAGTTTTATAAACCGCTCCCGCTACAGGAATTTTTGATAAAGTACCCTCTCCGAATTCTAACAACCATCTTCCTACAAAATTTCTTGCCATTAAGCCTATAAGCAAAATAGCTAATAAAGGAACAGTTAAACCTAAGGTGAGGTTAATTAAATCTTGTAATAAAGGATTTAAATTAATAAAAGGATTTAGTTGCTTTGGGACTGAAGTAACTAACGTTAAAACAAATTTACTAACTAGCGATGAGAGCCAGATTGTCGTTGCTAAGGGTATTACAACTAAAAGCCCAGCAATAAGATCATTTTTGAGATCTTGTTGAAGCCTAGATCCTAGATTAGAATCTTGATTTTGATTAGATTCAACCAAAATAACGTTTTAACTATATTAACTTTACTAATAATTTAACTGTTTTTACTAATTTAAGATATATTTTTCTTAAATATATCTATTTTATTTATAAGTTTATTTTGCAAAAAGAACTTTTAAAAGAAATGCTATAAAGAAAAAGAAATGATTGATACGATTCAAGACAAAAAAGAAATAAGTAAAAAATTAAAAGAAAGAGCTATTTTTGAAGGTTTTACAGTTGCCGGAATAGCTTCAGTGCCAGGAAGTTCGCGCGTAAAATTAAGAACCAATGCATTAGAAAGATGGTTATCAAATAACTATCATGCTGAAATGAAATGGATGGAAGCAGAAAAAAGAAAAAATATAGGCTCACTTTTTGAAGATGCAAAAAGTGTTTTAAGCGTTGGATTTACTTACATTAATTCACAAAACAGCAACAACAATTTCCTCAAGGTAGCTAAATTTAGTCAAGGTGAAGACTATCATAAAGTAATTCACAAAAAATTAAAGAATATTGGTCAATGGATCGACCTAAAAATTCCTGATTGCAAATGGAAAATATGTGTTGATACCTCTCCGCTTCTCGAAAAAGCATGGGCAGAGGAAGCAGGGATTGGTTGGATAGGTAAAAATAGTAATTTAATCAGCAAAAAAAATGGTTCTTGGTTTACTTTGGGTTTTATGATTCTCACAAAAGATTTAATGCCAGATAAACCTCATGAGTCACTTTGTGGAAAATGTGATATTTGTATTGAACATTGTCCTACAAAAGCAATCGTAGAACCATTTGTAATACAATCAGATCTTTGCATTGCATATCACACAATAGAAAGCAGAGATAAAACTATTCCAAAGAAAATAGAAAAAAATTTAGGTGGATGGGTTGCAGGATGCGATATTTGTCAAGATGTTTGTCCATGGAATAAATCAGTGCCACACAACAATAATCATGAAACCCAACCAAAAGAATGGATTAAAAATCTTAATATTGAGTCCCTCAATTGGGACGATAAAACGTGGCAAGAAAATCTTAAAGGAACTACTTTAAAAAGAATTAAACCATGGATGTGGAAAAGAAATATACAAGCAAATATGAAGAATAAAAAAATTAAGATATGAAGTCGTTTTTTAAAAAAACAATCTGGATCTCCTTGATCTGTTTTTATTTTTTTCAAATAGAAATAGTTCGAGCAATAGTTCCCTATTATTATTTCCCAACAAAAAAAAATTTACAAAAGCAAAGTTTATATATAGGCAAAAATGCATATCAACTACTTTATTTTGGTCAATATGAAGACAGTCTTAACTTAGCCAAATTAGCAGTAAAAATAAATGCAAAAGATGAAAAACTATGGTTGATTTTGGCTGAAGCACAAATAGCTAACAAAGAATACAAAAACGCATTAAGTTCTCTACATAAAGCAGAACTGATCAATTCAAATATTAGTGAAATATATTTTGCTAAAAGTAATGTTTACTTAAAAATTTCTCAACAGACAAAAGCAAAGAATGCTTTGGAAAAAGGAATAAACATTGAACCAAATAATCACAAAGCTATTTTTCAATTAGGAAATATTTTATTAATGGAAAAAAATTATTTGGGAGCTATCAAATTGTTTGATAAGTCTATAAAAATAAAGCCTGATTTCTGGCAAGCAATAAACAATCAAGGTTTAGCTTATTTCGAAAAAAACAAAGTGAATCTCGCAAGCAAACTTTTTGAAAGTGCAATCTCAATCGAGGAGAATGCTGAACCATTACTAGGCCTAGCCTCATGTATAAATATCCAAGATAATAAATTGGCAATTAAGCTAGCAAAAAAAGCTTTGGCTAAAGATCCCAAATATGTTAATTATGATTATAGAAAAGAACAGTTATGGGGAGAAAAATTACAAGCCTCTACAGAAATTCTTTTACAAAATGAACAACTAAAAAAAGATGTAATACTGGCAAAATCCAAAATAATTGAATGATCTTAATGTTCAATACTGGTAAATATTATTTTACCTATTAGTCTTAATTTAGTTAATTAATAATTATTCAAGTATGCGCTCTAATGGATAAGAAAAACTTCACTTCCATCTCGCTTCAAGAAGAAATGCAACGTTCTTATTTGGAGTATGCAATGAGCGTCATAGTTGGACGTGCGTTGCCTGATGCAAGAGATGGTCTTAAGCCTGTACAAAGAAGAATCATATTCGCGATGTATGAATTAGGTTTAACTCCTGATAAACCATTCAGGAAGTGTGCAAGAGTTGTTGGAGATGTACTTGGAAAATACCATCCTCATGGAGATCAAGCAGTTTACGATGCATTAGTAAAGCTTGTACAAAATTTCTCAACTAAATATCCTACTCTTGACGGGCATGGGAATTTTGGATCTGTGGATAATGATCCGCCGGCAGCAATGAGGTATACAGAGACCAGATTAGCTCCAATAGCTCATAAAGGATTTCTTGAAGAAATTGCATCAGAAACAGTAACCTTTTCAAATAACTTTGACGGTTCTCAAAAAGAACCAGATGTTCTTCCAGCTCAACTTCCATTTTTATTGTTGAACGGCTCATCAGGTATTGCTGTTGGGATGGCAACAAATATTCCGCCTCATAACCTTGGCGAAATTGTAGATGGTTTAGTTGCCTTAGTTAAAAATAAAGATATTAGTGATAAAAAACTTTCTAACATTATCAAAGGACCTGATTTTCCTACAGGCGGAGAATTAATTTATAGTCATGCGATAGAAGAACTTTATCAAACTGGAAAAGGATCAATAACTATAAGAGGAGTTGTAAATACTGAAGAGGTAAATTTAGGCAAAGGGAAACATAAAAAGAATGCAATAATCATTACTGAACTTCCTTACCAAATTAATAAAGCAGGTTGGATTGAAAAACTCGCAGAACTTGTTAATTCGGGCAAAATTATTGGGATTTCTGATATTAGAGATGAGAGCGACAGAGATGGAATGAGAATTGTAATAGAACTAAAAAAAGATTCTAATACTGAACTTGTTATTTCTAATTTATATAAAAAAACAACTCTCCAAACAAACTTTGGAGCAATATTCTTAGCCTTAATTAAAGGCAAACCTGTACAACTAAATCTGAAAAAATATCTCAACTATTTTCTTGAATTTAGAGAAGAAACAATTAGAAAAAGAACTTTTTATTTTCTAAAAAACACTCTTGATAAACTAGAAATATCAGAAGGTTTATCTAAAGCTACAAAAAACATAAAAAAAGTTATCGCGATTATAGAAGAATCAGAAAATTCTGTGCAAGCTAGATCAAAATTAGTAGAAAATTTTTTCTTAAGTGAAAAACAGGCAAATTCAGTTTTGGATATGCCACTAAAAAAATTAACAAATCTAGAAAAAAATCAAATTGATAACGATATAAAAAATTTAGAAGAAAAAAAGAATTATTTTCAAAAATTGTTGAACGAAAGAGAATTATTACTTGAATTGCTTATAGAAGAATTATTAATATTAAAGAAAAAATACAATGTTAAACGTAAAACAAGAATAATTAAAAATATAAATCAAAATGAAGAATTAGAAACGCTTAATAATCAGATATTAGAAGACTTTATAAATAAAAAAACAAAATTATACATAGACAATAGACTTTATTTAAAAAGGATGATTTTTGGTAATTACAAGAAATCATTTGAAGTTGTAAATAAAATTATAGATAATAAAAATATTCAAAAATTTATATGTAATATTGAAAAAAATATAAAATTAATTGGAATAACAAATACGGGAAAAGTATTAAATATTGATTGGGAATCAAATTTTAATAAAGAATATAAATTAGATAATAAAATTCTTGGAAATATTCATCCTAGTGAAATAATAAATTTTCACTCAATTAAAAAAGACATTTTAAATTATTTATGCATATTAAATTCAGATGGTAGATTTAAAAAAGTTTTATTTGATGAAGATATGATTAAAAGCAATAGATCTTTCACTATTACAAAATTAAAAAATAATTTAAAAACAATTGATTCTTTTATTTCTAATGAAAGGAAAGATTTAGTAATATTAACCTCGATAGGAAGAATTTTTAAATTTAATTTATCAAATAAATTTTTAACACCAACTTCTAAACAATCCCAAGGTTTAATCATTGCAAAACTTTTACCATCTGAAAAAATCGTTTCTTGTTGTCCATTTAATGATGGAGAAAATATTTTTTTAATATCTAAACAAGGAAAAATCTTTTGCATAAATAGTAATGAAATTTACTGCTCACATGAATACAGTTTGGGATATTTAAATGAAAAAACCCAACTTAAAAACGATTACTTCCTCAAAATTATGGCAAGTAACCATTTCCTAGATATCGAAACTAATAAAAATAAATCTGCAAGATTAGACCTAAATAAATTAAATTTCAAATCCCATAAATCAAACTTTTTAATTGATTTTTTAAAATTAGATAATGATGAATACCTTGAAAATTGTTTCCGACTTGAAAACTTTCTCGACTAAGATTTATATTCATTTTCAACCCAATTTAAGTATTCTTGACTTACTGTTCCAGTTACATAATCACCAGTAAAACAACTCATCTCTAAACCTTTAATATGAGAATCACCAATTATAGATTTACGCAAACTTTCAACACTTTGATAAACAAGGTTATCAATTTCAAGTTTATCGGCGATTTCACTTGTTGTTCTATTGTGAGCTATTAATTCATCTCTATTGGGCATATTAATTCCATAAACATGGGGATAACGAACGGGAGGAGCTGCTGATGTAAAAAAAACTTTATTTGCTCCTGCATCTTTAGCCATCTGGACAATTTCTTTTGAAGTAGTACCTCTTACTATCGAGTCATCAACAATTAATACATTTTTATTTTTAAACTCTGCACTCATGGCATTTAATTTTTGCCTTACAGATTTCTTACGTTTCTGCTGACCAGGCATTATGAATGTTCTACCAACATATCTATTTTTAAAAAAACCTTCCCTATATTCTATCCCTAACTGTCTTGCAACTTGCATTGCCGCGGGTCGTGAAGAATCAGGAATAGGCATAACTACATCAATATCTCCAGAATTGATTGTTTCTTTTATTGTTTCTGCTAGATAATCTCCCATCTTTAACCGAGCTTTATAAACTGAAATTCCATTCATAATTGAATCTGGCCTAGCTAAGTAAACATATTCAAAAGCACAGGGAAATAACATTGGATTTTCAGAACATTGTTTAGAGAAAAACTCTCCATCAAGATTTATAAAAACAGCTTCTCCAGGATCTACATCTCTCACTACTTCATAATCATTATTCTCAAGTACTAAAGATTCGCTTGCAACCATCCATTCTTCTTTTTTTGTAGTTAATGAAAGTCTTTTCCCTATGACTAAAGGCCTAATACCAAAAGGATCTCTAAATGCTAATAAACCATGTCCTGAAATTAACGCAATTGAAGCATATGACCCCTGAATTCTTTTATGTAAAGATTTGACCGCATTAAAAATAATATCAGGTTCTAATTCTTGATTATGAATTTGTTCTTGTAATTCTGTCGCAAATACATTTAACAACATTTCAGTATCACTTGAAGAATTTGTATGCCGCTTGTCGACATTAAATAACTGTTTTTCTAAATCTCTGGTATTAGTCAAATTTCCATTATGTATCAAAACAATTCCATAAGGAGCATTAACATAAAAAGGCTGTGCTTCTTCTATACTTTCTGCTGATCCCTTTGTTGCATACCTAACATGACCCAATCCAATTTTGCCAATTAAATTCCTCATATCCCTAGTTCTATAAGCAGTATTAACCTGACCTTTAACCTTATGTATATGAAAAACAGTATTTTCCATTGTTGCTATACCTGTTGAATCTTGACCTCTATGCTGCAAAAGCAAAAGACTATCGTAAATTTGTTGATTTACATCATTTGAAGAAACAATTCCAACTATTCCGCACATAACTCTTAATATCTTAAAATGATAAGTAGTTGAGAAATGTTTTTCATATTTAAAAGTAATCTGAAATACTATTATTAAATTTTTCGGTTAATTCCTCAACCCTAATATTGCAAATATTTTTTTCGTTGATTTTTATCTTCAGCGTGTCACTAGATACATATCCTATTTTTTCTACATAAACACTTGGTGGGAAATTTATTTGATTTTGTTTTAAAAAATTAAACCATTCATTTTGTTTCATTTTACTAATTGAAAAAATAATTCTTGACCCCCCTTCGGCAAACAATAAATTATCAAATCTATTGACATCATTTCCTAATTCTATAGTTGCACCCCTTGAGGACAAAATGCAAGACTCTGCTAAGGCTATAGCTAAACCTCCGTCGCTGATATCGTGCGAAGAAACTACAAGACTATTTAAAATCGCATTTCTTAAAAAACTCTGGCAAAACTTTTCATCCAACAAATCTATTTTTGGAGGCCGACCTGTAATTTCCCCATGAAAATATTCCAAATAAGAACTAGCTGCAATTTTTATTTCTGATTTGGAAGAACCAATTAACCAGATTTCATCTTCAATATTTTTCCATTCACTACTTATAGCTTTTTCGACATTATCTATCTTTCCAACCATTCCAATAACAGGTGTAGGATTGATAGGAGTAATAAGATTATCTTTATTTTTTGATTCATTATATAAAGATACATTTCCTCCTGTAACAGGAGTTTCTAAAGCTTTACAAGCTTCAGTAATTCCATTACATGAAGATGAAAGTTGCCAATATCCAATTTCATTCTCAGGGGAAGAAAAATTTAAATTATTTGTGATTGCTACTGGTTCAGCACCAACACAACTAACATTTCTAGCGGACTCTGCAACGGCAGCGATAGATCCTCTAAAAGGATCAAGCGCAACCCATCTACTATTGCAATCAACTGAAGCAGCGACACCAGAAAATACTTTACTTTTATTTTTATTATTTTGTTCCCTTAGTCTTACTACGGCTGCATCTGACTTTCCAGGTTTAAAAACTGTATTTGCCTGAACTTGAGAATCATATTGTTTATAAATCCATCGTTTAGAAGCTATTGATGGATTAGAGAGTAGTTTTAAAATGATTTCTGAAAAAGAAAAATTCTTATTTTCCTTCAATGAAAATATTTTTTGCTCATGAATTTCTGGTAAATCATTTTCTTTCCATTCCCATTTATTTAAAAGATCATCTGGTGGTTTATTAATCACATTGTGAAAATTGACAGGAGTATCATCAGATAAGGCAGAAGTAGGTATTTGGGCCACAATTTTACCTTTATGAGAAATAATTACTTCATTAGTTCCTATCACTTCACCAATAACACTGGCATATAATCCCCATTTATTAAATTTTTCAATAAGATCATTAATTTTTTCTTCTTTAACGACAAACAACATTCTTTCTTGCGATTCAGATAATAAATACTGGTATGAGGACATATCATCTTCTCTAGAAGGGACCAAATCTAAATCGATAGATATCCCTAAATTTCCATTTGCGGCCATTTCTGCGCTACTGCATGTTAAACCTGCAGCACCCATATCTTGAGCTGCAATTACATCCCCTGTCTTGAAAGCATCCAAACAAGCTTCAATAAGACTTTTCTCAACAAATGGATCACCTACCTGAACAGCAGGTCTATCATCCAATGAAGTTGTTGTTAATTCTGAACTAGCAAAACTAGCACCACCAACACCATCTCTGCCAGTTGTATTACCAACATATAAAACTGGTGATCCTACATTTTGAGCGCCAGAACAAACGATTTCCTCAGTCTCTAAAAGACCTAAAGCCATAACATTCACTAGAGGATTTCCAGAGTAACTATCATCGAAGTCAATTTCACCTCCAATAGTCGGCACGCCTACACAATTCCCATAATGTGAAATACCAGATACAACTCCTCGTAGTAAATCAACATTTGATGATTTATCAAGGTTACCGAATCTCAATGAATTCAAAACTGCAATTGGCCTTGCGCCCATGGTAAATATATCTCTTAAAATTCCTCCTACTCCTGTTGCTGCGCCTTGAAAAGGTTCAATAGCAGAGGGATGATTGTGACTTTCTATTTTAAAAACAAGTTTTTGATTATTTCCAACATCAATAACGCCAGCATTTTCTCCGGGTCCAACTAAAACATTTTTACCTTTAGTGGGAAACTTAGATAGTAAAGGTTTTGAATTTCTATAACAACAATGTTCGGACCACATAACGCCAAACATGCCTAATTCCGTTCTGTTAGGTTTTCTCTCTAATCTTTTGCAAATTTCTTCGTAATCTTTAAGTGTTAAATTTTCAACTTTTAGTGCTTCATTAAGATCATATAGATCATTATTTTCTTGATTTATCATTATTTATATCCAAGGGTCATCTTCATTTTTTTCACTAGACGGTATAGAGGATCTATTATTATTATAAAAACTTTTTTGTTTAAAATCTAAGTTTTGGCTAATATCTTCATCTTCTTCAAGCCATTCCTCTAGTCTATTAGAAGCGATATTTTTCATATCATCAAATCTATCAAAAATTTTTTTCCCTTTTTGCATAAATTCATTTTTAATACTTGATTTTATTAAAGGTAAATCATCTAAAGAATTACTTTTACAGAATACTAATCCCGGTTGTTGGTCATTGATATTATCAATAGTTAATTTCCATCTACTAGAACCTGGAATCTTAGGATTAGATCTAGAAACTGAGTAATATTTAATTTTTCCCGTTTTCATTTCAAATAAAAAATCTGCAATAACTCCTATTTTTGATCCATTTATATTTATAAGATTAGCTTCTATTAAAGTTGGAAACCTATTTAAAGTTGCTAAATCCGAAATAGCTGGATCGCCTTTGACATAAATTTCATTATCTATTATTTGAGTAATTTGATTTAATCGCCAAACATTTCTTTTTAAATCAAAATTTGAAGGACGAGAAGACCACCCTAAAATCCGGTGAACTGGAGGATGCATCCAAACATTTTCACCATTTCCATAATTAAGGACCATATTACCCTTAACACTATAATTTAATAATTCACTTAATAAAATTTCTTTAGGTAATTTCAAATTAAGAACGAACCTGCACAGGCATAACTAAATAAGTAAAAGAATTAAGATTATCTTCTGGCACAAAAACCGCTGGAGTAGTTGCAATATTACACTTTAAAAGTACATTTTCAGAAGTAATAACTTTTAAACCTTCTAACAAATATCTTACGTTAAATGCAATATCAAAATTTTCTCCAGAATAAGAAACAGGTATTGATTCATTTGCATTTCCAATATCTTGAGCATCTGCACTGATTGAAGCTAAATCTGTATCATATAATTTAATCTTTACAACACTACTTTGCTGATCAGCTAAAACAGCAATTCTTTCTAATGAATCAATTAATTTTTTTGTATTAAAATTTAGAATTTTAGAAAAAGAATCAGGAATTAATTGTGAATAATTAGGATAAGTACCTTCTAAAGTTCTTGTAGTAATTATTTGATTAGAAGATATAAATACTACTTGACCTTTGTCGTAGAAAAGCTTAATTGATTTTTCTGAGCTTCTCAAAGATACTAGTTTTTCAATTTCTCTCAATGATCTAGTTGGGATAGTTACCGATAAATCATCAACATTTGAAGATAAGTTTTCTTTATTTTCAATATTTTCTTCATTACTAATTAAGGCAACAGCCAATCTATGACCATCTGTAGAAGCAGACTCTAAGTAATTTGGTTTGAAAGTAAAATTGACACCCGTGAGTAGTTGCTTTGAATCATCATTACTACTGGCAAAAATGGTAGATTTTAAAGCCTTTAAAAAAGAACTAGGATCAATATTCAAAGAAGTACCGCTTTCAACAAATGGCAAATTAGGATATTCATCAGAGGGGATCCCTTTTAAATTAAATGAACCTCTATCACTTTTTATTAGGATATTATCTGAATTCCCGTCTAGTTCTAGAGAAACAGGTGTTTCATTTGGTAATTTGTTTACTATTTCGGATAAAAGTTTTGAAGGTATAGTAATAGCTCCACTATTTTTGACAGTTCCATCAAAAGAAGTTTGAATTCCTAAATTTAAGTCAAATCCTGTGACACTAATTTTATTAGTTCCTTCATCAGCTGTTAAAAGTATGTTTGCAAGAATTGGATGCGTTGGTCTTGAAGCAACTGCCTTGCTTACTAGTTGTATAGCATTATTTAATTCATTTTGATTACAAATAATTTCCATCAGAATTTGGAACTTTTTACAAATACAATATACTTTTTTCGTAAATTAAATTCAATAAATTTAATTTTTACTCTTTTCTAATATAAAAATAAATTAAAAATAAGAAAATTAGTAGTAGTAGTTTTTGTGGGAACTGTGGAAATTTTCAAATAAACAGCTTGTCTATTTAGTTTAGGAAGAAAAAGATATGTGTAAAAAATTTTTTATTTGTTGAATATTTTTTACTTTTTTTCAAAATTTTAAATTTTTTCAACAAATAGAATTTCTTGTTATGTATTTTTTCAACAGATGAGGTTTGTTTTTAATTGATTTCCACAGACACTATTTTTTTTGGATTTTAATATCCTAAAATTTTAGTAATATTTTTTAATGAAGGTTCAATATTTTTTCTAAAAATAGCTTCGTTGTTTTTTATAGCACAATCAGGATCTTTCAATCCATTTCCAGTCAGAACACAAACAATAGTCGATTCTTTCTGAATTCTATTTTTATTTTTAATCAGTCCAGCAACTGATGCTGCACTGGCAGGTTCACAAAATACTCCCTCTTTGGCAAGAATTTTATAAGCATTGATTATTTCTTCATCTGTAACTGATTGAAAGTCTCCTTTACTCTCTTTCCTTACTTTTTTTGCTTTTTCTCTATTTACAGGATTTCCAATTCTTATTGCAGTTGCAATTGTTTCTGGATCCTTAATTATTATATTTTTAACTAATGGAGCAGAGCCTTCGGACTGAAAACCCATCATTATAGGTAATTTCAAATTCTTTTTTATTTTTGAATACTCTTTAAATCCCATCCAATAAGCAGTTATGTTTCCTGCATTACCCATTGGAATACAAAGCCAATCTGGACCATAACCTAAGTCATCAACTATTTCAAAAGCTGCCGTCTTTTGTCCTTGTATTCGATATGGATTAACAGAATTAACAAGTTCTACAGGATGTTCTGAGGATAGATCTCTAACAATTTCAAGAGCCTTATCAAAGTTTCCATTAATAGATATTATTTCAGCGCCATACATTAATGCTTGCGCAAGCTTTCCTTGTGCAACAAATCCTTCTGGGATTAAAACATAAGGTTTTAATCCTCCTCTAGAAGCATATGCAGCAGCAGCAGCAGAGGTATTTCCAGTACTTGCACAAATTACTGCCTCACGGCCTTCTTCTTTTGCTTTGCTAATAGCCATCGTCATTCCACGATCTTTAAAAGACCCTGTTGGATTAAGGCCATCATATTTTAAAAAAACTTTTGTTCCATTTCCAATTAAGTTGCTAATTGACTCGCTTAGAATTAGTGGTGTATTTCCTTCATTTAGGGAAATAATAGGAGTTTTCTTTGTAACTGGAAGATATTGTTTATAAGCTTCTATTAGACCTGGCCATCTTTTTTTTCTGTAATTAATACGCAGTTTATTTTTTATTTTATTGAATAACACCATGGTTGTTTAATTTGTTTTGATTTTTTCTAGAGGGGAATTGGTGAAAAAGGTTAATAATTCTGAAATCGATTCTACTTTATTCATAACTTTGCTCAAAGCGCTGACATCTAAAATTACAGTTTTAGTTGGATATCCTTCAAAAAAATTTACTAGATTTATTTTTCCATTTCCTATATTAATTCCTTGAATTACGCTTGCTCTAAGGGCCAGCATACCTGTTCTTTCATCAGTTGCTCTGGGTGGGTGGATAATAGATGAAAGTCTTGTTAAAAAAACATTTCCTATTTCAGAATATACTAGTTTGCTTGCAATGGTAATAGGAACTTCAAAATCTTTGTTTAAAACTTTTCTAATTTCTTTATCGGGAGATCCAGTTGCTTTCAAAATTCTTTTTAATTGTCTTGTAGATTTACCTTCTTTAGCAAAATTTTTTAAAGAATTTACTTTAATCGTTCTAGAAAATATGCTATAAGTGATTTTTATTTCTTCAGCAGTATAAGCTTTTGGAACATTAAAAAAAAATGGAGAAATTACTAAAATAAAAAATATTTTAAATTTTAAAAATTTACTAAATCTCATTTATATATTTGCTCCAGCGGCAATCTTAACAAGTCTTACTACTCCTTTTTCAGTTACTTTTTTTGCAATTTTAATACCCATTTCTTTTGTATAGGGCTCAGTAATAAGTCTTGGCACTCTTTTTAGAAAAATGTCAATTGAATACCCCGGTACTTTTTGTAAAATCTCTAAAAAGTTTCTAAATGGCTCAACATACATAATAAGGTCACTCAAGTTATTATTTTCGTTAGTAGTATTTAATTTAATTGATTGTGGAAGATAATTATTTAAACTTTTCAATATTTTTAGACTAAGTAAATCTATCTGATTTGTTAAACCTTCAACTATCTCATTTCTAAGAAATCCTCCATTTGAAGAAAAGAGAAGATTTATAACTTCGTCTAAAAGTTTTTCTAAATCGAGGTTTGTTTGCTTTGCAGCGTTAGAAAGAAGATCTTCTAAACGATCCCACTTAAATTTTTTATTGTCAAAAAGCATTTCTTTAAGGCTTTCCCTCAATTGTGGATCAGGGTCTTCCATTAATCTTCTTGCAAAATAGGGATAAGCTGCGCCTAATATTTTGAAGTTTGGATCTACGCTTAAAGCTATTCCTTCTAATGTAAGTAATGATCTAATTATAAGAGCATAATATGGGGGTAGTCTGAAAGGGAATTTATACATAACACCAGACATATCGTCAGTAACGCTCTTAAAATCCATTTTTGAAACTCCTTGTTCAACGGCGTTAATAAAAACATCTTGAAATGCAGGAACAATGGGTTCAAGATTAACTTCTTCTGATAAAAATCCTAATTTTACGAAATCTTGAGACAATTTATCGAAGTTTTTATTTACTAAGTGAACTACTGCCTGAATTAATCCTGACCTAGATTCTCTCGAAACCTCGCTCATCATTCCAAAATCTAAATAACATAATCTTCCATCTTCTAAGGCTAATAAATTACCTGGATGCGGGTCAGCATGAAAAAAACCATGTTCTAAAAGCTGTTCTAAACTACATTGCACCCCTATATCAATCATGTCATCAGGATTAATTCCTAATTTTTTTACGTCCTCTAAATTTGTTAATTTTGTACCGTCTATCCATTCCATTGCTAAAACTCTTCTTGAAGTTATTTCTTTATAAATTTTTGGTACGGCAATCATGTTGTTATGTTTATGCATATCTCTAAATTTTTCTGCATTTGCAGCTTCATTTAGATAGTCCATTTCTTCAAAAACTCTCTTGCCTAATTCATCAATCAAAGCAACTAGATCACTTCTAATCAGTCCGATATTGTTTTTTAGCCAATAAGCAATATTCCTTACAATGTAAAGGTCTAAGGTTATTTGTTCTCTTAAACCTGGTCGTTGTACTTTTATTGCAACGATCTCTTCATTTTTTAATTTAGCTTTATGCACTTGACCTAAAGAAGCAGCAGAAATTGGCTCTTTATCAATTTCTAAAAAAAGCTCATTTATTTTTTTTCCTAAATCTTCTTCTATTAATTCCATAGCTTTATCACCATCAAAACCAGGGAGCTGATCTTGCAATTCAGATAATTCTTCTAGAAGAATACCCGGAATTATGTCTGGTCTTGTTGATAAAGCTTGGCCTGCTTTAACAAATGCAGGTCCAAGTTCTACTAACAAATTTGTTAATTCTCTTGCTCTAAATCTTGCTTGCTGTTCATTTTTAAGTCTTCCAGTTAATTTATCCCATCCAACGGAAAAGATGTAAGCAAAAATAGGTAGGAGTGTTTGCCAAAGTCTTTTTAAAAGTCTTTTAGGATTTTTTTTGTATATTTTAGAAATTGTATCTGGATCATAATTTAAGAGTCCAGAGACCTCAATAAAATCAGTAAAATCTTCTTTCATAACTTTATATATTTAAAACCTTTATTTTTTTAAAAAAGAAGTTAATTTTTCTATATGGAAGAATTATCATGTTAATACAACTAAAAATAGAAAATTTCGCCTTAATAAAGATTATAGAAATTAATTTCGAAAAAGGTTTGAATATCATAACTGGGGATTCAGGTTCAGGAAAATCATTAATTTTGGATTCCCTAAATGCTCTATTTGGTGGAACTAGAATACCTCTAAAACATTTAATACGTGCAGGAAAAGATTTTTGCGTTATCGAGGCAAAATTTTCTTCTTCTTTTCAAATTAATAATTGGTTAATTAGTAATGGTTTTGAAATAACTTCTTCAGAACTACAAATTAAAAGAAAATCTTATAAAAAAAATAATAAAATCTTATCCAAATATAGCCTTAATGATTTACCAATTAACAGACAATTATTAGAAAAACTTGGAGGATTTCTAATAGATTTTGCAGGTCAATTTGATACATTTATCTTTGATTCTTGTGATAGGAGAAGACTAATTATTGATGACTTATGTTCTCAAGAATTTAGAGCTACTAGCGAAAGGATTAAAAATATATGGAAAGAAAGTGAAAAGTTAACAAGATTATTGAATGAAAAAATAGAATTTTCTAGGAATCAAGAAGAAAAAAACTTGGCAATTAAACACATGTTGAAGAGTTTAGAAGAAGCTGATTTGAATTCAAGTGAAGAAATTTTAGAACTAGAGTTTTTAGAAAATAAACTTGTAAATAATCTTGAAATTAATAATTCAATTAAATCATCATTAGAAAATTTAAATAATTTCAGTCATGATGCACCCTCAGTAACTTCTTTTATAAATCAATCATTAAAGATTTTAAATAAAACAGCTCATTTCGATTTAAAAATTCAAAACTTTAGAGAGAAGTTATTAAATATTCATGCTGATGTTGAAGATTTACTTTTTGATCTAAAATCATATTTGCAAGAAATAGAAAATTATGAATCTAATCTTCCGGTAATACAAAAAAGATTATTCTTTTTAAAAAACTTAGAGAGAACTTTTTCATTGGATCTAACTCAATTAATTGAAAAGCGCGATCAATTAAAAACGTATTTTCAACAAAATGATCAAGGTAATGAGATTTCCATGATTAAAGCTCAAATTGAGAATTTACAAAGTAATCTAAATTCTTTATTTGTTATTCAATCTACTGAAAGAAAAAAAATTGCTAAACAATTACAAAATTCAGTAATGTCAATTTTAAGCAATCTAGGTTTAGAAAATGCAAATTTTTCAATTCAATTTTCTGAGTGCAAGCCTTCTGGCGATGGAATTGATGATATAAATTTTTTGTTTTCGGCTAATCCTGATCAGAAGCTTGCTCCATTATCAAATGTTATTTCTGGCGGAGAAATGTCAAGATTCTTGTTAGCTCTTAAATCTAGTATTTCTAAAAAACCAAATACTTTCTTTTTAGATGAAATTGATAGTGGTTTAAGTGGCAAATCTCTATTTTCTTTGGTGGAGCTTATAAAAGAAATTTCTAAAAACCAACAAGTCTTGTGTATTACACATCAGCCATTACTCGCTGCTTGGGGATTAGCTCATTTCAAAGTTAATAAAAACGTAATTAATGGGATAACTTATACTTCAATCGCAAAACTAACTACAAAAAATCAAAGAAAAAATGAACTAATAGAACTTATAGGTGGAGGTTCATGTGAAGTAGACGAATATGCTTCTAAACTGCTTGATCGCACAGCTGCGTAAAACAGAAAAAATTCCACTATAATATTCTTTTTAAATCATAGAGTAGATTTAAACATGGTTAATAAAGCCGATAGTAGTTTTGGAGAAGATAACTCAATTAATATTAGGGGAGCTCGTCAGCATAATTTAAAAAATATTGATCTTTCTCTACCTAGGAATAAATTTATAGTTTTTACAGGTGTAAGTGGAAGTGGAAAAAGTTCTCTAGCCTTTGATACTATTTTTGCTGAAGGTCAAAGAAGATATGTTGAGAGTCTTTCTGCATACGCAAGGCAATTTTTGGGTCAAGTAGATAAACCAGATGTTGACAATATTGAAGGTTTATCACCTGCTATTTCAATTGATCAAAAATCTACAAGTCATAATCCTCGATCAACAGTTGGAACAGTAACGGAAATACAAGATTATTTAAGATTATTGTTTGGCCGTGCTGGTGAGCCTCATTGCCACCATTGTGGGATTCCAATTGCGCCTCAAACAATTGATGAAATGGTGGATCAAATTCTTCTTTTACCAGAAGGAACAAGGTACCAATTGTTGGCTCCTGTTGTAAGAGGTAAGAAAGGAACACATACAAAATTAATAAGCGGACTAGCGGCTGAAGGATTTGCTAGGGTAAGAATCAATGGAGAGGTAAGAGAACTTGCTGATAGTATTGAATTAGATAAAAATCAAATTCATAATATTGAGGTAGTTGTCGATAGATTAATTGCAAGAGAAGGTATACAAGAAAGATTAAATGATTCTCTACAAACTTGTCTCAAAAGAGGAGATGGCTTAGCGATAGTAGAAGTTGTTCCAAAAAAAGGAGAAAACTTACCTTCTAACTTAGAAAGAGAAAAACTTTACTCAGAAAATTATGCATGTCCTGTACATGGATCTATTGTTGAAGAACTTTCTCCTAGATTATTTTCTTTTAATAGCCCATATGGGGCCTGTCCAGATTGTCATGGGTTAGGTTATTTAAAAAAATTTACTGCGGATAGAGTTATACCTGATAAAACATTACCTGTTTATGCTGCAATAGCTCCTTGGAGTGAAAAAGATAATACTTATTATTTTTCTTTACTTTATTCTGTAGGGCAAGCTTATGGTTTTGAACTAAAAACTCCTTGGAAAGATTTAAGTGACTTGCAAAAAAAAGTTCTACTTTTGGGATCAGATAAACCAATATTAATTCAAGCTGATAGTCGTTTTAAAACTTCTAGTGGTTTTGAAAGACCTTTTGAGGGGATATTGCCCATATTAGAAAGGCAATTGAATGAAGCCAATGGAGAATCAGTTAAACAAAAATTAGAAAAGTATCTAGAATTAGTTCCCTGTAAGACATGTTCTGGAAAAAGATTAAGACCTGAGGCTTTGGCAGTTAAACTTGGTCCATACAACATTACTGATTTAACTTCTATAAGCGTTTCTGAAACCCTAAATCACGTAGAGCGCATCATGGGCTTAGGTAAGATAAAGAAAGAAAATATATCTTTATCAGAAAAACAAAAGCAGATAGGTGAATTGGTTTTAAAAGAGATTCGTTTACGTTTGAAGTTTCTAATTAATGTAGGTTTAGATTATTTGACTTTAGATAGACCGGCTATGACTTTGTCTGGTGGTGAGGCTCAGCGTATTAGATTGGCTACACAAATAGGTGCAGGTCTTACTGGCGTTTTATATGTATTAGATGAACCAAGTATTGGTTTGCATCAGAGAGACAATGACAGATTATTAGAAACATTAAAAAGCTTAAGAGACTTGGGAAATACTTTGGTTGTCGTTGAACATGATGAAGATACTATGAAATCCGCAGATTATTTAGTAGATATTGGTCCAGGGGCAGGTGTTTATGGTGGGGAAATTATTGCTAAAGGATCTTATCAAGATGTTTTAAATTCAGAAAAGTCATTAACTGGAGCTTATCTTAGTGGTAGGAAATCGATTCCTACTCCAAAAGAACGTAGATCATCTGTAAAAAAAAGTTTAATTTTAAATAATTGTTCTAAAAATAATTTAAAAAATATTTCTGTTGAATTTCCTTTAGGAAGATTAGTTTCTGTAACTGGTGTGAGTGGAAGTGGAAAGAGCACTTTGATAAATGAATTACTTCATCCTGCATTATGTCATTCTCTAGGATTAAAAGTCCCTTTTCCTCAAGGTGTAAAAGAGTTAAAGGGTATAAAGGCAATTGATAAAGTTATCGTTATTGATCAATCTCCAATAGGAAGAACTCCAAGATCAAATCCTGCTACATATACTGGTGCTTTTGATCCTATAAGGCAGATATTTACTGCCACAGTTGAAGCAAAAGCAAGAGGTTATCAGGCTGGTCAATTTAGCTTTAATGTGAAAGGAGGAAGATGCGAAGCTTGTAAAGGTCAGGGAGTCAATGTAATTGAAATGAATTTTCTACCTGATGTGTATGTTCAATGTGAAGTATGTAAAGGAGCTCGTTTTAATAGGGAAACTCTTCAGGTGAAATATAAAGGTTTCAATATATCTGATGTTTTAGAGATGACTGTTGAACAAGCTGCAGAAACTTTTTCTGCTATACCTCAAGCTGCTGATAGATTATCTACATTGGTTGATGTTGGCTTAGGATATGTCAAGTTAGGCCAGCCAGCTCCTACATTATCTGGTGGAGAGGCTCAAAGAGTTAAGTTAGCCACGGAATTGTCAAAAAGGGCTACTGGAAAAACTTTATATTTGATTGATGAACCAACTACAGGTTTAAGTTTTTATGATGTTCATAAATTAATGGATGTAATACAACGTTTGGTAGATAAAGGTAATTCAGTGATTGTTATTGAACATAATTTAGATGTTATTAGATGTTCAGATTGGATTATCGATCTAGGACCTGATGGAGGGGATAAAGGAGGAGAAATCATTGCAGAAGGTATTCCCGAGGATGTAGCTAAAAATCCTATAAGTTATACAGCAAAATATCTTAAAAAGGTTCTGAAATAAGAAAATCCTTGTTGTATTTCTTTTTATTTTAGTTATTTCAGCAATACGAAATTCTTTTTTAAAGGGGCATAAAGTCACTCTGTAACTGCTTTTTTGAAAACTTTTATATTAAAAAAATTTTAAATCATAATGCTTTCTTAATATTTCCTTAGAAAAATTCAGCTTATTTGTATTAAAGGCCGTTGATCGGAGGTTTTACTGAATGAGGTTGAAATTTTTACATTTACATTTACATGGTCTTATACGTTCTAAAAATCTTGAGTTAGGCAGGGATGCAGATACAGGAGGGCAAACACAATACGTTTTAGAATTAATTAAAAGCTTGGCTAATATTTCAGAAGTTGATCAAGTAGATTTAGTTACTCGTTTAATAAACGATCTTAAAGTAGACGATGAATATTCTCAAGAAGAAGAATTTGTTGAACCTGGAGTGAGAATTTTAAGATTCAAATTTGGACCTAATAAATATTTAAGAAAGGAATTGCTTTGGCCTTATTTAGATCATTTAACTGAAAGACTAATTTCTTACTATAAAAAAAACGAAAAGCCTAATTTCATTCATGCACATTATGCAGATGCTGGATATGTAGGAGCTAAACTAAGTAAATCCTTAAACGTTCCTCTTATTTTTACTGGTCATTCTTTAGGAAGAGAGAAAAAAAGGAAATTGCTTGATACTGGTTTAAAAAATAATCAAATAGAAAAGCTTTATTCTATGAGTAAAAGAATTGAGGCAGAAGAAAAAGCATTGAAGTCTGCAGATATTGTCGTTACAAGCACTAAACAAGAATCAGTGTATCAATATTCCCAATATTCTTCTTTTTCACCTCACAAGGCTAAAGTTATTCCTCCTGGTGTTGATCATAATAAATTTCACCATATTCACTCCACAAGCGAGACAGCCGAAATTGATAACATGATGAAACCTTTTTTAAAGGATTCTACTAAACCTCCATTTTTAACTATTTCTAGAGCTGTACGAAGAAAAAATATTCCATCTTTGATTGAAGCATATGGAAGATCTGAAAAATTAAAAAGAAAAACTAATTTAATTCTGATTTTAGGTTGTAGAGAGAATACTTCAAAACTTGACCCTCAACAAAAAGATGTTTTCAATAATATTTTTGAAACAATTGATAAATATAATTTGTATGGAAAGGTAGCTTATCCAAAAAAACATCTTCCAAGTCAGATTCCTGCTTTATATAGGTGGGCTGCTAGCAGAGGTGGTGTTTTTGTAAATCCAGCTTTAACAGAGCCTTTTGGTTTAACTCTTCTTGAAGCTTCTTCATGTGGATTGCCAATAATATCAACAAATGATGGAGGGCCAAAAGAAATTCGTTCAAAATGTGAAAATGGTCTTCTAGTAGATGTTACTGATATAAATGAGTTGAAAGTTATTCTTGAAAAAGGAATATCAAATAATAATCAGTGGAAATTATGGAGCAGAAATGGAATTGAGGGTGTTAACAGGCACTTTAGTTGGAACACTCATGTACGCAATTATTTATCAGTACTGACTGAAGAATTTTCAAATTCAAATAGTTATTCTTCATCTGAAATTAAACAAAGTTGTTTAAAAGGGACTTCTTCACTTATAAAACCCCATTGATCAAAAACCTCAGGATCAGGGTGAAGAATTAGTTGATTATTTTGAGTTTTCTTTAGTTTAAAGCCCTTCTTAGAAAGTTTTTTCATTAAGTTAGCAGTTTCTTCAAATCTTGATGCCATTGCATCAAGACTAGAGCAGTCACTTGTTAATCCATTATCTTTCCATGTAAAAAAATTCATAACAAATTTTTTAAAGATTAATTTTTAAAACTATACCTAAAATTACGAGTAAAATGTTGATTTTCCAAAAATTTTCAACTATTTTTTGTTCTTTCATTCCTTTAATCTCAAAGTGGTGGTGTAGTGGAGCCATTAAAAATATGCGTTTACCTTTATGAAATAATTTTTTTGTAATCTTAAAAAACCCTACTTGAATTATTACTGATAACGATTCAATAATAAATATTCCTGAGAAAATAGATAAGGTAAAAATACTATTGGTTAATAACGCTATAGAACCCAGAATTGCTCCAATACTTAGAGATCCTGTGTCGCCCATAAATATTTTTGCAGGATACCTATTATACTTTAAAAATCCTAAGCATATGCCGCACATTGAATAACATAAGATGCTAAAAACAAAGAGTTCTCGCTGTTCTTTCAGTAATATTTCTGTCCCTAATCCATAAAAGACTATCCCACTGCATCCAGCTGCTAATCCATCTAGTCCATCAGTCAAATTTACTGAATTACTTATGCCCACTAGTACCAAAAAGGAAACTGGCAAAATGAAAATATTCATATTCATTCCCCAGGAGTCAGAAACTGTTATTAATGGACTGATTAAATTTTTTTCATAGGCTAACAATATAAAAATTATTGAGATGACACTTTGTAAGATGAATTTCTGATTTGTTTTTAAACCTGTGTTCTCTTTTCTTTTAATGCTTAAATAATCATCTAAAAATCCTGTTATAAAGAAACCAAAAATAGTAAGGAATAAAAGAAATAATTTTAGAGAACCTAAATTTATAGTTATTATCAGAAGTAAAATTAAAAAAGGGATTATCATAAAAACCCCACCCATTGTTGGAGTATCACTTTTTTTAAAGTGACTAGCAGGGCCTTCATTCCTAATATTTTGAAGTAAATTAAATTTTTTGATAATCTTTAGACCATTTTTCGTTGTAAAAATAGAAATAAAGAAAAAAAGCAGGTAAACCCCTGTAAAAATAAAATTATTAAAAAAATAGGAGGTAACTATTAAAGCAAAAGTATTTAATATAAATAAAGATTTAAAGTTAAACTTTTTAATCTTCCCAATCATCTTCTAATGAAGGATCTTCTTCAGTTTTATAATCTTCTTTTTCTCCCATAAGCGCTGAAAGTTCTTCTTCTTCTATTGTACTAATCTCTTGTGAATCTCCATCTTTTTCTGCAATAAGTCTGCCAGAATTTTCCAGCCAAGATAGAAGGTCAGGTTCCTCTCTTAATGGCAACACAGGAGCTGGATCATCTCTGTGATAGCAAGTTAAAGCTGGATTGACTTCAGAAATGTCATCCAATCTAAGTTTTAATTTATTTGAATCCATTAAAGTCTATGCTCTATATATAAGATAATACATAATGATGCATACGAAAAACTTTTTTGATAAAGCAAATTTAAAATACTTTTTTATATGGCTAATTTCATTATTGCTGTCTGGATTATTTAAGCTTATTGGATACTTATACCCCAATGTTTTAATAATTAATAACTTTCTTCTCTTATTACTGGTTTTTGGTCCAGCTCTTTTAGTTACAATAATATTATTATTTAATTAATTTTCAAATTCTTAACTACCTCAAAAATTTTAATTTATGGAGCAAATTTAGATGCAGCAGATAAAAAAAGTTGTACTAGCGTATTCTGGTGGGGTAGATACGAGTGTGTGTATTCCATATTTAAAGAATGAATATGGAATTTCAGAAGTTGTTACTTTTGTAGCAGATCTTGGACAAGGCGAGGATTTAGAGTTTATTAGGCAAAAAGCTTTAAATTCTGGTGCATCTAAATCAATCGTTGGCAATTTAGTTAATAGTTTTGTTGAGAGATATGCCTTTCCAGCCATTAGAGCAAACGCATTATATCTAGATAAATATCCCTTATCAACAGCCCTTGCTAGGCCTTTAATTGCTGAAAATCTCGTGAATATTGCTAGAGAGATTAATGCTGATGCAGTAGCTCATGGATGTACTGGTAAAGGGAATGATCAAGTTCGGTTTGATTTAGCGATTAATGCTTTAGGTCCAGATTTAAAAATTATTACTCCTGCAAGGGAGTGGAATATGAGTAGAGAGGAGGCAATAGTTTATGGAGAAAAATTTGGTATACCTGCACCAGTATCAAAAAAATCGCCATATTCAATAGACGTTAACTTACTTGGTAGGAGTATTGAAGCAGGTATATTAGAAAACCCCATGCAAGAAGCACCTGAGGATATATTTTCGATGACATCATCAATTGATAATTCACCTGATTCCCATCATGATATAGAAATTGTTTTTAAAAATGGGTTTCCAGTAGGAATTAATGATGAATTTTTAACTCCAGTAGAGATTATTCAAAAAGCTAATGATCTTGCAGGTATCCACGGTTTTGGAAGAATAGATATGATTGAAGATCGAGTAGTAGGAATTAAAAGTAGAGAGATTTACGAAACACCCGGTCTCTCACTTTTAATCAAAGCTCACAAAGAATTAGAGAGCATAACATTAAACCCCGATGTTGTTGATTTTAAAGGAATAGTAGAAAAAAAATGGGGTCAATTAGTCTATCAAGGTTTTTGGTTTGGACCTCTTAAAGAAAGTTTAGATGCATTTATATCATCGACTCAAACATCAGTTAATGGAAGAGTAAAGATTAGACTTTATAAGGGGAACGCAATAGTTATTGGGAGAATGTCGGAACAAAATTCACTTTACAGGGAAGATTTGGCAACTTATAGCAAAGATGATGTTTTTAATCATTCTTTAGCAGAGGGTTTCATTTATATGTGGGGTATGTCTAATAAAATATGGGCTGAGTTAAATTCGAAAACAAAAGATTAACATTTAAGATTCAGCATTTTCTTTAGTTTCAGTATCTTCCTTGCTAGAAGTTGAAGTATCTGCAGTTGCTACTGGTTGTTTTTCTTGAGATTCAACTTTCACATCTGAATTATCTTTATTCTCTGAATTAGATGTATTCTTGTTCGAAGGCCTTGGCGTTGGTAAAGGGCCCTCTTGTTTGACAGTCATGTATCTAATAATATCTTCACTTAGTCTCATTGCTTTTTCAATTTTGAAGATATGTTGACCATCACCTTGATGACTTAGTTGTACGTAAATACCTTCTCTATGTTTTGCTATTTGATAGGCTAATCTTCTCTTGCCTCTCATTTGACTATCAAGAATAGTTCCGCCAAATTCTTCTAAAAGCTTGTTGTATTTATCAATGTGATTAGTTACTTCATCTTCCGCAATGTCTGGGCGGAGGATATACATGGTTTCGTAATAAGATTGTTGATCGTTCATAATTTCAGACAAGGTCTTTGGCTCATAAATTGATGTGATGAGCGTCTGTTCATTACTTACGATACATTACGATAGGCAATTTCTCGACAAGTAAGATCATTTTTTAAAGATATTTTTTTAATGCGTCATTCATCACATGAAAAGGTACTTCTAAACCATCTGTCCAAAATGATAATGATTTTATTCCTTGGGCAACAAGCATTTCCAAACCATCTATAGTCATGCATCCTTTATTGGCGCTAAATTTTAATAAAGTAGTTGGAGCAGGGTTGTATATTAAATCGTAAACAATTGTTTGTGAGTTAAGAGATCTCCAAAATGCTTCGCCATATGGAATCACATTATTTTCATATTTAGTTGTTTTCATCCCTGCTGGCGTTGTATTTACAATCAAATCTGCTTCACGAATTAAAATTTGAGCTTGATCATCACTATTCAATAAACCCTGCAGTTGAATTTGATTATCAAAGTTTTTTATTAATTCATCTAATGATGATTTGTTACGTGATATTACTGAAATTGTTGAAAGATTTAAATTTATTAAACCTTGAATAACAGATCTTGCTGCACCCCCGGAGCCAAGAACTATTCCTTTTTTCTTTGCTAAGTTTAAATTTTTTAATGGATAAATAAATCCCTCTACATCAGTATTAGTTGCGCTCCATTTTTTTTCAGAATTTAATTTCAGGGTATTAATTGCTTTAAGTTTGTTAGCTATAGGGGAGATTTCACTACAAAGGTTAAATACTTTTTCTTTGTGTGGAATTGTAATGTTTAAACCTTTGCAATTAATCTTTTTAAAAGAATTAAGAACTAATTCTAGATCTTTATCTTTACAGGGTACAGCAATATAAATTAAATCTAAGCCTAAATATTGGAGGGCAGCATTTTGCATAATTGGAGACAAAGAATGGCTTACTGGATTGCCAATTAATGCGATGAAAGATGTCTTACTTGAAATCATGTTTAGAATTTTAACCCTAAAAGTAATAGTCTGTTCGGGAACCACACCCCGTCTTTGAGTAACAATAATGACGTCAATGACCGATTATGGAGAATAACAAATATTAAGAAGTTACCCATGGGTAAGGTAGTAGGAATTGATTTAGGAACAACTAATAGTTGTGTCGCTGTAATGGAAGGTGGTAAGCCTACTGTAATAGCAAATGCTGAGGGTTTCAGAACTACTCCATCAGTTGTTGCATATACAAAAAATCAAGATCAGCTTGTTGGACAAATAGCAAAAAGACAAGCTGTAATGAACCCTGAAAATACTTTTTATTCTGCAAAACGTTTTGTTGGTAGAAGAGTTGATGAAGTTAATGAAGAGTCTAAAGAAGTTAGTTACTCTGTTGAAAAATCTGGCTCTAGTGTCAAATTAAAATGTCCTATTTTGGATAAACAGTTTTCTCCTGAAGAGGTGAGTTCTCAAGTTTTAAGAAAGCTAGCAGATGATGCTGGTAAATATCTTGGTGATAAAGTTACACAGGCTGTAATTACAGTTCCAGCTTATTTTAATGATTCGCAAAGACAGGCTACTAAAGATGCTGGCAAGATTGCAGGTCTAGAAGTTCTCAGAATCGTTAATGAGCCAACTGCTGCCGCTTTAGCATATGGTTTGGATAAAGAAAATGAAAAAATTCTTGTTTTTGATTTAGGGGGCGGTACATTTGACGTCTCAGTTATTGAAGCTGGTGATGGAGTAACTGAAGTTCTATCTACATCTGGAGATACACATTTAGGTGGTGATGATTTTGATAGATGCATTGTAGATCACTTAGCCAATACTTTTAAATCTAATGAGGGAATTGATCTCAGACAAGATAAGCAAGCTTTGCAAAGATTGACTGAAGCTGCAGAAAAAGCAAAAATAGAGCTCTCAAATGCTACGCAAAGTGAAATAAATTTACCTTTTATTACAGCGACGCCGGAAGGACCAAAACATTTGGATTTGAACCTTACTAGAGCAAAGTTCGAGGAATTAGCAGCTTCTTTAATTGACAGATGTAAGACCCCAGTTGAAAGAGCTATAAGTGATGCAAAAATTTCTACTAGTGAAATTGATGAAGTTGTTATGGTTGGAGGCTCATCTAGAATACCTGCTGTTTTAGATTTAGTTAAAAAAATAATTGGTAAAGAACCAAATCAAACTGTTAATCCTGATGAAGTAGTAGCTGTTGGAGCCGCAATTCAGGGAGGAGTTTTAGCAGGAGAAGTTAAAGATATATTGCTGCTCGACGTTACTCCACTCTCTTTAGGTGTAGAGACTTTAGGGGGAGTAATGACAAAAATGATAAATCGAAATACTACAGTACCCACGAAGAAATCTGAAACATATTCAACTGCCGTAGATGGTCAAACAAATGTTGAAATACATGTTTTACAGGGTGAAAGAGAAATGGCCTCTGATAACAAAAGCCTAGGAACTTTTAGATTGGATGGTATACCTTCAGCACCAAGAGGCGTTCCGCAAATTGAAGTTACATTTGATATTGATGCAAATGGTATTCTTAGTGTTACTGCTAAAGATAAAGGAAGCGGTAAAGAGCAAAGTATTTCTATTACTGGTGCTTCAACTCTATCTGATAATGAAGTTGAAAAAATGGTAAAGGATGCTGAATCAAATGCATCTGCAGATAAAGAAAAAAGAGAAAAAATCGATTTAAAAAATCAAGCTGAAACACTCGTATATCAGACAGAAAAGCAACTTGGTGAGTTAGGGGATAAAATCGATGCTGCAGCCAAGTCCAAAGTTGAAGAAAAAAGTAATGCTCTTAAAGAGGCAACTTCAAAAGAAGACTATGAATCAATGAAAAAACTTCTTGAAGAACTTCAGCAAGAACTATATGCAGTTGGTTCATCTGTTTATCAGCAACCTGGCAATCAGCCACCATCACCCGGGGCGGCGGGGGGTCCCGATCAGAGTGATTCAAACGAAAAAGGTGGAGATGATGTAATTGATGCAGATTTTACTGAAACGAAAGATTAAGAAAAATAATTTTTAATTTCATTAGCAACCCATTTAGAACAAGCTGGAGCAAGTAAAATCCCATTTTTATAAAAACCTGTACATATTATTAGTCCATCTTCAAGATTTTTCATTATTGGTGAAGGCTCACCATCTGGTCTTGACCTTATCCCATACCATTTTTTAGAAATCTTCCCTTTCATCAGCCAATTTGGTTTTTTATCGAGAAAATTTGTAAGTTTTTCAAAAGTATTTTCTTCTGGCTTAGTACTATATTCGTCGGTTGATCCAATAATTAACTTTTTTTTTGATTTTGGAATTATATTTTTACCATTTATATTGAATTGTTTTGGCAGCGATAGTAAATCAACTTCTGCATCATTTATATCAATTTCCATAGCTTGACCCAAGACAGGTTTTAATGTGATGTTGTGAGATATGCCATCTATTAAATCAATTGATTTTAGTGAATTACACAAAATAACCATATCAGATTTGAGGTTTTCATTACTTCTTGTTGTAGAAATCCATTGATTGTTTGATTTCCTGATTTTTATTATTTCTCCTTCTGAAAAATTAATTTTTTTATGTTTTAGATATTTATCTAATGTTTGAAGTAAAGAAAAAGGATTTATTCTTCCATCTTTGAAGGAAATCATTCCTTTTATATTTTTTGTTTGGAAGGCTTTATTTATATTTTTGATAAATATTGAGTCTCTTTCTAAAATTCGTAAGTTTTGATCATTATTTTCATAAATAAATTTCTCTAATTTTTTAAACTTTTCTTCATTAGTAGTTAGTTGTATTAATGGTTTGTTGATATTTAATTCACTATTATATTTTTGCAGGAATGAAATCCATTGCGGCCATAATTCAATGCTTTGCTTCCTGAGATCCCAACTTCTACCTCTCCTTTTTTGATACATATTACCCATTAGTAAGCCTAAGGCTGCGTAACTACTATTTTGGAGTTGAATTGGATCTATTATCGTTACCTTGAAACCTAATTCTGATAATTCTAAGGCGTTAAATTTTCCAATAATCCCTGATCCAATAATAACTATGTGTGCTTTTTGAAAATTTTCTTTTAAGCTTTTCATTGATATATTAGATATACTTGCTTGACTTAATAGTTAAAGATTTTTTGGAACATCCTTCAATTATATTCAAAATTGTTTGCCCCGATCGTCCTGGCCTTGTGAGTTTACTTACAAGTTGGATTTCAAATTACGGTGGAAACATAAAACATTCTGATCATCATACAGATCAAGATGCCGGTTTGTTTCTTAGTCGAATTGAATGGAATAGTAAAAATGCTTTTTTTAACAGAGATGAAATTTATAAAGAATTTGAAAAAATTGCAGGTGAAGTCAATGGAAAATTTAACGTAAATTATTCAGATGAAATTCCAAATGTTGCTATTTTCGTAAGTAAACAAAATCATTGTTTGATTGATTTACTTTGGCGAGTAAGAAATGGAGAACTCAAAATGAAAGTCCCGTTAATTATTTCAAATCATTCTGATCTTGAAAATATTGCAAATGACTTTAATGCAAAATTTGTTCATGTTGATACTTTTAAAACTGATAAATCTATTGTTGAAGATCAATTTTTACATTTACTAAAAGAATATGAAATTGATCTCGTTGTATTAGCTAAATATATGCAAATTTTGAGTGACTCTTTTTTAAAAAAGTTTTCTTCAATAATAAATATTCATCATTCTTTTTTACCTGCATTTAAGGGCGGGCAACCATATCATCGAGCTTGGAAGAGAGGTGTTAAATTAATCGGTGCTACAGCTCACTATGTTACTGAAGATCTTGATGAAGGCCCGATAATTGAGCAATGCACAGTTAATGTAAGTCATAGGGATGAAGTTGACGATTTGATTAGAAAAGGAAGAGATATTGAAAGAATAGCTTTAGCAAGAGCAGTTAGATTACATCTGAATCATCAAGTATTTGTATATAACAGCAAAACTGCTGTTTTTGATTGAAGATAGTTTTTAGTCTTCTAATTCTATTTGTATTTGCCTTTCATAAATTGATTCTTCATTAAAAGCTCTTGCTATCAAGAAACTGGCAATGCAGCTGATTAACACAGGTTTCATTATTAATAAATTTTTTGTTAAAGCGAAAGCTAAAAACATTGCAGTAATTGGTGTTCGCGAACATCCTGCTACGAAAGCTCCCATTCCCGCAAAAATGTATGTACTTGGTGCATGTCCTGTAGCAATTTCCACCCAGCTCCCCATTATTAGTCCGATTGACCCTCCTAAAGTAAGCATTGGATAGAATAATCCTCCAGGGGCTCCAGATGCTGCTGCTAAACCTGTCGTGATAAATAGTACTAAAACTGCTAATAAAGCAATTCCAATACTTGTATTTTGTTCAGCTATTATTTTCTGTAATTCATCTAAATTATGAAATGTACTGGGTAAAAAAGAGTAGATACTTCCTAAAATAAGTCCACAAATACTCATTTTTAAAACAAATTTATTTTTATACCACTTTTTACCAAGATTTTGCATTAACAAAACATATCTGCTGTACAATTCTGCAAATATCCCAATAATTATTCCTAGTAAAACTAAGTAAATAAAATCTATAGGTAAGAAAAAAACTGAAGGGTCATATTCTTTTTGAATCAAAAATCCGAGGTTAAAATCAAAGCCTCCTGCTTTAGGATCTAAACCCAAGGCTTGAATAATATCAGCAGATGAATCTGCAATAAAAGTTGTAATTACTACTAGTAATAAAATAACTGGTCTAGCAGAGTTTAATAACTCCTCTATTGCATAGATAAACCCTCCTAATGGAGCGCTAAATACTGCGGCTATTCCAGCACCACCACCTGCTGCTACTATTACTCTTCTGAAAGCTGTAGGAGCTTTGAGCCACTTGGCCATTTGCCAAGCTACGGACCCTCCCATTTGAACTGATGGACCTTCCGGACCCAAAGGGAATCCACTGCCAATCGCAATAATTCCTGATATGAGCTTTACTAATCCTACTTTTAAATTCATTGGAACTTTTTTATGTCTTAAGAAACCCATGATTTGACTCACACCTGAACCTTTTGCGGCAGGTGCTATATTTTTGATTAAATATCCTGCAATAGCTCCTCCGAGAGCTCCAAAAATAGGTAAGACCGCAATAGATGGGAATTGGTCTAATAATGCTAATCTCCAATTATTAATAAAATAGATTCCAGTTTTAAAAGATATGCTTGTAATTGAAGCCCCTAGACCTGTTAATAAGAGCGAAAATGCAACGACTAGTGACTTTTGTTTTAATAATTTTTTGATGCTACGAGAAGAATTACTTGTTTTTTGAATATTATCTTTTATAAAGTTTGGCATGGTCCATGATTACTTTGTCAAGCTGAAATCGTGTATTTCATCAAATTGAAGATAGCGATAAAGTTCATCTGAATATGGATTAATTTTATTTTTAGTAATATCCTGATATTCTTCTATTTCAGGTATTTTTCCAAGCAGTGCACAAACTGCTGCCAATTCTGCACTCCCTAAAAATACTTGCGCATTCTTGCCAAGTCTATTGTCAAAATTTCTTGTACTGGTAGAAAATACTACAGAACCTTCATCAACTCTAGCTTGATTTCCCATACATAAAGAACAGCCAGGCAACTCTAATCTTGCACCACAATCTTCAAATATTTCATAGTAGCCTTCAGCTTTTAGGGTTTCTTCATCCATCTTTGTGGGTGGACAAATCCATAATTTAGCTTTTAAATTTTGTACTCCTTCAAGAACTTTTGCAGCTGCCCTGTAATGACCAATATTTGTCATGCAAGAACCTATAAAAACCTCGTCAATATTTGTATTTGCAACATCAGTGATTTCTTTTACATTATCTGGATCATTAGGGCAAGCAACTATAGGTTGTGTTACTTTTGCTAAATCAATTTCAATGATGTCTTCATACTGAGCGTTTGAATCTGGTTGAATTAATGATGGTTTTTTTAACCAATTTTTCATATCATTTATTCTTCTTGAAATCGATTTTGAATCTTCATAATTGCTCTCGATCATTTTTTCTAGCAGGCAAATATTGCTTTTTAAATATTCTTGAACAGTTTCTTGGGATAAAAGTATTGTGCTACCAGCGCATGAGCGTTCTGCAGTGGCATCTGTAAGTTCAAAAGCTTGTTCAAGTTTTAGGTTTGGTAATCCCTCAATTTCCATAATTTTCCCGTTGAATATATTTTTCTTATTTTCTTTCTCAACAGTTAATAGTCCTTTTTTAATTGCGAAGAGAGGGATTGCATTTACTAAATCTCTAAGAGTAATTCCTGGTAATAATTCTCCTTTAAATTTAACCAGCACAGATTCCGGCATATTTAATGGCATTGATCCTATTGCAGCGGCAAATGCAACAATGCCTGAGCCTCCAGGAAATGAAATGCCAAGAGGAAATCTTGTATGACTATCTCCACCTGTGCCAACAGTATCAGGTAAAAGCATTCTGTTAAGCCAGCTATGAATGATGCCGTCTCCAGGCTTAAGAGCTACTCCACCTCTTTGAGATATAAAATCAGGTAATTCTTTATGGGTAAGTAGATCTACTGGTTTAGGATATGCAGCTGTATGACAAAAACTTTGCATCACTAAATCTGCAGTAAATCCTAAACAAGCTAGTTCTTTTAATTCATCTCTAGTCATTGGCCCAGTAGTATCTTGACTACCAACTGTGGTCATAATTGGCTCACAGGTCATTCCTGGCCTAACTCCATCTAAACCGCATGCTTTACCTACTATTTTTTGTGCTTGAGTAAAGCCGGTACTACTTTCGGTTGGATTTTGTGGTCTAGTAAAAATTTCACTTGGTTGATAATCTAATTTGTTTCTAATTTTGTCCGTAAGAGATCTTCCAATCATAAGATTAATTCTTCCGCCAGCTTGAATTTCATCAGTAAGAGTTGATGGATACAACTCGAATTTGCTTATTAATTCTTCAGTATTTGAATCTTTTTCAATTTTTTTAATAATGCCTTTATAGGGATATATTTTAATAACATCTCCTGTTTTCATTTGAGATACGTCAGCTTCTATAGGTAAAGCTCCTGAATCTTGTGCAGTATTAAAAAAAATTGGGGCTATTTTGCTGCCAATTATTATTCCACCTGTTTTTTTGTTGGGAACAAAAGCGATATCTTCTCCTATATGCCAAATGAGTGAGTTAATAGCAGATTTTCTAGAACTTCCTGTTCCAACAACATCTCCAACATAAGCTATTGGTAAATTTTGTTTTTTTAAATTATCAAGAATCTTTAGTCCATCAGGTTTTTTAAATTCCAACATAGCTAATGCATGCATTGGAATATCCGGGCGTGTTGTTGCATGTACAGCGGGAGATAAGTCGTCTGTGTTTGTCTCACCGTCAACTTTAAATACTAAACAAGTAATCTCTTTCTCTAGAACTTTTTTATTTATGAACCATTCTGCATTTGCCCAACTATTTACAACTTCTTTTGCATAAATATTATTTTGAGATAATTCATAAATTTCATTAGCCGAGTCGTAAACAAGAATAATATTTTTTAAAACTTCTGCCGCTTTTTTTGCGAGTAAACTATTTTCTCCTTTAAGTATTTCAACCAAAGAATTTACATTATATCCGCCTATCATTGTTCCTAGTATTTCAATCGCTTTTTCGGGATTAATTGATTTGCAATATTTTTCGGAATTAACAATAGCCGTAAGCCAGCTTGCTTTTACGTAAGCAGCCTCATCAACTCCTGGGGGTACTCTATTTATTAGTAAATCAAGTAAATAAGATGAATCATAAGTACTATCTTGTTCTAATAATTTTGTAATACAGTTTGTTTGTTCAGCATTTAAAGGTAAAGGAGGTATACCTTTGGCAGCTCTTTCAGCTGCATGATCTGCATAATCTTTTAGCAATGTTTCCAAATTCTTCATTAGTAAGGTTTAATGCCTAATCTATTGTTATTTTTAATATTGAAAAGGAGAGTATTCATAAATGCTTTTTTAAATATTCAAACTTCTTAATTAATCAATGACGACATCATCAAATAATTCAGCTTTAGAAAAGACATCAGATTTACATGTTCTTGAAACACGTCCATTAATACCTCCAAGCAGATTACATAATGATATACCTTTAGATCACGACTCTGCTAATACAGTATCTAAAACAAGAAGATCGATACAAAATATTTTGCATCATAATGATCAGAAGCTTTTAGTCATTGTGGGTCCATGTTCAATTCATGATCTTGAGGCGGCAAAGGAATATTCAAAATATATTCAAAAATTCCGAGAAATGTATAAAGATAAATTAGAAATAATTATGAGAGTATATTTTGAAAAGCCAAGAACAACTATTGGTTGGAAGGGATTGATAAATGATCCTCATCTAGATGATTCTTATGATATTAATACTGGTTTAAGAAGGGCAAGAAGTTTGCTTTCATATTTAGCAACTCGTGGCATACCTTCTGCTACAGAATTACTAGATCCAATTGTTCCTCAATATATTGCAGATTTAATAAGTTGGACAGCCATAGGTGCGCGTACTACAGAAAGTCAAACTCATAGAGAAATGGCATCAGGATTATCAATGCCTATAGGCTTTAAAAATGGAACGGATGGTTCTTTTACTACTGCAATTAATGCAATGCAGTCAGCGTCAAAATCCCATCACTTCTTAGGTGTAAATGAAAATGGAATGGCTTCTATAGTTAATACTACAGGAAATCCAGATGGACATATAGTTTTAAGGGGCGGTTCAAAAGGCCCAAATTTTGAAAGTGATAATGTACAAAGAATTTCAGCAGAATTGAGGCAGTATAATCTTCCCCATAAAGTGATGATTGATTGTAGTCATGGAAATTCCAATAAAGATTTCCGAAAACAGTCGGAAGTGCTAAAAAATGTAGCTTCTCAAATTAGTAATGGTGAAAAAAATATTTTAGGAGTTATGCTTGAAAGTCATTTGAAGGAGGGAAATCAAAAACTTTTAAAAAAAGAAGATCTCCAGTTTGGCAGAAGCATTACAGATGCATGTATAGATATAGAAACAACAAAAGAATTAATCGCTATTTTATACGATTCACTTAGCTAGTTATTAAAAAATTAAAAAATAATGCTGAAGAGATTGGAACAATGAAATTATCTATTCCTAGAACACTAAATTGTTCGAGCAAAGTCGCAATAAAAGCTATCGTAAAATAATTTAAACTTACACTATTTTGTTGAGAGTATCCTATTGAGCAAACTACTATCAAACTTGTTAAGAACATTGTTATGGTTCCATATAAAGATTTTTTTTGTTTAAAAAAAATCCAACTCTTTGAGTTAAAGCTTTTTCCTATTAATCCAGCTAATCCATCACCAAAAGTCATTATGAAAAATCCACTAATCAGTGCATATGGATCTTTATCCCAGAAAAGATAAATCAAAATAAATAAACTTAGACAATAAAATAATGTCCCATAACTTTTTCTTTCAACATCCTCAATTGTTGGAAATAATTTATAGTTGTAATTAATGAAAACCATTAATGAAACAATTCCTGTAAAAATTAGAGCAGAGTTTTGATTAATTTTTAAAAATTGAGCAATTGGTATTAAAGGTCCTATTCCAATATGTACTATTTTTCTGACGATTTCTCTACTATCTTCATTATATTTTTTAAAAACTATTGATATTAAAAAAATTGAAAATAAATATAATAAAATTACAACAAATTTTATCAATTTGGTTAAGCTGCTTTTTGATGAGTTGTCATTACTCGAAGCTTTAATATTGCTTTAGCTTCTAGTTGCCTTACTCTTTCTCGCGAAACGTTAATTTGTCTTCCTATTTCTGCGAGTGTTAATGGTTCTTCACCATCTAACCCAAATCTGAGCTTCATGATTTTTTGCTCTCTTTCATTTAATTGAGAAAGCCAAGTTCCTAAATGCTCTTTTTGAATAGTTCTATCCATACCCTCCATAGGCTCTTCACAGTTTGGATCAGGTATGAGTTCACCAAGAGTACTTCTGTCTTCTTCTCCTCTTGCATGTGCATCTAGGGAGGCGCAAGGAGCACTTTGAGAAATTAAATCTTCTAAATCTTTTTGATCAATTCCCATCTCAGTTGCCATTTCCAATCTTGTAGGTTGTCTGCCAAATTTATGTGATAATTCTCTAGAGACTCTTCTCATTTTGGACAGTTTTTCACTTATGTGAATAGGCAAACGGATGGTTCTAGCACTGTTATCAATTGCTCTCGTCATTCCTTGTCTAATCCACCAGTAAGCATAAGTTGAGAATTTATATCCCATAGCAGGATCAAATTTATCTACAGCTCTTTCGAGGCCAATAGCCCCCTCCTGAACAAGATCTAATAATTCAAGCCCTTGGTTTTGGTATTTTTTTGCAACCGAGACAACGAGCCTTAGATTAGCTGCCATCATTCTATCTCTTGCTCTTTTGCCAATCTTAATTTGATAAAGATTTCGTTGGGTTCTATCAGTTTCAGGTATTTGTAGCAACTTTTTCATGTTCTGAACATGATGAGCTAACTCTATTTCCTCTGCTGGAGTCAAAAGAGGTACTCTTCCAATGCTACTTAAGTAATAGCCAATAGAATCTGAAGCGAGCCTGCCAGATTTTTTTTGGCTTTGTTTTGCCGTAAGACTGGATTTCGATTTGCGAGACTTGCCCGCAGTGTTTGGTAATCTTGGCTCATCAAAATTATTATCTGAAGAGCTTTTCGCAGATTCCAGAGGGATCCCCATCACCCTGGCCTCCTAAATAATGGATTTTTTAAAAAGCTAGCACTGAAATTGAAATAAAAACTACTTTTACGTTGAAATTTTAAAGACAAAAAATTTTTTTTTAAAGCTTATTTCTTGAAATCCATTGATATGATTTGATTTTATAAAAAATAAAAAAAATTTAAAATATTAAGTATTTTTTTAAATGTTGTAAAAATCAATATTAAATTTTATTTTTCTATGAGGTCAATTTGCGAACGATTATGCGATGAATCTAATTCATATTTTGAATATGAACCATCATCTTTCATTATCCAAGAAAAGTAATTATCTTTAATGTACGTTTGCAAAAGCGTGTATATTTTAGATTTCAATTCATAATCCTCTATTGGAGTAACAGCTTCTATTCTTCTATCAAGATTTCTTCTCATCCAATCTGCACTCCCTATAAAAACCTCATTATCCCCATTATTACAAAACCAAAAAATTCTTGAGTGTTCAAGAAAATGACCAATAATGCTTATAACTTTTATATTTTCACTTAAATTTTTTCTTTGGGGATATAGGCAACAAATACCTCTTATGATGAGGCTAATTTTTACACCTGAGTCTGATGCTAAATAAAGCAGTTTAATTATTTCTGGGTCCACTAAAGAATTCATTTTTGCGATTATTTCGGCTTTTTTGCCTTCCTCTGCATTTTTAATTTCTCTCTTTATAAGAAATATAAATTTTTCTCTCATCGATGAGGGAGAAACTAATAACTTTTGAAAACTTTTTTGTTTAGAAAAACCAGATAAGTAGTTAAATAACTCAAGTAAATCAGATGCAATATCAGGATCCGTTGAAAGTAATCCTAAATCTGTATAAAACTTTGAAGTATTAGAGTTATAATTTCCTGTTCCAATATGGAAATAATTCCTTAATCGTCCTTTCTCTTTTCTTACTATTAGGGCAATTTTTGTATGTGTTTTAAATCCGATGATTCCATATACAACATGAATTCCAGCTTGTTCAAGTTGTTTTGCCCATTGAATATTATTGTCTTCATCAAATCTTGCTTTTAGTTCAACAAGAGTCATTACTTCTTTCCCATTCTCTGCAGCTCTCATTAAAGCTGCAATGATAGGCGAATCTTGGGAAACTCGATATAAAGTAATTTTTATAGCCATTACAAGTGGATCATCAGCTGCTCTGTTTATAAATTCCTCAACTGAAGTTTTAAATAAGTCATAGGGATGATGAAGCAGAATATTTTTTTTTCTAAGTATCTTGAAAATAGAATTAGAGTTTTTGTTTGCAGGCAAATCTAAATGTTTTAATTCTGGGTGAGTTTTTCCAATTAGTAGATTTTCTTTTAAATCATCTCTATCAATTTTTGTAAGCTGATTTAAATCGTCTAGGCCTATTAAACTTTTGCAAAAGTATATATATTCTTTCTGTATTGAGATACTTTCAATAAGTAACTTCAGAATATTTTCTGGCATATCTGACTCCACTTCTAATCTAACTACGTCTCCACCTAATCTTCTTTTTTGCAAACTTTTTTCAACAGCTAAAAGTAAATCATCAGCTTCAAGTTCTTTTAATTCTAAATCTGCATCTCTTGTCACTCTAAAAAAAGAGTAATTTATACAATCCATTCCATTAAATAAAGTATTTATATTATTCCCAATTAAATCTTCAACACTTATGAAATTGTGAGAACTTTCATCACTAAGTTGACTAATTTCATTGGGAATTCGTATAAATCGGGGTAATTTTTTTGTTGGTATTTTTACTCTGACAAACTGATTTTTAGAATCCTCCTTATCTTTAATTAAAGCTGCTAAATTTAGACTTAAATTACTTATAAAAGGAAATGGATGTGCTGGATCAACAACTAATGGAGTTAATAAAGGAAAAATAGATGTTGTAAAGAAGTTATTACACCAATTTCTTTGATTTTCACTAAGGTCCTTATATTTTTTTAAAATTATACCTTTTTCTTTTAATTCATTTTTTAATTGATTATTTACATAGTTTTCTTGGAGAATAGTTAACTTTTTTATTTCATTATTGATTTTTTTTAATTGCTCTTTAGGGGTAAGTCCGTCAATACTTTTTTTAGTAATTTCTGCTTCAACTTGAGCCTTTAATGAAGCTACCCTTACCATAAAAAACTCATCAAGATTATTACTAAAAATTGAACAAAATTTCACTTTATCTAGGATTTTGTACTCCTTTTCCATGCCAGTTAGGAGTACTCTTTTATTAAATTCGATCCAACTTAATTCTCTATTAATAAAAACATCAGCCTGGTTTTTCATTAAAAAACATTTGATTTTTGATTTTTAAAAGAATTATTATTTTTACCCTCTGCAATAAGGTATATCATGAAAAGTAAGATAACGGAACCTGCTATAAAAGGTGATTTAGGACCAAAACTATCATAAACCCTTCCGGCCATTGCAATTCCTAAAACTCCTCCGAGACTCTGTAGACCCTGAAGGTTACTTAAAATTGATCCTTGTTTATCAACGTCTAATTTCTTTGATATAAGTGCTCTTAAGGTGGGCGTAATTAACCCTGCCCCAACGGCTAAAAATGAAACAGCTGAATAAATATTAAGTGTCGCATTTTCTTTTGGAGCAGTTATTAAAAGAGTACATGCCACAAGAATGAAGCCTGATCCGATAAGGGTTAATCGCATTTCGCCAAGTTGCTTTACCAGAGGCCCTATTAGTCCTCCTTGAACAATAATTGCAATTATTCCTACTACAACAAGAGTTCCACTTGATGCTTTGGTCGTCCAGTTTAATGATTCTTGAAGGAAAAATATAAGAATATTGGTCAGTCCAGTAAAAGCAATAAAGTAAATAAAAAAAGCTAATGATAATTTTTTAATCTTTTCTTCTTTGAAAACTGTAAATAGCTGCTTTAAAGGGTTTTTTAAAATATTTTTTGATTTCTTTGAGTTACTATTAGGTTTGGTTTCTGGTAAGTAAAAAAATACAAGGAGGAAATTTATTATTGGAATGATTGAGGCTATCAAAACTGGAATAATAAAATTATTGTTTGTATTTTTTGCAAAAATAACAACAAAAATATTACCTAAGAAGAAACTTAAACCAAAAGCCACACCAATAAGACCAAATGTTTTTGCTCTTTTTTCAGGGCTTGAAATATCTGCAAGAATTGTTGTTGCAGTAGCTGCAGTTCCCCCACTTAAACCATCAATAAGTCTTGCTAAAAATAATAAAAATAGCGGGATTGAAGCTATTGAATTTGACCAATTAAAAAGAACCGTAAAAGATAATATTGATATTCCTATTACTGAACCAGTAATACAAAAAAGAGTGATAGGTCTTCTTCCATATCTATCACTCATAAGTCCTATAAAAGGAGAAGCTGTAAATTGAGCTAATTGGTAAGTGCATGATAATAAACCATATGTACTTGCTTTAGAGTCAAAAAGTAAAACAAAAGAGGGTAATATGGGTAAAAGTATACTTTCACTTAAACGATCATTTAGAAGAGTGATAAACGCACTAAGCAGAGTAAATTTTTTATTTGGTTTTAATAAACTTTCTTTCACAATATTTACCTTCATTGCGATTAACTTTTACTACCATACTTGTTAATGGAGATTATTGTGCCCGGCATTGTTTATTTAGTTGGAGCAGGTCCCGGTGACCCTGAGCTTTTAACTCTAAAAGCTTTACGACTAATAAAAAATTGTGATGCATTAGTTCATGATGCTTTAATCCCAGATGAAATAATAAAAGAGGTAGGAAAAAATACAGAAATTTTTCATGTAGGTAAAAGAGCTGGAAAGTGTTCTGTACCTCAGGCTGAAACTAATGCTCTTATTTTGAAATTGGCAAAAGAAGGCAAAAATGTTGTAAGGCTTAAAGGGGGAGATCCATTCGTTTTTTCTAGAGGTGGCGAAGAGGTATCGATTTTAGAAAAAAATGGAATTTCAGTTGAAATTGTTCCAGGTATTACTTCTGGGATAGCTGCCCCTACATATTTTGGTATTCCTCTAACCCATAGAGATGCTGCTAGTTCCGTAACTTTCGTCACTGGACATGAGCGTGTAGATAAGGAAAAAAAGACAGTGAATTGGAGAGATTTAGCTAAATCATCAGATAGCTTAGTAATTTTTATGGGTATAAAAAATATTGAATATATTGTGGAAGAATTAATTCTAGGTGGTTTAGATAAGAATACTAAATGCGCTGTGATTCAAGAAGCTACTTTAAAAAATCAAAAATGTTTGATAGAGAAATTAAATAATCTTCCAGATAAAATCAAAGATAAAGAATTTTTATCTCCATCAATTATTATTATTGGAAAAATTGTTGAATTTAAGGTTAATAACAATATAACTAAAGTATCTGATGTCTATTTACCAGATATTAATAAAGTTCAACTATATAATAAATCCCAAAAATAAATTGGATCGAATTTAGATTTAAGCTTTAAATCATTAACTTGATTAATTTGTCTGCAAGATAAGCTATTAATTGCAACTATTATGTCATCATTTTGAAATTCTGGAGGAATTAATTCTTCTTTTACAATTTTCAATTTTAAAGCTTTAGAAATCATAATCCCCTCTAAACAGCCACTTTCTTTTCTAGGAGTTATCCATTGATTATTTCTTTTAATTAGAAAATTAAATGTACTTCCACAACAAAGTTCACCTGACGTATTCAAAAGGATAGAATCATCAAATGATTTTTCATTGGCTTCTGTCAAAACTTGTATTGCCTGATTATATGAAAAGGTTTTGCATTTACTTATAAGACTGAATTCATTTATTCTTTCCGTTTGACTAATGCAAACGCTTATCGGATTAAAATTAGGTTTGATTCTATAGAACTCAAGCCATAAATTATCTAAATCTTTTGTCTTTGAAGTGCTATCAATTGTAAGTCTTCGACCTTCATTAGTTCCTCGACTATAGTTTATTCTTACTGAAGCAAATTGATCATTTTTAAGTGATAACTTTTTAATTCCATCGTGAATAAGTTGTCTCAAAGTTGATTTATTAATTTTGAGATTAATATTTAAAATCTTGCTACTTTTTTCTAATCTTTTCAGATGTTCATCAAAAAGAATAGGTTTGTTTTCTTTTATCAAAATGGTTTCGAATATACCATCAGCAAATTTTAATCCTCTATTATTAGCAGCAATAAATATTCTATCAATATCCAACCATTGATCCTTGTGCCAGCCTAATGTTTCAATCATTTTAGTGAATCAATTAACGGTAAAAGTTTCCACTTTAGTTCATCAGTTTCCTCTTCAGGGTTTGAGTCAATTACTATTCCGCAACCTGCATATATATTGATTTTTTTGTCTTTAATTAAAAATGATCTTATTAGTATATTGCTGTCAAACTCTCCATTCCAGTCAAGTTTCAAAATTGAGCCACAGTATGGTCCGCGTTCGCATTCTTCTAATTCAAAAAGTCTCTGGCATGATCTTAATTTAGGTGCTCCAGTTATAGACCCTCCAGGCCAACAAGCTTTAAGTAAATCTATCCAGTTCTTGTCTTTTTTTAATTTGCCTCTGATTACTGAAGTTAGATGATGAACTTTTAAGAAACTTTCAAGTTTTAATATTTCTGGCACCACAATGCTTCCTGTTTCGCAAACTTTACTTAAATCATTTCTTATTAGGTCAACAATCATAATATTTTCGGCTCTATCTTTTTCGTTTGTTATTAAATCGATAGCATTAAGTGCGTCTTGATTTGAATCTTTATCTCTTGATCTAGTTCCTTTGATAGGTCTTGATTCTACAAAATTTTTATTATCTATTTTTATAAATCTTTCTGGTGAGGTAGATAAAATAGCCTCTTTATAATTATCATTATTTATTATTATTCCTCCAAAGGGAGCTCTTAATTTCCTTCTTATTTTCAAATAAATATCTAGAGGATTATAGTTTTTGGAAGATTCAATTTCACATTTAGTTGTTAGGTTTGCTTGAAATATATCCCCTAGGGAAATTAATTTTTTTAATTTTAAAATATTTTTCTGAAATTTTTCAGCCATTTCGTCCAAATTTATTTTTGAAAAATCAAAATTTAAATTTGGTTCAATAATATTTTCTTCTTCAATATTTTTTATATTGTTGATTATGTTTTTATAATTCATCAGTTCAGATGAGTTTGTGCCTTCGATAATTATTTCTTTTTTTATTAGATTACATTTAATGATTGGATCATATGATGCAATCCATAAAGTTGCCATATTAGATTTTCGCCATGGGTTTTTTGGTTCTATATAAACTCCAGCTTCATAACTTAACCATCCGATCCAAAATCCTTCTTCAATATTTTTTAAATTGTTAAATGGATTATTAGTTTTGTCTAAGTTATTGATATCTCTTGATTGGATTATTTTTTTAGGTTTAATTCCTATTATTGACCATTCTCCATTGTCTTTGCCATCACTGTCTAGCCAAGCTAATCCTTTGTCACCGAATTTCTTTGTTAGATCATGTGTAATCAGTGCTGGATCTATCCATTTTTCTAGAATTATTTTTTTTATTTTCATTTTTTATTATTGTTTTTAAGCCATTGTTCATAAGCGGCATTTCTAATTCTGCAGCTATCACACTTACCGCATGGTTTTGAATTACCCGAATAACAACTCCATGTTTTATCTAAAGGGACATGATTAGCAAAAGCTAATTGAATAATTTCCTCTTTATTTAAATCTAATAGTGGTGTCCAAAGTTTTATTGGATTATTTTCTCTTCCTCTTTTATTGGCTAAATCTGCTAATTCTTGAAATTTTTTGATGTAGTCAGGTCTGCAATCTGGATAACCAGAATAATCTAGTGCATTAACTCCTAATCCAATCAAATCAGCATCTATTGCTTCGGCATAACTTAGTGCAACGGAAATAAATATAGTATTTCTCCCAGGAACATAAGTATTAGGAATTTTATTAGTTTGTACTCCTTCTATTGGAATATTCTTTTGAGTATCAGTTAATGACGAGCCTCCCCATAAAGATAAGTCAAGCTTAATGATTTTAAATTCTTCGATATCAAAGTGTTTTGCAATTATTGATGCAGAATTTAATTCTTTTTTATGACGTTGACCGTAGTCAAATGAAAGGCCAAAAATTTTAGCTTCGGATTTTTTGGCGATACCAGTAACTGTAGAAGAATCTAAACCTCCAGATAATAAAACTACTATCGATTTATTTTTAAGAGTCATATGATTTCAATTAATTTTTAAGTATTTGTGAGTTTGAAGGCTCAATTTCCAATCGGGGTTATTTTTTACGAAATCGATAGCAAGAGAAAAACCATTAGCATTATTCCATGCTGGCTGTAAATAAAAAATTTTATCTTCTTTTTTTAAGCCATTTTCGCTTTTAGAGAGTTGATATTGTTTTAAAGTTTCTTTTTTTATTTGGATAGCAAATTCAATATCTTCTATTTCATTTATGATTATTTTGATTTCATTGCAGTTTTTTAAAAAATAATTTTTTGGAGGTGAGTGTCTTTTAGGAGATAAAGTAATCCAGTCATAGCTTCCTGATATCGAATTAACTCCACTTGTCTCAATATGAATCTTCATTGGCTTTTGTTCTTCTCCCATCGTCATTTTTTTTATGGCTTTGCAAAAATTATCCAAGTTATGTTGTAAAGGTTCTCCACCTGTAATAACGCAAAATGATGCTCCTTTTTTTCTGGCAATTTTTATGCGATCTATTATTTTTTCAATTGATATAAAAGGGTGTTTTTTCTCGTCCCATGAATTCTTTGTATCGCACCATGAACATCCAACTTTACATCCGGCTAATCTTACAAAAAAAGCACTTTTTCCAGCGTGATAACCTTCACCTTGTAATGAATGAAATTGTTCGACTAAGGGTAAAAAATTTGTCATTTTCATTCAAAAAAATAAAGAATATTAATTTGATTGAGTTAACTTATCTTGAGAGGCTTTTATTAATCCTTTAAATAAAGGATGAGGTTTGCCAGGTCGTGATAAAAACTCAGGATGATATTGACAGGCTAAGAAGTATGGATGATTTTCTAACTCAATTAACTCAACTAATCTGCCATCTGGTGATGTACCACTAATTTTGTATCCAGAATCTAAAAAACTTTGTTTGTAGTAATTATTAAATTCGTATCTATGTCGATGTCTCTCATAAATGACATCCTCATCATATAAGTTTTTTCCAGTTGTATTTTTTGTCAATCTACATGGATAAACTCCAAGTCTCATTGTCCCACCTAAATCAACTACATCTTCCTGTTCTGGTAATAAGTGTATCACTGGATTTGGAGTGTTTGGGTCAAGTTCTGAACTAGATGCATCTGGAAGATTAGCTACATTCCTGGCCCATTCTATAACTGCACATTGCATACCAAGGCACAAACCTAAAAAGGGAATTTTATTTTCTCTTGCGAATTTTATAGCCGAAATTTTTCCATTGACTCCTCTATTGCCAAATCCCCCTGGTACGACAATTGCATCAACATCATTTAAGTAAGTTTCTGCTGAATTTTTTTCTATCATTTCAGCACTTACCCAATGTAAATCTAATAAAGCCTTTTGTTCAATGCATGCATGTCTTAAAGCTTCAACAACGGATAAATATGCATCTCCAAGTTCAATATATTTGCCTACAAGGGCAACTTTTATTGGATCTCCAGGATTTCTTAGGTTGTGTATTAGTTGCTCCCAATTTTTCAAATCACATTTTTTATCTTCAAGGTCTAAATACTTCAGGGTTTCTTTGCATAATCCTTCTTTTTTTAGAGAAAGAGGTACAGAATAAATACTGTCTGCGTCTAAAGCTTCAATTACAGAGTTGATACTGACACCGCAAAAACCACTAAGCTTTTTTTTAAGAGCTTCATTGATAGATTTATCACTTCGGCATACAAGTAAATCTGGCTGAATTCCAATTGATCTTAATTCTTTCACTGAATGTTGTGTTGGTTTAGTTTTTATTTCGCCAGAGGTTTTGATGTAAGGAAGTAATGTTACGTGTATGTATGTAACATCATTCCTATTGACATCATTTTTGAATTCTCTTATTGCCTCTAAAAAAGGTAGAGATTCAATATCACCAACTGTTCCACCAATTTCAGTAATAATAATATCTGCATTGCTGTTAGCGGCTACTCTATGAATCCTTTCTCTAATTTCTCCCGTTATGTGAGGTATTACTTGCACAGTTCCACCGTTATAATTTCCTCTTCTTTCTTTATTAATAACTGCTTGATAAATAGATCCCGTCGTTACACTATTTAACCTAGTCATTGCAGTATCAGTAAATCTTTCGTAGTGACCTAAATCTAGATCGGTTTCAGCCCCATCTTCAGTTACAAATACTTCTCCATGTTGAAAAGGGCTCATTGTGCCTGGATCAACATTTAGATATGGATCTAGTTTTAATATTGAAACACTATATCCTCTAGACTTTAATAATCTACCTAAACTTGCAGCTACAATTCCTTTACCAATGCTAGAAACTACTCCTCCGGTGACAAAAACAAATTTTGACATTAAATATTTTTAATTAAGCACTGCCTCCTTATATTTTATTTAAACAAAAAACTTTTAGGACATCCATATATATTCTTATTCATCAATTGTTATTTCAATATCTAATTCTTTTAATTGTGATTCTGAGACATTTGAAGGCGCATTTGTGAGAAGACATTTTGCTTGTTGATTTTTTGGAAACGCTATTGTTTCTCTGATTGAATCTGCACCTATGATCAGCATCGTAATACGATCTAATCCAAACGCTATTCCACCATGAGGAGGAGCACCCATTTCTAAGGCTTCTATTAAAAATCCAAATTTTTCATTAATCTCTTTAGCAGTAAGTCCTACCTTTTTCAAAACCTCTCTTTGCAAGTTTGCTTCATGAATACGTAAAGAGCCACCTCCTAATTCCAAGCCGTTTAGAACTAAGTCATAAGCATTTGCTATAGAGTCCTCGATTTCTTTTTGTAAGTTTTCAGAATCTTTAGATTCTATATTTTTTGGAGAACAAAAAGGATGATGTAAAGCTTCATATCTATTTTCCTCTTCATTTCTCTCAAACATCGGGAAATCAGTTACCCATAAGAAATTCCATTTACTTTTATCTATGAGATTTAAGTCTTTTGCGATGTATTGTCTCACTCTATCTAATGACTGGTTGACAATTTGTTTATCTCCAGCACCCAGGAGGATTAAGTCTCCATCTTGCGCTTCGGTGATTCTTAAAATATCAGCTATATGCTCTTCATTTAGATTATTTTTAATTGCCCCAATAGTCTCAAGCTCATCTCCTTTGACCCTTATAAAGGCCAAGCCACCAGCTCCTGCATCTTGAGCTACTTGGAAGATATCACCTCCGGGTTTAATTCTTACGTTGCTAATACTTAAATTACCTCCTTTGACTGTTATGGATTTTATAGAACCTCCAGACTTAATTGCCTTGGTGAAAATATTAAAGCCAATATCACCTAATACTTCTCCTAAATCTTTTAATAACATTTGATATCTAGTGTCTGGTCTATCAGTGCCGTAATTATCCATTGCTGCTTGCCATGACATTCTTGGAAAAGCATTATCAAAATTAATATCTAATACTTCTTTCCATATTTTTTTTATAAGACTTTCATTAAAAGAGATTATTTCTTCTTCACTAATAAAGCTCATTTCAATATCTAATTGCGTAAACTCTGGCTGTCTATCTGCCCTTAAGTCTTCATCACGGAAACATTTTGCGATTTGATAATACTTATCTAAGCCTCCCACCATTAAAAGTTGTTTAAATAGTTGTGGGGATTGAGGCAGAGCAAAAAATTCTCCATTAGAAAGACGAGCAGGAACAAGAAAATCGCGAGCGCCTTCTGGAGTTGATTTTGTAAGTAATGGAGTCTCTACTTCTGTAAATCCAAAATTATCAAGAAATTCTCTAGCAACTTTAATAATTTTATGTCTTGTTTTTAAATTTTCTAGTAATTTGCCTCTTCTTAAATCAAGGTATCTATATTTTAATCTGAGTTCCTCTTTTGTATTTTCATAATCATGTATAGATACTGGAAAAGGTAGGTTTTTTTTAATTTGGTTGAGAATTTGCAAATCTTTAACTTTAAGCTCTAACTCTCCAGTACTTAAATTTTTATTTATTGAATCTTTTGGCCTTTCGTAAATAATTCCGCTGACCATTATTACTGTTTCATTTTTAAGAGTTTCTGCCTGTTTAAATAGATCTGCACCATCATCGGGGTTAATTGTTATTTGTAGAAATCCACTATGGTCTCTTAAATCAATGAAAATTACACCACCATGATCTCTTCTTCTATCTACCCATCCGCATAAATTAACTAATTTACCAATATCTGTATTATTGAGTTCTTTGCAAATTTTGTTTCTCATCTAAGTATGATTTATTTATCAATAACTTATAATAATTCTTTAAGGGTAAATTTAGTTAATAATTTTTTTTATAAAACGCTCTCTTTGTTATTACCCCTTTGAATTTTTTGCCTCTTATTGATATTTGAACTTCATTATTTATTAAGGCATGCGAAGTATTGATGTATGCAAAAGCTATAGCTTGTTGTTTAGTTGGAGACCAACTGCCGCTTGTGATAGTCCCAATATTTTCTTCACCTTTAAGAACTGCGCAACCTTTTCTTCCTATTGCTTTACCTTCTATAGAGAGTCCAACTAACTTTTTTTGAATACCTAATTTTGACTGCTCTTCAAGAAATCTTCTTCCAAAGAATTCGTGATTATTTTCTAGATGTACTAGCCAGCCTAACCCTGCTTCATATGGAGAAGTCTCTTCATTTATGTCTTGACCATAAAGATGCATGCCTGCTTCAAGTCTAAGAGTATCTCTAGCTCCTAAACCACAAGGTGCAACATTTTTGGAAATTGAGAAATCCCATAAATTAATTGCTGCTTTTTTAGATAAAAGTATTTCTAGACCATTTTCCCCCGTATAGCCTGTCTTTGAAAAGAAAATTTTTTCTTTAGGCGAAATATGTTCAAAAATTTTATATTCGCATCCAAAGTTAGGGATATGTGAGATCGAAGATTCAATCCATTCTTCAAATAAATTGAATGAGTTTTTTCCCTGTAGTGCTAAAAGTACTTTGTCTTTTTTAAAGTTTGTTATCGAAATTTCAGACATATTTAAATTATTTTTTATCCACTGAAAATCTTCTTTGTATCTACTTGCGTTAACTATTAACAATAATTCTGATATGTCATTTTCTTGTATACCAAGGTCATAAATTATTAAGTCATCTATTATTCCTCCTTTATCATTGAGCATTACTGTATAAAGTCCCTGTCCTTCAGAAAAGGAGTATAAATTAGTAGGAAAAAGTTTTTGAATATAATCCTTTGGATTGATTCCCTTGATAGAAATCACACCCATGTGAGAAATATCAAATAATCCTGCTGAAGATCTAACTGATTTATGCTCTTTAATTAATCCTGAAAATGATATGGGCATTTCCCAACCTGCAAAATCCACTAATTTTGCATTGGATTCAGCATATTTTGAATAAAGAGGACTTTTTAGCAAATCCATAAAATATTTAGTTTGTATTTAGTATTTTTACACTGTAGTTTAGAAATTTTTTATTGCATATTTTCTAATGACAAAATTAAGCTTCTAAGTACTTTGGCTGCAACTATGCTACTTACTCCGCTTTTATCAATTTCTGGAGATAATTCCACAATATCTGAAGCCACAATTCTAAAGTCTTTTAAAGTTTTCAGTATTTCTTCAAAATCATTCCAAAAAAATCCTCCCGGTTCTGGAGTGCCTGTCCCTGCTAGTAAACTGGGATCAAACCAATCTAAATCAATTGTTAAGTAGATTGGAGACTTCTTGTATGGTAGAAGAGCTTGTTTTAACTCATATGCATTTCCGCCTGGACAAAAGTTAACTAATTGGTTGTTGTTATGCATAATTTCAAATTCTTCTTTAGTCCCACTTCTAATTCCTACTTGCAAAATTTTTTTTTCAGGTAGCACTTCTAAGCATCTTTTCATAGTACAAGCATGACTATGTTCATTCCCTATATATGATTCTCTTAAATCTGCATGAGCATCAAGTTGAACCAATATCAAATCTGGATATTTTTTTACTAATGCTTCAATAGCTCCTCTTGTAATAGAGTGTTCTCCTCCAATCATAATAGGACTAAGGCGTTTACTAATTAAATAATTTGTTGCTGATTTAACCGATTCAATAACGGACTTTGAGTCATTTTTATCAATTAGTATTGATCCAAAATCAACATACATAATATCCTCTAAGTCTTTTTTTATTTTTGGACAATATGTTTCTAAACAAGAACTGACTTGTCTTATTGCTTCTGGACCAAATCTTGCTCCTGATTTAAACGAACATGTCCCGTCAAAATTAACTCCAAATATACCAATTGAGCAATTCTCGGGACTTCTTTTTGCTCCCATATAAATTGCATTTTCGTTATCAAATAAATTTTTTGTCATCTTATGAATCTAGTTCTTTTACAATTTTATTTGGCATCATTTTGAATGCTGCATTTTGAAAATTTAAATTCCAAATTTCACATCCTTTTTCTATTTTTAGGACTTCATCAAAATTTTGCTTTGATAAATTTAGATCTTCTGAAGAAGCGAATGTCCAACTCCAAATCCCGCTTGGATATATAGGCACAAAGGAATACATAGTTTCAGAAACTTTAAATATATTTTTTAGGGTTTTCAAAATATTTATGTGAATATTTTTGAAGGATTCAGGAGATTCGCTTTGCGTTGCTAATATCCCCTTTGGTGTAAGTATTCTTTTACATTCTTTATAAAAAGAATCTGAAAATAATAAATTTGAAAATTCTGAGGGATCTGAACAATCTATAAAAATAACGTCGTAAAAATTATCTCTTGTTTTTTTTACCCATTTAACACCATCATCAACATGTATTTCTAATCTTTTGTCATTCCACGCTTCTCCTCCAATTTCTTTTAAAAATTTTTTAGATATTTTGATTACCTCCTCATCAATTTCTACTAGATCAATTTTTGATATTTGAGAATACTTAACGCATTCTCTCGCTGTACCGCCGTCTCCTCCACCAATAATTAGTACATTAGATTTTTCGTCAATGCTACTTAATGCTGGATGTACAAGACACTCATGATAATATTTCTCGTCTTTTAGTGATGTCATCCAACAACCATCAAGCATTAAAGCTCTGCCATAGTATTCATTTTCGATAACAATAATTTCTTGATATTGTGATTTTTGTTTAATTAAAACATCTCCATTTAGACCGAATCTTGAGCCTTTATGATATTCATCTATCCATATTGAAATATTAGTCATTTGCTTTTTAAGAATTTTTTCTTTTAAGTTTTTGCTTGGCTATTTGCCAAAGCCGTTGAAAGTCTTTAGGAGTTTGTTTTTTAATATTATCGCCTGCATGATGTTCAATGATTGAAAATCTGTCTAAAAATTTTTTATTAGTTTTTTGAAGAGCTGATTCAGGATTTATTTTTAAAAAGTTCGAGAGATTCAGAAGGGTAAAGTAAATATCTCCAAATTCATTTTTTATTTCTGAATCATTATTACTTTTAATTGCTTCCTTTAATTCATTAATTTCTTCTTCTAACTTATTAAAAATCTGATCAGCACTCTCCCATTTAAAACCATATTCTTTAACAAGATTTGTGATTTTATCTGTTCCAACTATCGGTGGTAAATTTTTGATTTTCATATTTAAATTTTTACTAATTGATGATTCCATATGAGGTGTTTCTTTTTCTGAATTTTTAATGTTTTCCCAAATCTTTTGCGATTTTTCTAGAGATACTTTCTCTTTTTTTTTAAAAATATATGGATGTCTATTAATAATTTTTTTGTTTAGATTTTTTATAACATCATTTAGTTCAAATTCTTTTTTTTCGTAACCGATTTCAGCATGAAGCATTACTTGTAATAAAAGATCTCCTAACTCTTCACATATTTTATCCGCCTTTTTTTCATATACCGCATCTATAAACTCATTACTTTCTTCATGTAAAAATGGGATCAATGATTTATGAGACTGTATTTTCTGCCAAGGGCATCCCCAATTTTTATCTTTTAATGATTTGATATTGGATATCAAAATTTTAAAGCTTTCTAAAGTCTCTAAATTGGAATTTTTTTGTAAGTTATATCTATCGTTTGAGGACATAGGATATATTTTATTAATTTAATTTTGCCTCAATCATGAAATATTTAAATACTTAGTATAAATATTTCAACTTCATCTATTAGAATGATTTAGTATGAGGGCGATTAGCTCAGCGGTAGAGCGCCTGCCTTACAAGCAGGATGTCCCTGGTTCGAACCCTGGATCGCCCATTTATTGTTTTTCTAATGACTGAGATCGTCAATTTTTCAATCAGTCAAAGCGCTGCTTCAGAACTATCTAGGCAAGCTTCTTTTGGAGGTTCTCCTGGAGAAATGTCGATTGATTTGGTAGAGGATAAAAATTGTTCCGAAGGATGGATGCATATCAAATTAAGGCCAGGTACATGTAATGGGTCCCCTATTTCAAGAACTGAAGGAGTAACTTTATACGCGGATCAAAAAAAGTTTAATTTACTTAAAGATTTAAAATTAGATTATTACGGTGATTTGAGCGGTGGTGGATTTCTTATTTCAACACCAAAAAATGCAAAACGTTGTTCCTGCGGTTCTGGCTTCAAACTTTTGTAGAATGGATGTGTCTTTTTTTGCAAACTAATATTATTTTCATTAATTGGCTGCTCTCAAGATAAAATAAACAGAAAGTTTATTGAAATAAAATTTGAACATGACAGAGATGAATGATCAATTATCTTTAGAGAATTATTCACCTTTTGAAGTAGAGAAAAAGTGGCAAGAAAAATGGGAAAGTCTAAAAGCGTTTAGTCCTAACCCTGAGGATGATGGGGAGCCCTTTTGTATTGTTATTCCACCACCAAATGTAACTGGATCTTTACATATGGGGCATGCATTTAATACGGCTTTGATAGATGTTGTAGTACGTTTTCAAAGACTTTTAGGTAAGAATGTTTTGTGCTTACCAGGTACTGATCATGCTTCAATAGCTGTTCAAACTATTCTTGAAAAACAATTAAAAAGTGAAGGCAAAACAAGCGAGGATATTGGAAGAGATGAATTTCTTAAAAGAGCATGGAACTGGAAAGAACAAAGTGGTGGAAGAATAGTTTCTCAATTAAAAAGGATAGGATATTCAGTTGACTGGACTAGAGAAAGATTTACTCTTGATCAAAAATTAAATGAAGCAGTTATTGAGGCTTTTAATATTCTCTATAAAAAGAATTTAATTTATAGAGGCGAATATTTGGTTAATTGGTGTCCTGAATCTCAATCTGCCGTAAGTGATCTTGAAGTTGAAATGCAAGAAGTAAATGGTCATTTATGGCATTTTAAATACCCTTTAATTTCTAAAAGTGGTGAACAGTTAGACAAGTACTTAGAAGTTGCAACAACAAGACCAGAAACTCTTTTGGGTGATACTGCTGTGGCAGTTAATCCTGATGATGATAGATATAAAGAATTTATTGGTGTCAAAGTAAAAGTCCCTTTCGTTGATAGAGAAATACCTATTATCGCTGATTCACATGTTGATAAAGATTTTGGTACAGGTTGTGTAAAGGTTACTCCAGCCCATGATCCAAATGATTTTGCAATAGGAAAAAGGCATAATTTAAAACAGATTAATGTAATGAATAAAGATGGAACTTTAAATATTAATGCAGGTATTTTTCAAAATTTAGATAGATATGAGGCTAGAAAGAAAATTATCAAAGAATTGGATAACTTAGGCCTTTTGACAAAGATAGAGGATTATAAACATACTGTTCCTTTTTCTGATAGAGGTAAGGTTCCAATTGAACCTTTATTGTCAACACAATGGTTTTTGAAAATGGATGAAATATCAAAAGGATGTCTTAATGAAATTGATTCTAAAAAACCATCGTTTATTCCTCCACGTTGGGAGAAAGTTTATAAGGATTGGTTAGAGAAAATTAATGACTGGTGTATCAGTCGGCAATTGTGGTGGGGGCACCAAATACCAGCATGGTATGTTTTAGATGAATCTCAAGGCTCAATAGAACAAAATACTCCATATATCGTTGCAAGAAATGAAGAGGACGCCTTAATTGAAGCTAATAAAAAATTTGGACTAAATATTAAATTGGTGCGTGATAAAGATGTTTTGGATACATGGTTTTCAAGTGGTTTATGGCCTTTCTCAACCCTTGGTTGGCCAAATACAAATGATCTAGATTTTAAAAAATGGTATCCAAATAGCGTTCTTGTTACTGGTTTCGATATTATTTTCTTCTGGGTGGCCAGAATGACAATGATGGGCAATACTTTTACGAATAATATTCCTTTTAAGGATGTTTATATTCATGGTCTAGTTCGAGATGAAAACAATAAAAAAATGAGTAAAAGTTCAGGTAATGGTATTGATCCAATACTATTAATTGATAAATATGGTTCTGATGCTCTAAGATTTGCTTTAATTCGAGAAGTTGCAGGCGCTGGACAAGATATCCGGCTTGATTTTGATAGGAAAAAAGATACATCTTCAACTGTTGAAGCTTCAAGAAATTTTGCGAATAAATTATGGAATGCAACTAAATTTGTGTTAATCAATAAAACTTCTAATAATAATTCGCTTAATGAGAGTGATGAAACTTCTTTAGAGTTATGTGATAAGTGGATTTTATCGAAATTGAATCAGGTAAATATAAAAGTCGCTGCTTTGTTGAAAGAATATAAATTGGGGGAATCTGCGAAACTTCTATATGAATTTACGTGGAATGATTTTTGTGACTGGTATGTAGAATTTGCTAAACAAAGGTTTAATAATAAAGAGATTAATAATAAACAAATATCTGAAAAGGTTTTAATAAAAGTGCTCAATGATATTTTGGTGATGATTCATCCTTTTATGCCTCACATTACAGAAGAACTTTGGCATGTACTTCAACTTAAATCAGATAAAGAATTATTATCTCTTCAAAAATGGCCAACCCAAGAAAATAAATTTGTTGATAATAAGCTTGATAATTCTTTTCAGCAACTCTTTGAAATTATTAGATTGATTAGAAATTTGCGAGCTGAATTAGGCCTCAAGCCATCAGAAAAAGTTCCTGTTTACTTAATTTCAGATAATGATGAATTGATTGATTTTCTAAAAATTTTAGTTGATGATATTCAAACCTTAACTAAATCTTCTGAAGTATTTATTTTTAAACCTAATGCTGTTGATAAAAAAGAGTTTGCTAAATCTTTTTCTGGGATAATTAGTGATCTAGAGGTTTACTTACCTTTTCAGGATTTTGTAAATATAGATGCATTAAAGGAAAGGTTAAACAAGGATTTAAAAAAGGTGACTATTGAATTAGATAATTTAAAAAAGAGATTATCTAATAAAAATTTCGTGGATAAGGCTCCAAAAGATATTGTTGATGAATGTAGATTTAAATTAAACGAAGGTTCGGTACAAATGGAGAGAATTACTAAAAAACTTGAACTTTTGAATTGAGAATGAATATATTTCTTGAAAATATTTATAATCTGTCTTTTTTTTTTAATACTGGAATTGGGATCTTTTCATTTGTTTGTATTTATATTTTAATTGTTTTATTAATACTTCCAGCTTCTTGGCTATCTTTATTATCAGGGTTTTTATATGGCTCATATTATGGTTCAATTATCGTTTTCATTTCTGCTTCAATAGGAGCATCAGTTGCTTTTTTTGTATCAAAAAGTTTTTTTGCAAAAAAGCTAAAAAATTTTTTTACCCGTTATCCAAAATTAAGTGTTATGGAAAAAGTAGTAGAAAAAGGCGGACTTAAATTAATTTTTTTAGCAAGATTATCGCCGATATTTCCCTTCAGTATTCTTAATTATTTTTATGGTTTGAATAATGTTAAATTTAGAGATTTCGCTCTTGGTCTTCTTGGAATAATTCCAGGAACTTTTCTTTATTGCTCAATAGGTAGTTTGGCAAAAAGTATTCAGGAGCTAAAAAATGTGCAATCGCCAAATAATTTATATATCACTATCGTTGGAATTATTTCAACTTTTTTAGTTGTATATTTCTCTGCTAAATACTCCAGAGAATATTTTCAAAACTCCTAAGAATTTACTCTTTAATATTCCAATCTCTAATAGATGCAATTAAGATAAACCAAAAAAGTCTAAATTTACCTAGTAAAGTTTTGTTGGCTTCTAATTCGATATATTTTGCCTGTCCACAAGGTGTTTTTATGAAGTTGAAAACTGTTTTCTTCGTCATAAGTCTCTCAAAAAGTCCTGATAATTATTCTTACATTTTATAGTCAAGATTTTCAGTTTATTTACTTAAAAACCATATTTTTCATTGACTACTTTGTTGAATATTATTTTTTATAATTTAAACTTTTTCTCCAGCTTTAAATCCTCTAAAGCATTTGAATCGAGGAAACCTAAGACTAAAAGCCACTGCATCCTTGGATTTAGTTTTAGCATCAGCTCTGATTTCTACAAGTTGACCAATAAGTTGATTCCGTTTTGTCCAATATTCTTCACGTTGGATATCACTAAATCCGCTTCCACAACTAAGACTGTAATCATACCCATCATCTTCTCCTTCAACTATGATAGCTCCTAGTCTACCTTTATTGCGACCTGTACCTTCCTCAACCGATACAACCTTTAAAGTGACTTCAATGAAAGGTTTTGCTTTTAACCAACTGTGTGTTCTTTTACATTCATACATAGCATCAGGATCTTTAATCATTACTCCTTCATATCCACCTTCCACTGCAGATTTATTAAGCTCTACAAATCTTTTCTGTCCCTCAATGGTGTCGAGATCTACATTTTCCCATTCAAGTGTTTTTATATGTCTTAGAAGCATAGAATGTTTTGCAACCCATTCTTTAACTAATAAACTTCTTGCTGTTTGACTAGTGTTCCATCTTCCGTTTTGGAAGTTTTCAAGGGGACATAAGTCAAATAGGTGTAGAACTGCGTCTTTTGTTTGCTTGCCATCTTTTCTATGAACTTGTTTCATTAAATCCTGAAAGTTAGCGCTCATTACTTCACCATCTAGGACTAAGTCATGAGGTGGAGGATCCTCTTTTAAGACGTTTTCTATTTCCGAGATAATATGACCAAAATTATGGAATTGTTTCCCATTGCGAGAAAACATTTCTACTTTATTTTGTCTAATAATAGTTAAGACGCGCACACCATCTAATTTGATTTCAATTTGCTTTTTTCCTATCATTTTTTTTTCATGATTTGCACTGTCATGGGCTAAGGGACAAGAAAAAATAGGAATCGCATATTTGGGAAATTTCTTGGCTATCTTATTGATTGTTTTTTCAGATACACCACATCTAAGATCTTTAATTAAAACTCGTCTATAAAATCCATTCCACTCTTCTTTTGTGGCAGATTCCATAGCCTTAATAATTGCATCGCGAGCAGCGTGACCAGTAAGTTCTCTTTGAATAAGCTTATTTGCTAATTTCCTAAAATCTTTCCAAAAAAAATTTTGACTTTTTTCACTCTCTTTTTCAGGAACAATTTTTACACCAAAAGTTACCAATGGATCAAGTGCCATACGGATTCCCTCGAAAAAATCATCTAGACCTTGTTCCATTGCTTCTGAGATGATTTTTTCTTTATCTAATCTACTTGGGTGTAATTCTAATTGATGTATTATCTCTTCTTTAAACAATTGTTTTTGCCTCACAAGAAACTATTAATTCACTTTTGCTATTCTGTCTATTTTCCAATCATTTTCAGTTTTTGCGAAGGTAAAGTCTAATGGGAGCTCGTCTTGTTTATCTTCTGATTTTAAATTCAAAGTTATTATGATTTGATCTTCTTGGACTCTAGGTCTTCCTGATTTTAAATTTCTGTATTTATTGAGGTTTAAACTAGCTAAAAATTTAAGAAAGTCTTGGCGCTTCACATGAGTTTTATAAGTTTTTGTAGTCAAACCATACGCTGCATCAATTCTTCCTGCAGCTATTTGATCAAAAAACTTTCTTACTAATGGATTAATTCCTCTGGCGCTTATAACTAATTTGACTGCATTAAAAGTCCAAAAAGAAACTAGTACCGCTCCGCCAACTAATAATGCTTTGATTCCGATATCTTTAACTAGTGTTGCATCCATGTTGATTTGAGTTTTTTATTACTTTAAGAAAAGAAATCGTTTTTGATGGCTTTTTTTGTCAAAATAATACTAATTTTAATCCATAATGCCTGTAATTCCTCTTTTACCTTTATTTCATAAATTTAATAGTCAATATTTTGAAAATTCTCTAGCGGTTAATAATCAACCTTTAGTAAAAGTTAGATGGAGTGACAATAGATTAAAAACTACTGCTGGTTTTTATAAAAGAAAACAAATTAATGGTTTTGTAGATTCTGAAATTATCTTATCTAAACCTATTTTGAGTAAATTATCTACTAGTGAAATAAACAGTACTCTATGTCATGAAATGATTCATGCATGGGTAGATAGGATATTAAAAAAAAATGAGATACATGGTCCAAATTTCTTAGAAAAGATGAATGAAATTAATCAGAAAGAGAAAAATTTTCAAATTTCTGTGAGGCACTCATTTCCTATTGAAAGGAGAGAATTAAAATACATAGGAACTTGCCAAAATTGTGGTGAGACATTTTTCTACAGGAAAAGGATAAAGAATATTGCTTGTAAAAAATGTTGTGTAAATTTCTTTAATGGATCATGGAATAAAAAGTGTTTAATTTTGTTTGATTAAAAATATAAGATGTGTTTTTGTTTCTATATTTGGAATTATTTATTTTTTTAATGTAATTTATATTTTAAAAAGCATAATAATTTATGGATTCAAGGAGAATTAGAAATCTAAGAAATAGTTTTGATAAAAATATTGTTGATAAACAGGTAGATAAAATTTTTGAAACTGGAAGACAATTTGTTGATGGAGTATCCGGGGCTAGGCCAGGAAAAAGAAAGAATTCAGATTTTCAAGGAATAACTAGCAAGAGTGTTAAAAAAGTAGGAAGATGGGTATCTGAAAAAGTGGATTTATTTTTTGATGAAGATAATGATGATTGGAATGATGAGAATTTTTACGATGATAATAGGGATATTAAGACATTTTCCAGAGAATCAAATTCTTATGAATCTGCTAAACAGCACTCAAAAAGACCTTTAGAAGCAATATCTTTAAGGCAATCAAAAAATTTACAGACAACTGAGCAAAAAAAATTACCTTACGTGAAAGAGAGTAAGGATGAAGATTGGCCAGATGAAATGGATTTAAAAGTTGAAAGATGGCAAAGATCTTCAGAAAAAGAGATCAATACTTCGAGAGATCAATCAAACCAACAAGTTCAATCAAAATCAAGAAATCTTCCCAGATCAAGAAGAAGAAGAGTATAGTTTCGTAAATTCTTTAATTCCTGAATAGCCTAATAAACTTTCTAAATGTGGATTGAATACTTCTCTAATAATTGTTAGGGGCTTTTTGTCTCGAAAAAATCTATAATTTCTTGACCAGAATGGACCTTTAAAACAAAATTGATCCTCTAACCAATTTGAATTAACAAGTGATATTCGATCAACTTCTCTAAACAACTCTGATCTGTCTTGAGTCAAATTCTTCCAAATTGGTTCTTCTTTAGCTTTTAAATTTTCATTCACTTGTCCTGCATTCCACCAACTTTCAGCCCATGCTAGGTTTTTATTATTGTTTTTAATCCATACTTGTCTTCTAATTAAAGGTCCATTTAACTGATTTAACTCTTTTGGGCCCTCTGCGATGAATAGAGGATCTGCTTGCATTGAAATTAATTTAATTTTCGTCTCTTGATTAGTTAAAAGCTGTAAATGTCTAGTTGGACTTCCATCCCCAAGCAGCATTAATTTCCATGGACCAGATATTTTTGGTAATGAATTTTTCACTAAAAAAGTGGAGGCTTTTTCTTCCCATAAAATTTTTGGTGATTTAAGAATTTTATTATTCAGTGCTCAGATGGAATCCTTTTAAGATGATAACTTTTTTTCGACAAAAAAATTTGCCTTTTCTTTTTTTATTTCTCTTATTTTTAGCCAAACAAGTAATGCAGTTAAATCAGCTTTGCTTACACCGGGAATTTTTGACGCATCACCAAAATTTTTTGGCTTTATCTTATTCAAATTTTCTCTAGCTTCTAAAGATAATGTCTCTATCTTTTCATAATTTATTTCTTGAGGCAGAGATTTACAGCTTTGACGATTTATTTGTTCTATGTTGTTTTTTTGTCTTTTAAGGTAACCCTCGTATTTAATATCTATTTCAACACCTTGCTGTATTGAAGAACCTAGATTTTTTCCATTCAAATTATACTTAATTAGATCTGAATAATGAAAGTTTGGTCTTTTTAAGAGTTCTTTCAAAGTTGTTGAGCCTTTGATTTTTGATCCTGTTTCTAATTCTATTTTTTTTGATATTTCATCGGTATTTTTTAAACGAGTGTTATTTAATCTAAATTTTTCTTCTTCGAGGAGGTTCATTTTTTCTTGATAGGTCGACCATCTTTTCTCATTAATTAGCCCTATTTGATAGCCTAATGGCGTTAATCTTCTATCTGCATTATCTCCTCTGAGAGTTAACCTATATTCACTCCTACTAGTGAGAACTCTATATGGTTCTTTAAGATCTTTTGTAATTAAATCATTGATCATTGTTCCTATATAACTGCTTTCTCTAGTGAAGATTATTGGGTCTTTTTTGTTTAGTTTTCTTGTCGCATTGACTCCTGCAACTAATCCTTGTGCTGCTGCTTCTTCATAACCAGTAGTGCCATTAATTTGTCCGGCGCTAAATAAATATTCAATTTCTTTCGTTTCGAGTGATGTTTGGAGCTGTGTTGCAGGTATATAGTCATACTCAACAGCATATGCAGGTCGCAGCATTTTACATTCAACTAATCCAGGTAAGGTCCTTAAAAGTTCTAATTGAATATTTTCGGGTAAACCTGTAGAAAATCCTTGTACATATATTTCAGGGGTATTAATTCCCTCTGGTTCTAAGAAAATTTGATGTGATTCTTTATCAGCAAATTTGACGATTTTATCTTCAATTGATGGACAATATCTTGGCCCCTTACTATCAATAAAACCGCCGTAAATTGGAGTTAAATGTAAATTGTCTCTAATTAGTTGATGTGTTTTGGTAGTTGTTCTTGTGATGTGACAACTAACTTGGGGCATATTATTTTTAATATCCGGGTCAAACGAAAAATATTTATCTGCTGCAGTACTTGGTTGAATATCTAATTCATCAAAAATGATACTTCTTTTATCAACTCTTGCTGGAGTACCTGTTTTTAAACGTTCTGTTTTGATTCCAATTTCGTGCAAATTCTGAGTAAGACCTTGTGCTGCTTGTTCGCCAGATCTACCAGCTGACATTGATTTATTTCCTATCCATATTCTTCCTTCTAAGAACGTACCAGCTGTGATGATAACTGATCTTGCTGAATAATAACTACCAAAGAATGTTTTTACACCCTTTATTCTTTTTTTTGAGATTTTTTTTGAGTTCAATCCAATTTGTTCAGTTTTTGCAATATCCAGTTCAGTAATCATTGCTTCTTTTAAAGATAAATTGTCTGTATTTTGTAGTATTTCGATCATTCTTTTTGAGTATTCTCTTTTATCTGTTTGAGCTCTTAATGCCCATACAGCTGGGCCTCTACTTGCATTTAATATTCTTTTTTGAATAGCTGTCTCATCCGCTAATTTACCAATAATTCCACCTAATGCATCAACTTCATGAACCAACTGACTTTTTGCTGGTCCCCCAACTGCAGGGTTACACGGTTGCCAGGCAATTCTATCTAGATTGATTGTAAATAAGGCAGTAGAAAAACCTAATTTTGCTGTTGTTATAGCGGCTTCGCATCCTGCATGTCCTCCTCCAATAACGATGACGTCAAAAGATTCATTTGTTGAGTGATGATCTTGCATTTTAGGAGCGATTTAATTAGCTAAATTCCTAAATCTCGTAAATTGAGGTTCAAATAATAATTTAACAGTTCCTACGGGTCCATTTCTATGTTTAGTGACAATGATTTCTGTAATTCCTCTATCTTCAGTCTCAGGATTATAGTATTCATCTCTATATATCATTAATACTAAATCTGCGTCTTGTTCAATAGATCCTGATTCTCTTAGATCGCTTAACATTGGTCTTTTATTCGTTCTAGACTCAACCCCTCTACTAAGCTGAGATAATGCTACTACTGGTACTTTTAATTCTCTGGCCATGCTTTTAAGACCTCTTGTTATTCGTGAAAGTTCTTGCACTCTATTATCAGGGGTTGATCCTTCCATTAATTGCAGATAATCAATCACAATTAATCCAAGTTCTTTTTTTTGTTCAGCTATTAATCTTCTGCACAGAGATCTCATCTCTAGAACACTTAAGTTAGGCTTGTCATCTATAAATATTGGTAATTGACCTAATGAATTGATACCTTCTCCGAGTAATGGCCATTCATCTTGCTGTAATCTTCCTGTTCTTAGCCTGCCACTTTCGATTCCCACTTCCATAGAAAGTAGTCTATATGTCAACTGTTCTTTACTCATTTCAAGGCTAAATACACACACAGGTAAGTCTTGAGATTGTGCAACATTTTTAGCCAGATTAAGAACTATTGAAGTTTTCCCCATTGAAGGTCTTCCAGCAACAATTATTAAATCACTTCTTTGAAAACCTTGAGTCATCGCATCAAGATCGTAGAAATTAACTGGAATTCCAGCTACTGAAGTACCTAATGATCTTGACTCTATTTCATTGAAAGTACTTGTAAGGATTTCAGCTGCTTGAGTCAGACCTTTTGAAGGTTTTTCTTGACTGATTTCAAATATTTTTTGCTCTGCTTTATCTAGAACTTCATTAGTATCTTGAGTTTGATCAAAACCTAGTTGAACCACTTCATTTCCAGATCTAATAAGTTGCCTTCTCATGAATTTGTCGTGAATTAAATTAGCAACTTGTTCTATGGAAGCTGTAGAGGAAACATTTTCAACGAGTTCTACCAGTTTGCTGTTTCCTCCAATTTTTTCTAGTGATCCATTATCTGCTAACCAAGCACTCATTGATGTTAAATCAGTTGGTTTTCCCTGAGTATGCAACATTAATGCTGTTCTATAAATCTCTTGATGGGCATTTATATAAAAAGCTTCAGGTTTAATTAAGTCTGCAATTCTTCCGATCGCGTCTGGATCAAGAAGTATGCCACCAAGAACAGCTTCCTCTGCTTGAACGTTTTGAGGAGGAACTAATCCAGCATTTTCACTATTAAAATCCTTTTTAAAATTTTTATTTTGTCCATTATTTGGAAAAGGTACGGAAACCATATCTTTAATTGCTTAGATATATACTCTGGCTACTTTTCAAAATAATGCAACAAATTGATTAACTTGTTACTTCAATATTTACTTCTGCATTTACTTCTGGATGTAATTTTATTTTTGCAGTAAAGGAACCTAAATTATGAATATCAGGAACGGTAATGTTTCTTCTATCAATTTCTTTTTTAGTAGCCGCTTCTATCGCTTCGGCAACATCACCATTGGTAACCGTTCCAAAAAGGACACCATCTTCTCCAACCTGTTTTTTGATAGTGAACCTTCCTATTGTAGATAATGCAGTTTGGAAATCTAAAGCTTCTTGCTTTAATTTATCAGCAGCGATTTTTTCTTTTTCTTTCTTCCTCTCGATTTGTTTAAGGACTGCTGGTGTTACATTCGTTGCCTTGCCATAGGGTATTAGAAAATTTCTTGCGTATCCTGGTGCTACATCAACTAGATCTCCTTCTTTACCTAGAGATGCGATTGATTCAGTTAATGCGACTTGTATTCTTTTAGCCATGAAAATATTGAACAATATAGTTAATAATAAGACCTAGAGGGTAACTTTACTTTTTTTGCAAAACCAAATTTCGCAAGAATCTTAATATGTTCCCATGTTATGTCTATCTGACCTTTAAATAATCCTTGTTTTGCCGAATTGGGAAATGCATGATGGTTATTATGCCAACCTTCTCCAAAGGTTAATGCAGCAACCCATGCATTATTTTTAGATGAATCACCACTTTCAAATGGTGCTTTACCCCAACAATGCGTCGCGGAGTTGACTAGCCAAGTTACATGATAAACAACCACAAGCCTCAATGGAATCCCCCAAAGGACTAGAGCCCATCCTCCAACTCCTAATTTTTGACCTATTGCGTACAATGTAAGTCCAATAGGAATTTGTAAGAATAAAAAATATTTATTTAAAAATCTATAGTATGGATCCTTAATTAAATCTGCACTTAGTTTTGGAACAGCTTTTAGTGCTTCTACGTCTTTAAACATCCAACCCATATGACTCCACCAAAACCCCTTTTTACTATTGTGATGATCTACTTCAGTATCTGAAAAAGAGTGGTGATGCCTATGTAAACCTACCCAATCTATTGGCCCATGTTGGCAACTTATGGCTCCGCAGGTAGCAAAAAATCTTTCTAACCATCTTGGTACAATGAACGATCTGTGTGATAACAATCTGTGATATCCAAGGGTGACTCCTAAACAAGCAGTTACCCAATAAAAAAATAATAATGAAGTGACTGCAGGGAGGCTCCAAAATTTTGGTTGTAAAGCTACAAGGGAAAGAATATGTATTGCAACCATAAAAACTATTGTTCCCCACGTTTTATGTAGTCTTGGAGGATATCTTTTTGAATGACTGGAAGGTTCCAGTAATTTTTCTGAGAGTTCTATAACTTTTTCAGCTGGAACAGGTTTTTTTAATTTTGCTGTTTCTTGGAAAATTACTGAATTCATGATATTGAAATACTATTTTCAAAATTACCGATATGTAATATTATCATACTATACTATTGATAAGTTTAATTATCTGTGAGTCTCGGATATCGCGATAAATTATCTAGAGGTCGAAGGGCTATGGCTCATTTGATACACCTCTGGCATGAAAGAAATGGTTGGTCTCACAGAGTATTGCCATTACTTTCAGAAATTCTAGATTTAGGTAAAGTCCATAATTCGCAAATTTCTAATCTTAGGAATGGGAAGTTATCTTCGCCGGGCCCTGAAGTTTTTCTTGCTTTAGCTCAAGTTAATACGATTCTTGATCAAGGCATTGAAAAAATCAGGGATCGTTTTGAAAGTGATTACCCAGAGTTATGGAAATCTTTGGAGGAGTCTGCATTACCCCTAAAAAATGATTCTGGTAATCCATTGTCGGCCGGAGAGTTATTTGAGATATTTTCAGGATTAAAACCTCTACCTTCATCTTTTGACTGGTACATAGAAGATGAAGAAGCTTCTGCTTTAAGTGATGCTCTTTCAGTGCATTTTTGTCAGAATAAGGCTTGGAGATCATGTAAAATTCAGGTAATGGAAGCCTATGCTGTCAATAAATCTGCCCGTAGAGAACGTTTTGCTGAGGTAATTGCAGGAATTAGAGATTATACGGCAGAAGAATTAGATGGAGAACTTCTTGATTTATATGAAGCTTCAAAAAAACTTTCTTATTTTCAGGGTAGGGGACCTAATGCTTTCCTAGCAGAATTAAGAAATTTAGCTTCTGAAAAATAACATGAATTTTCATAATAAATGACTCTTGACAATAACTTAAAACTGGCTGAAAACGCTGTTCTTACTGTCGAAGAGAGTTTAAGTAAAGTTTTCCAAGAAAGGTCTAATCAGGTTTTCCAGAAATTAGAAAATATTTTGACAATTTTTAAGGAAGAAAAAGTTTCTACTAGTCATTTCAATCAATCTTCAGGTAGTGGTCATGATGATATATCTAGAGAAAAAATTGATGCGGTTTTTGCAAGATTTTTTCTTGCTGAAAAGGCGGCTGTGAGGATGCAATTTGTAAGTGGAACCCATGCAATAAGTTCTGTCTTATTTGGAATTCTTCGACCTGGAGATGTAATGTTATCTCTTACAGGACAACCATATGACACGTTAGAAGAAGTCATAGGAATAAGGGGAGGAGGAAAAGGATCACTTAAAGATTTTGACATCAAATATAAGCAAGTAAATATCTGCGAGAATTTTGATTCTTTTGAAGAAAAAATTGTTCATTTTTTTAAAGAAAATTCATGCAAATTAGTATTCATACAAAAAAGTTGTGGATATAGTTGGAGAAAGTCTCTTACGAATCATCAGATAGAGAAAATTTGTAGTCTTATTCATTCTCTTGATCCTAATTGTATATGTTTTGTTGATAACTGTTACGGGGAGCTTGTTGAAGATAGTGAACCAATTTCTAAAGGGGCAAATATAATTGCTGGATCATTGATTAAAAATTTGGGAGGAACAATAGTTCCTACTGGTGGGTACGTAGCAGGAGATACAGAGTTGGTTGAGATGGCATGTTCTAGATTAACCTCACCAGGCATTGGTTCTTCTGCAGGAATAAATTTTGGACTAGGAAGATTAATTTTGCAGGGTTTGTTTTTAGCACCACAAATTGTTCACGAATCATTAAAAGGTGCTGATATGGTTGCAGCAGTCTTTAAAAATTTGGGATTTAAGGTTTTACCAGAGCCTGCAACTTATAGATCTGATCTTATTCAGTCAGTAAGATTGAATAATCCTGTTTTGGTACAAAAAATTTGTCAATCTTTTCAAAATTCTTCACCAGTAGATTCTTTTCTGAATGTTGTTCCATCTTCAATGGATGGATATGATTCAAAATTATTAATGGCAGGAGGTACCTTTATTGAAGGTAGTACAAGTGAATTTTCTGCTGATGCCCCTCTAAGAGATCCTTACAATATTTTTGTTCAAGGTGGTTCTCACATGGCTCACATCAAAATTGCATTAATTCGATTATTATTTGAACTATTAGAGGAAAAATTAATTTCAAAGGATTCTCTACTTCCTTTATCTACTTAATCATGTCTTACAAGTTTCCAGACAACCTCAACTATGCTGATACTCATGAATATGTCTTGGAAGAAAATGGACTATTAAAAATTGGAGTTAGTGAATTCGCTATAGATCAATTAGGAGATATTGTTTTTGTTGAATTAGCTGATGAAGGTGCGACTTTAGAGAAAGGCGATACTTTTGGAACAATAGAATCAGTTAAGGCAGTTGAGGAAGTCTATCTGCCTTTTTCAGGGGAAATAGTATCTGTAAATGAAAGTGTTATTGAGAACCCTGAGCTTTTACAGAATGATCCGATTGGAGACGGTTGGTTAGTCATTTTGAAACCAGAATCAAAAGCATCAATTACTGATTTGATGACCTCTGAGGAATATCAATCAAAGGTTGTACCAAAATAAGGCAAACTTTTTAAAAAGAGCTATTTTAAAGAAAAATATTTTAATATGACATCTAAATTTGGGTCTGATTTGTTTATAGATAGGCATCTTGGGTTAGGAGATAATGATGAAAGAATTATGCTGAACAAGCTTGGTTTTAATAATATTGATCAATTTATAAATCAAGTTGTTCCTGAAGATATTCAACTTAAAGATAAATCTTCAGAAATATTGCCCCAAGGTTGTTCAGAAATTGAAGCTTTAAACGAATTGGAAGAGATTTCGAATAAAAATACTAAAATGAGATCACTTATAGGCCTTGGTTATTATGACAATCATATGCCTAAAGTAATCCAAAGACATGTTCTTGAAAATCCAAGGTGGTACACGTCTTATACTCCATATCAAGCAGAAATTGCACAAGGAAGATTAGAAGCTCTATTTAATTTTCAGACTATTGTTTGTGAACTAACAGGATTCCCTGTCGCTAATGCATCTTTGTTGGATGAGGGTACTGCCGCAGCAGAAGCCATGGCTATGAGTTTTTCCTCTAGAAAAAATAAATCTTCAAAAGTGTACTTGGTGGAGTCAAATGTTTTTGATCATACTTTTAATGTTCTACAAACCAGAGCAAAACCTTTGGGAATATCATTAAAACGCTTTACTCAAAGCAACCTTCCTAACCATGATAATGTTTTTGGAATGTTGTTGCAATTACCTGGTAAAAATGGACAATTATATGATCCCACATTCTTAATATCCAAAGCACATAGATCAGAAATTATTGTTACGGCATGTATTGATCCACTAGCACAAGTTTTGATTAAACCAATTTCTGAATTTGGTGTTGATGTAGCAGTGGGTAGTATGCAAAGATTTGGTGTACCAATGGGTTTTGGTGGCCCCCATGCAGCATATTTTGCTTGTAGCGAAAAATATAAAAGGCTGATACCCGGAAGAATTGTTGGGCAAACTCTCTCTAAAAATGGAGAAAAGTCTCTAAGACTAGCATTGCAAACAAGAGAGCAACATATCAGAAGGGAAAAGGCCACCAGTAATATTTGTACTGCTCAATCTTTATTAGCCATAATTTCTTCTTTTTATGCTATTTATCATGGACCCTCTGGATTAACTCAAATTGCTAAGAGATTAGTTGAGTTGAGAATAAATTTAGAATCAAGTTTAGCTGCTTTAGGTTTTGATATTCCAGATGGGATTAGATTTGATAGTGTTGATGTTTATTCTGAGCACTCCCAGAGGATCCATAATGAAGCTTTAAAAAATGGCTATAACTTAAGAATTTTGCCGTTGGGATCAACTATTGAAAATTCAACTGGCTTTGGGATCTCTTTAGATGAGCTCAGTAATGAAAAAGAAATAAAAGATATTTTGACTTTCATAGCAAACCTTATAGAAAAAGAAGAAGATTTAAAGCATATAAAATTTGATAAAGAATTTCATCTTGAAAGTTTAGCTTTGAGATCCAGTGCATGGATGCAGCAAGATATATTCACAAATTACCAAAGTGAAACTGAATTAATGAGATATATATTCCGACTTGCAGAAAAAGATTTTTCTTTGGTAGATGGGATGATGCCATTGGGTAGCTGTACCATGAAGTTAAATTCTGCAGCAGAGTTAAATCCAGTCTCTTGGGCTAATTTATCTTCCATGCATCCTTTTTCCCCACCAGATCAAACTAAAGGCTATTCAAAAATTATATCTGACCTAGAAAAATGGATAAGTGAGATTGTTGGTTTAAAATCAGTTTCTTTTCAACCAAATGCAGGCTCTCAAGGAGAGTTTGCAGGTTTATTGGCAATTAATTCTTATTTTGAATCAAAAGGTGAACTGTTAAGAAAAAAATGTTTAATTCCAAAAAGTGCTCATGGAACAAATCCTGCTAGTGCAGTTATGGCAGGTTTTGACGTGTTAACTGTCGAATGTGATGACGAAGGAAATATTGATTATCAAGATTTGTCAATCAAGGTCAAGAAATTTGATAACCAAATAGGGGCTCTTATGTTGACTTATCCCTCTACTCATGGAGTTTTTGAATTACAAATCAGAAAGATATGTGATTTAATTCATTCTGTGGGGGGATTTGTCTATTTAGATGGAGCAAATTTGAACGCTCAGGTTGGATTATGCAAACCTGGAAATTATGGCGTTGATGTTTGTCATTTGAATTTACATAAAACATTCTGCATTCCACATGGAGGTGGTGGTCCAGGAGTAGGTCCAGTTGCTGCATCAGAAACTTTAAGCCCATACCTTCCTACTCATTCTTTAATGGATAATAATTTATCTAATAGTTTTAATTTCGTATCTTCTGCTAAGCATGGGAGTGCAAGTATTCTTCCAATAAGTTGGATGTATATTAAAATGGCAGGTCTTGGTGGGTTAAGGAAAGCAACTTCGCACGCAATTTTATCTGCAAATTATATTGCGCATTCCTTAAAACATAAATTCAAAATTCTCTATAAAGGAAAAAATAATTTTGTCGCACATGAATGTATTTTAGATTTTAGAGATTTAAAATCCAAAACTGGATTGAGTGTCAATGATTTAGCTAAACGATTAATTGATTATAGTTTTCATGCCCCAACTATTAGTTGGCCTGTTCCAGAAACCATAATGATAGAGCCTACTGAAAGTGAAAGTTTGGCAGAAGTAGATAGATTTTGTGAGGCTATGCTATTGATTGGAGAAGAAATCAGTGAAATAGAAAATAATCATGAATTAAAAAATAATAATGTAATAAGCAATGCTCCCCATACGCTGAAAGAGTTAATTGCTGATAATTGGCAATATTCTTATTCAAAAGAAAAGGCTTCTTTCCCTTATAAAACTCCTACAACTATTAAGTTTTGGTCTTCAGTCTCTAGGATTAATAATGCATATGGGGATCGCAATTTAATTTGTTCTTGCAATGTAAATCAAGATGAGACTTTAGAAGAAAAAAAATGTGCTTAAAGGACTAGCGTCACAGTATTTACTTAGTTATTATCAATGTGAATAAAAATTTAATATTTTCTTATAGAAGTTTTTTAAATTTTTTTTTTAGAATATTCGAGCATCAAATTTTTTGGGGTATTTGAAGCTATGACCAAAGATTTTAAATCTGGTAATGTTATGCAACTGCCAGTTAAAAACGTCAACTTACCAAATTTTGTAAATAATTTTTCTGGAGATAACTCAAATATTTGTTCCATTGAGGGAACAAATGTTATAAGAGTACCTTTTGGTAAAAAATTCTCAAAGAAGAAAAGGCCTGAAAAGAATCAAAATATAGCTACTCTAATACTTCCTTTAAGTTCATATAATAATCCTACGCCCCCACATGTAGCATAATAATTTAGATCAAATTTAATCTATTTCTTTGAGCGTATCTGAATAATAATTTTGCAGTTGTAATGTTGCTTGATTCCAATCCCATTTTTCTGCTTCGTTTCGCGCCTCTTTTCTCATAATTTCTCTTTTATCTTCGTTTTCTAGAATTTTTTTTGTTGCTTCAATCAAACTTTGTACTCCATTATCTTTTTCATCTGGATCATATAAACAACCATTAATCCCATCGCTAATTATATCTGGAATCCCTCCCTTGTTGGCTCCAATAACTGGACATCCTGCGGCCATTGCTTCGAGTAGAACTAAACCAAGTGTTTCTGTACTAGAGGGAAATAAAAATATATCTCCAGAGGCATAGGCGCTAGCAAGTTCATCACCAGATAAATATCCTATGAAATTAGTCTTGGTATTTTCGAAGATTTTTTCAAGCTGGTTTCTATACGGGCCGTCACCTACAAGTGCTAGACAAGCATTAGGGATACTTTCTAAGACTGGTTTAATTCTCTCAATTTGTTTTTCTGCTGATAATCTTCCTACATAAATCAATAAATAATTAGCATCTTTATATTTTCCAAATAATTTATCTCTCATTTTCTCACTTCTTAAATCTGGTCTGAAACTGTAAGTATCTACTCCTCTTTGCCAAAGAGCAGTCCTTTGAATACCTTTATCTTTTAATTCATTGACCATAGCGGTGGAAGTACACAAATTTAACAATGCTTGATTATGAGCTGCTTTAAGTAATTCCCACAAAAGTGGCTCTAGCATACCCATACCGTAATGTTCCAGATATTTCGGAAGATGAGTATGGTAGCTAGCAATTAAAGGAATATTATTAGTTTTCGCCAACCATATGCCACCTAAGCCGAGTACAGCTGGATTAACAACATGTATCAAATCTGGGTTAAATTTTTCTAACTTATCTGAGACTGCAGGACCTGGTAAACCAAGCTTCAACTCTGGGTATAAGGGTAATGGCATTGCAGCTACTCCCACTACAGTTGCTCCCATATATGATTCTGGACACCCCTCTGGACAAAAAATTATAACTTCATCACCATTTTTTATTAAAAATTCAATTGTTTTAGTCAGTCTTGTGACTATGCCGTCAACTTTAGGTAAAAAAGTTTCAGTAAACAATGCAATTTTCACTTTCTTAAGGTAACTATTTCAAAAATTTTAATTAGTCTTTATAGCCTCAGCTTGTTTTTTTGTCCAGGATGAAACACAAGGTATGCGATTAAGATCACATCTATTGGAGTATTTTTTAGCAACTTCAACAACTTCTTCTAATAAGCCATTATCAAGAGTAGTTGGGTTTAAACCTAATTCTATAAAGCATTTATTATCAACAATTAGATCATTTTCTACTGCTTCATTCCTTGGATTTGGTAAATAATTGATATCAGCTCCAGTTAGAGAAGCAACTTTTTTAGCTAGTTCTCCAACTTGATGACTTTCAGTCATTTGATTAAAGATTTTGACTCTTTCTCCAGATTTTGGAGGATTTTCAAGAGCAAGTTGTACGCATTTTACAGAGTCTTTTATATGTATAAATGCTCTTGTTTGCCCTCCTGTCCCATGAACACTTAATGGATATCCAATTGCAGCTTGCATTAGAAATCTGTTTAAAACAGTTCCATAATCTCCGTCATAGTCAAATCGGTTTGTCAATCTAGGATCTTTTAAAGTTGCTTCTGTATTTGTTCCCCAAACAATGCCTTGATGTAGATCAGTGATCCTTACAAGATCATTTTTGTTGTAGTAAAGAAATAATAATTGATCTAAAGTTTTAGTCATATGGTAGACACTACCTGGGCTGGCAGGGTGTAATATTTCTTCTTCAAAGCGGCTTCCATCAGGTTGTGGAACTTCAACTTTTAGATAACCCTCTGGAATTGTTGCACCTCTATGTGATCCATATCCGTAGACTCCCATTGTTCCTAAATGAACAACATGAATATCTAAATTACTCTCTACTATCGCAGCAAGTAGGTTGTGGGTGCCATTAACATTATTATCTACTGTATATCTTTTGGTAAAACTCGATTTCATTGAGTATGGTGCTGCTCTTTGTTCTGCAAAATGGATTACGGAATCTGGTTTTTCATCAATGAGCAAATTGAGTAATTTTTGATATTGCTTAGAGATATCCATGTTAAGAAATCTCATAGGCTTGCCTCCAATCTCTTCCCATGCAGAAAGTCGTTCCGTTATAGATGAAATTGGAGTTAAAGATTCTACCTCTAGATCAATATCAATTTTTCTACGACTTAAATTGTCGACAATAATTACATCATGATTTTGCTCTGCTAAATTCACCGCACAAGGCCAACCGCAAAAACCATCTCCACCTAGAACAATAACTTTCACTCAGAACTCCAGAATTAAAAGATTCATAATATATTTATTAAATTACTACAGCGTGCTTCCACTTTGCGAAAAAACATTGTAAATAGTTTCAAATCTTCTCTCTTAATACGATAAATAAAAGCAAATAATAAATTTTTACTTTCTTTTTAAACTTTTCATAATCTAGAGAATTAGATAGATATATTTTTTTCAGGCGAACTTGCTACTGCAAAGTCTTGTTTTTTAATTCTTCCTGCCAGAAAAGCTTGCCTGCCAGCTTTCACACTATAATTTATAGCTTGAGCCATTAGAGGAGGATTTGCAGCTTGTGCTATTGCACTATTGATTAAAACACCATCAGCTCCAATTTCCATAGCTTGAGAAGCTTCACTAGGTACCCCAATTCCTGCGTCAATTATTACTGGCACTTTTGCATTCTCAATAATTATCCTTATATTTGATAAATTTAATAAACCTTGCCCGGAGCCTATGGGAGAGCCCAATGGCATTACAGTTGCACAACCTATTTCTTCTAGTTTTTTTGCAAGAATAGGATCTGCATTGATATAAGGTAGTACGGCGAAACCCTTTTTTATTAAAATTTCGGCTGCTTTAAGAGTTTCTATTGGATCTGGTAGCAAATACTTTTTGTCAGGAATAACTTCTAACTTCACAAAATTATTTTCTTCTTGACCAGATAATTTTGCAAGTTCTCTACCTAAAATTGCTATTCTGACTGCCTCATCGCAATTAACACAACCAGCTGTATTAGGAAGCATCCAGTATTTTTCCCAGTTGATCTTTTCGAGTAAATTTTCTCCGGTCTGATCATTTTTAATTCTTCTAACAGCGACGGTTATAATTTCCGTTTCAGAATTTGACAAACTTTCTACCATATCCTGAGTAGATTTGTATTTGCCAGTACCAACCATTAATCTACTGGAAAATTGTTTTCCACCAATTAGTAAAGAAGAATAATTTTCCATATTTAGAATCCCTTATCTTTGATACCTTTATAAGGTTTATAATTGTTTCTTTTTTCTAACTCCTTACTTTTTTTAATTGCTGTTTTGTTCTTTGGATCTATCACCAAAACCTTTTGATAAGTTTCATATGCCAAGTCGTACTCCAGTAAACGCTGTTGTGCTGATGCGAGGTTATTTAGGGCTATAGGATATTCGGGAAGTGATTTTATTGCAGAGTTATAATGTTTTATTGCTTTTTTAAATTCATTTTGAGCAGCATAAGAAAATCCTAAAGCATTATTTATTATCGCTTTGGCTTCATCAGGTTCATTTTCATAATTTTCAATTGCTTTTAAAAAAGTTTTAGTAGCTTCTGAATATAATCTTTTTTTTATCTGAATAGACCCAAATTCATATAATTCTGTAGCTTGAGTGAGAGAATCTAAACCTTTCTGCTCGAATTTTACTAAATTTAATTCTTCACTTCTTGTTTTTAGAAATTGTCTGAATACAAAAATAGAAATTATTATTAATACAACAAAAAGAATTATTAAATAAGATTGAAAGGAAGATATTTCCATTATTTATAATTACTTTTTAGATTATATTCTTTTTTCTACTTACTAACGGAAGAAACAATTTTTTCAAAACACTCAGGATCGTTTAAAGCTAATTGAGCAAGCATTTTTCTGTTAATGATAATTTCTGAATTTTTCATGCCATTTATTAACTTGCTATAGTTTGTTCCATTTATCCTCGCAGATGCGTTAATTCTAGAGATCCAAAGTCTTCTAAAATCTCTTTTTCTTCTTCTTCTATCCCTATAAGCATTACAAAGAGCTTTCATCACCCTTTGGTTTGCGGTTCTGAAAAGATTTTTGTTGCCGCCTCTAAAACCTTTTGCAAGATTTAAGATTTTGTTTCTTCTTTTTCTGGCTATGTTGCCTCTTTTTACCCGTGCCATGAATATCTAATAAAAATTGGTTAAAGATTTATGCGTATGGAATCATTAATTTTACATTATCAGCATCTCTTTCATCAACTACGGCTTTTGTTGATAGATGTCTTTTTAATTTTGAACTTTTATGATCAAGTAAATGATTATGGAAAGCTCTTCTTCTCATGAATTTACCCGTCGCAGTAGCTTTAAATCTTTTGGCAGCTGATTTACGAGTTTTTAGTTTAGACATTTAAGTCAAATGTGTTTAATTAGGATAATCTAAACCTTTATACGCATTGGTGCAAATTAAATTTTTTAATTGATAAGGAAAGTTCTAATTTATGAAACTTAAATTTGCCTTTTTAAACTTATTTTTAGGCTGTATTTCTCTTTTAATAATAAACCCTAAATTTATTTCAAATGCAAAAGGAGAAGAATTGCTAAAGGTTGAACTCCAAAATGAAATTAAAAATGGAAAATTTTTAATTGGTTTAAAGCAATATTTGGGCGGGGAGAATGATAGTTTTTCGGAGAAAAAGAATATAAACTTTACGACTAATAAAGGTTTTTTAAACTTGATTTCGTCCAACGGTATAAAACATAAATCAAAACAGATAAATATTACCTGGGCGGATATACCCGTCAAAAATCCAAAAACAATTGAAAGAATTGTTTTTGGTCCTTTTGCTAGCTATGAATCGGCAAAAAAACAATCAGAGAAACTAAGAAATAAAGGATTTGAGACGACTGTTGCCTACCCTAATAATTGGGAAGTATGGATTCCATTTCAAGATGATCTGCCAGAGTTTGAATTAAAAAATAAGATTTTCAAAAAAATAAAAAATTTTCAAATTACTCCTGTTCTAAGAAATGAATACAGTGGTATGAAACTTGAAGGTCCTATATATATTTATTCTGAAGAGGAAATAAAAATAAATGGTGTTAATTTTGGCAAAAATTTTTATTTAATAAAAGATTTATATGGAACTTGGACCTTAGTTCAAAAAATTAAATTTGATGACTATTTGGCAGGTGTTTTGCCATATGAAATTGGACCTAATTCTCCTTTAGAAGCACTCAAGGCTCAAGCAGTTATTGCAAGAACTTGGGGAATATTTAATTCTGATAGATTTAATATGGATAAATATCATTTATGTATAAGCACTCAATGCCAAGTTTATAAGCCTTCTGAAATTTCATACAAAAACGTACAAAAAGCCATAGACGAAACTTCAAATTTAATTCTCACTCATGAAAATCAACCAATAAATGCTTTTTACCATGGTTCTAATGGTGGAGTATCTGCTACTGCAGGCGAGTCTTGGCAAATTCAAGATTATTCTTATTTCAATTCAATTATTGATGGTTCTAAATCATTAAATAAAATTTTTAAACTTCCAATTACGAATGAATCTTATTTAAATAATTTTTTAGACTTTGATAAAGAACAGTTTTATGGGAGTAATCATTCTCTTTTTCGATGGAATAAAAAAATTTCTACTCTTGAAATTAAAGAAAAGTTAATTAAAAACAAACTTATAAATATTAATGAAGATGTTTTGGATTTAAATTCTATTGAACGTGGGTCTAGTGGCAGAGTGACAAAATTGGAAATACAAACGGACAAGGGTAATAAATCTATTGTTCTTGTTAAAGATGATATTCGACGGGTATTAAATTTTATACCTAGTAATTTGTTTACTATTAATAAATTAAATGATGATTTATGGCTTTTGAGAGGAGGAGGCTTCGGTCATGGTGTAGGTTTATCTCAGTCAGGAGCAATTGAAATGGCTAAATTAGGATTCTCTTATGAACAAATATTGAATCATTACTATCGAAATGCAAAACTAAAAAAATTTGAGATATTGTCTCAATGAAAGCTAAGAAATTAACAATTTACTTTTATGAGTAAGGGTTTTTATAAAAATCGAAGATTGAAGTCATTTATATTTCTTAGTGGTTGTTTTTTAGTAGCTTTTATTCCTCATTCTAACAATATCGAAAATTTCTTTTACATAATATTGACTCTTTCTTTTGTGATTGTTTTCTACGGTTTAATAGTTATTTCTAGAAATTTCGAAAGGAAGAACGTTTTAAATACTATAGGCAGAAGAATTAGCAATAAAGAGTTACCTGTGCTTGATATTTTAGTCGCAGCTAGAGATGAAGAAAATGTCATAGCAAGATTAGTTGAAAGATTATTTAGTTTAGATTATCCAACAAATAAATTTAATATTTACATAATCGATGATGGTAGTTCTGATAAGACGCCTTTAATTTTAGATCGATTATCTAGACAATATGACAAGTTAAAAGTCATAAGTCGTTCTCCAAATGCAGGAGGAGGAAAGTCAGGAGCTTTGAATTATGCCTTGAAATTTACCCATGGTGAATGGTTATTAGTTTTGGATGCTGATGCTGAATTAAAACAAGATTCTTTGATAAGGTTATTTAGTTTTGTAGAAGAGGGTGATTGGTCTGCAGTTCAACTAAGAAAATCAGTAACAAATGTAAGTAAGAATTTTTTAACTTCCTGTCAGTCAATGGAGATGGCTATGGATGCAATCTTTCAATATGGAAGATTATCAGTTGCTGGAGTTTCCGAATTAAGGGGAAATGGCCAATTAATTAAGAAGGAAACATTATTAGCATGTGGTTCTTTTAATGAAGATACAGTTACAGATGATCTTGATTTGAGTTTAAGATTATTATTATCAAAATCTAGAATTGGAATCTTATGGGATCCTCCAGTCATGGAGGAGGCAGTTGAGAATTTAAATGCTTTATTAGCGCAAAGGCAAAGATGGGCAGAGGGGGGTTTGCAAAGATTCTTCGATTATGGAGATCAATTATTTACTAATAAAATTGATTATTTGCAGAAATTTGATTTAACTTACTTTTTCATCTTGCAATATGCATTACCAATCATTTCTATTTTTGATTTAGTTTTCAGTATTGCTTTTTTAGATTCACCAATTTACTGGCCTATTTCATTTACAGCTTTTATGTTATCTGGAATTGCTTTTTGGTACGGTTCTTCTTGTAAAAGTGAAGTACCTGTATTGCAAAAAAGTAATTTTTTGATGGTATTTGTATCGGTTTTTTATTTATCTCATTGGTTTTTAGTAATCCCCTGGGTAACTATAAAGATGTCTATTTTTCCCAAAAAGATACTTTGGCGAAAGACTCTTCATACTGGAGTTTAATCTATTCATCAAGGTCTATAATTTCTCCATTAAAAAAATTTGCTAAGTTTTTTGAACTATCATCATAAGTTTCCTCGTTAGAAATTTTTGTTGTCGAATTAGTTTTTGGTTCTATTTTTTTTATTGGTCGGAAATTATTTACTTCATTTTGGGTTATTTCTGGAGTGTTTGTTGGGTTACTTTTATTTAATTGTTTGGTTGAAAAATTAAGTATTATTCCATCTCCAAATATCTTTTTTACAGTATCTTCAATTATAACTTTTCTGCTTTTTATCATACTTTCCCAGTTTGGAGATAATGCAATTGTGATTTTCTCCGAATCAAAACTTTCAAGTTCGGCTTGTTGTGAAAGTAACATTCTTGTTGATGGTAACTCTACTTTAGAAAGAATTAATTCCCATTTATCTTTTAAATTTGATCGAGGATTATTTTGGTTCTTTTCAGAAATATTTTCAATACTTTCTTTTTCAAGAACTTCAAATTTTTCTAATTTTCCGTCTTTTTTTTCGATCAATTCCTTGTGAGTTATCTCTTCTTGGATACTTGGTTTTTGAATTTCATTAGAAATTTTCTCTTTATTAAAAATTGAAATGTGTTTTCTACTTTCATGCTTTTCCTCAGTCGTATTATTTTTACTTTCTTGTTTATTTTCAAAACTATTTATCTCTTGACTATCCAGAAGACCAGTTAAATGTATTTCAAACCAAAGCCTTGGATTATCACTTGATTTGATTTGATATTCAATATTTCTCAGATTATTATGCCAATTTATTATTTTAGATTTATTTATTGTTTTTGAGATTTTATCTAACTCATCTCGAAATTCATCAGAGGTATAATAAAGATCTGAATATTTGTTATTAGTACTATGTAATAGTAGATCTCTTGTTATATTCAATAATCCGATAATTATTTGAAGAGGTTCGTTTCCGGCATCATATAATTTGTTGCAAGTGTCAATTAATGACTCTGGATTATTCTCAACCAATGATTTAATCATATTTGTTAATTCACTTTCTGATACTTCTCCTAGGAGGTTTTGGATGTTATTTATTGTTATTCCTTCTGGTAAAAGATTCAATTGTTCAAGTAGGCTTTGTGCATCTCTCATACCTCCATTAGACCTTTTTGCAATCATTTTTAACGCCTGAACTTCGTACTTAATGGATTCTTTTTCGGCGATTTCTGATAAATGTTGAAAAATATCACTAGGGCTTATTCTTCTAAAATCAAACTTTTGGCATCTACTTTTTATTGTATTTAATACTCTCTCAGGATTTGTCGTCGCAAGTATAAATACAACTCTTGAGGGCGGTTCTTCAATAGTTTTTAGTAAAGCATTTGAAGCTGCCGTTGAAAGCATATGACATTCATCAATTACATAGACTTTCCATCTCGCTTGAGTAGGAGCAAATCTCGCTCTTTCTATAATTTCTCTTATATTTTCTACTCCTGTATTTGATGCTGCATCAATCTCGATAATATCTAGAGCGCTCCCATCTGTAATTTGTCTACATAAGTCACATTTACAACAAGGAGTTATCGTAGGTTGGTCGAATGCCTGGCAATTTAGAGATTTTGCAAATATTCTTGCACTTGATGTTTTTCCAGTGCCTCTTGGACCATTAAAAAGATATGCAGGAGCAATTTTTTTTGTTAATAGAGCTTGTTTGAGTGTAATGGATATAAATTTTTGCCCAACCAGTTCGTCTAAGTTGTTTGGTCTATATTTTTGATGGAAAGGCTTATGTATATTTGGCATTTATTTTTCATTAATTAGAAAAATTAGGGATTTATTAAAAAAAATTAAACTCTAATTTTATGCAGACTCTTTAATGATTCTTTTTGATCCTGAAGGTAGTTTAACAATTTTAGATGAGAACAAATTTTCTACCATTTTTTTCGTAATTGTGAATTCTTTTACATTTTCTTCAGAAGGCAAAGTGTACATTATGTCTAGCATTAGCTCTTCAATTATTGATCTTAATGCTCTTGCACCTGTTTTTCTTTTGTATGCTTCATTTGCTATCGCTTCAACAGAATCAGGCTCAAATGATAATTCAACATTATCCATACTTAGCAAAGTTTTGAATTGCTTTACTAATGCATCTCTTGGTTGAGTCAAAATAGATTCTAAAGTTTCTTTAGTAAGACGATCTAATACAGCACAAACCGGAATTCTTCCAATAAATTCTGGAATTAGGCCATATTTCACTAAGTCATCTAATTCTAAATTTTTCAGGGAATCTCTTGGGTCTACTATTTTTTTTGTATCAACTTTGTTTTGATCTGAATTGGTGGTAAAACCTATAGAGTGTTTACCCATACGCTTTTGAACGATATCCTCTAAACCTATAAAAGCTCCCCCACAAATAAATAGTATTTGACTCGTATCAATTTGGATACAGTCATGATAAGGATGTTTTCTTCCGCCTTGTGGTGGCACATTAGCAATTGTTCCCTCAAGCATTTTTAATAAAGCTTGCTGTACTCCTTCACCAGAGACATCTCTAGTAATTGAGGGATTCTCGCTTTTTCTAGCAATTTTATCTATTTCATCAATATAAATAATTCCTTTTTGAGCTAGTTCTACATTCATTTCTGATTTTTGCAGAAGTCTTAAAAGTATGTTTTCAACATCCTCCCCAACATATCCAGCTTCTGTCAAAGTCGTTGCATCTGCTACTGCAAAAGGAACATCCAAAAACTCTGCTAAAGTTTGCGCCAACAATGTTTTTCCACTTCCAGTAGGGCCGATGAGTAAAATATTTGATTTTTGTAATTTAGTTGCTTGTGAATCTGTTGCATTGTTATTATTACTATCTTCTTTAACTTTCCAAGCTAATCGCTTGTAGTGATTGTATACGGCTACTGATAATATTTTTTTTGCAGATTCTTGTCCAACAACTTGATTATCTAGAAAACTTTTTATTTCTAATGGCTTAGGAATTGAGGTTAATTCTAAAGGAACAGATTTTTTTGGATTATCAGTTGCTAATTTCTTTTTTACTTGCGGAGAGTTGTTTGTGTTCGCTTGATTATCAAGTAGTTCTTCATCGAGAATTTCATTACAAAGATCTATGCACTCATCACAGATATAAACCCCAGGACCAGCTATAAGCTTTCTCACTTGGTCTTGTGATTTACCGCAAAATGAACATTTAAGATGGGCGTCGAATTTAGCCATCGATAATAAGTTTTTAAAGTGAAGGGTGTTAAATATTCCCTATTCACTAGGATTGCTTATAAATATCGATTCGTCATCTTATTCTTAAAAAATCAGAACCCCTTGTCACTTTTTGATAACTTTATCAATTAATCCATATTCGACTGCTTCTGAGGGAGATAAAAAGTAATCTCTTTCTGTATCTTCATTAATTTTTTCTAAAGGTTGACCAGTATGTTCTGCTAAGAGCGAATTTAATGTTTTCTTGAGAAAAAGTATTTCTTTAGCTTGTATTTCAATCTCTACTGCTTGACCTTGTGCACCTCCCAGAGGTTGATGAATCATAATCCTAGAATTAGGTAAAGCCAATCTTTTCCCCTTTGCTCCTCCAGAAAGTAGAAATGCCCCCATACTTGCCGCTACTCCAAAGCATATTGTCACTACATCTGGGGATATTTGTTGCATAGTATCGTATATTGCCATTCCTGCAGTTACTGAGCCTCCAGGAGAATTGATATATATTTGTATGTCTTTTTCGGGATCTTCCGCTTCAAGAAATAATAATTGTGCAACAAGTGAATCAGATACTTGATCATTAATTCCAGTACCTAAAAAAATTATTCTCTCCCTCAATAGTCTTGAATAAATATCAAAAGCTCTTTCTCCTCTGCCTGATTGTTCTATAACAGTAGGAACAGCAGCAATGGTTTTATTGTTACTTTCGTAAGAACTTATTGAGCTTTGGATTAAATGTTTTTTTTCTGAGTTCACAAATTAGTTTTTCGTCCTATAAATAATTTAAGGGGTTTTTGTTGAATTAGTAGGAAATTTCATAAATTATTTTTTTTCTTTTTTATTTTGAGTTTTTGTAGTTTTTGTAGTTTTTGTAGTTTTTGTAGTTTTTGTAGTTTTTGACGCAGTTTTTGTAGCTTTTGTTGTTTTTGAGCTTTTTGTAGCTTTAGAAGTTTTTGTAGTTTTTTCTTTTACTTCAGAATTTTCTTCAAGCCAAATGATTAACTTTTCTTTGAGTAAATCGTTAGTTATTACTTCTGTTAATTTTTTAATATCTATTTGTTTTGAAGATTGAGAGATTGCATCTTCATAATCTTTCATTCTTGAATCAATTTCATCTTGCTCAACTTTTATGTTTTCTGTTTCAGCTAATGCTTTTAAAGCTAAATTTCTTTGAACATTTTTTTCAGCTTGAGGCCTTGTGGACTCTGCTAATGACTTAACTAATTCCGGAGTGAAAGTAGATTTAACATCAAGACCTTGTTGAGCGAATCTTTGAGCGGTTTGTTCAATATTATTCCTCACTTCTATATCAATCATAGATTTTGGAATTTCAGCAACCAATTCGTTTGTTAATGCATCTAATAAAGCTTCAATTTTGATATCTTTTTGAGTTTTTTCAAAATTGTCTTTAAGTTGCTTTTCAATATCTTTCTTTAACTCTTTTAATGATTCTTTGTTGCCAGACTGTTTTGCAAAATCGTCATTGAGTTCAGGCAATTCTTTTTCCTTAAGATCCTTAAGATTTACTTCAAAAATTGCTTCTTTGCCTCTTGAATCCTCATGAGAATAATCATCAGGAAATTTAAGGTTAAGTGTTTTAGTATCACCAATTTCCATCTTTACGATTCCCTCAACGAAACCGGGAATCATTTTGTTCTTTTCTAACTCAAGATCCATTGATTCACTTGTTCCACCATCAATCTCTTTACCAGAATCTTTATATTTTCCTTTGAAACTAACTACAGCAATATCTCCTAATTTTGCTGCTCTATTGGTAACTGGAATAATGTTTGCAAACTGATTTCTAGATTTTTCTAGCGCTTCATCTATTGAATTAGGATCAAATTTTGTCTTTGATATTTCAACACTTAGTCCTTTGGATTTTTTAAGTTTTAATTCTGGGGCAACATCAGTTTGAAGAGTAACCTTAAGTGATTTTTCAGGACTAAACTTTGCAAGTAAAGATTCAAATCCATCTACCAATTCTGGCTCACTTAGTGGCTCTATAGATTTCATTTTTAACGCTTCTTGCCATGATTTATCAATAATTTTTTCCAGAGCAGAAGCATGTAATTGTGCGATGCCAATTCTTTGGATTAAGACTTGTTTAGGAATCTTACCAAGTCTAAATCCCGGAATTTTAGCCGAACGACTGATTGAACTGATTGTTTCATTTACACACGTTTTGCATGTTTCAGATGGTATTTCTAATTCGAATGAAATCCTACTTTGAGGCAGAGGAGTTGTTTTGACTATTAGTGCATCTTTAGCCATGTTTTTCTAAGTTATTACTATGAACCGAATCTTAATTATTTCACATTATGTGATTTCCTTGAAAGTTAATTTTTTGATAAAGTAAAAAAAATAGTCAATCTATTTATAAGAATCATTTTAAAGTGTGAGACATTCTCCGTATTTGCCTAATAGGCCATTAAAAGTTGCTGTTTTAGGTTCTTCAGGTGCTGTGGGATCTGAATTGCTAAAAATTCTTGAACAACGTGATTTCCCAATATCAGAATTGGTCTTGCTTTCATCAGAGCGGTCAGAAGGAAAAAAAATTATTTGGAAAGATGAAGAATTAGTTACAAAAAAAACAACTAAGGAAGAGTTTAAGAATCTTGATTTAGTTTTGGCTTCAGCTGGCGGAAGTATTTCAAAAAAGTGGTTATCTACCATTATTGATCAAAATGCTTTACTGATAGATAATTCAAGTGCTTTCAGATTAGATAAGAACGTTCCTCTTATAGTCCCTGAAGTTAATGCTAGTGACGTACTTAATCATGATGGGGTAATAGCGAATCCAAACTGCACTACCATTTTATTGACATTAGTTTTAGCTCCATTAAACAAACTTTCTACTATTCAAAGAGTTATTGTCTCAACATATCAATCTGTCAGTGGTGCAGGCCAACTGGCGATGGAGGAACTAAAACTTTTAACTGAACAATATCTTCAAGGAAATCCTCAAAAAAGTGAAGTTTTGCCATACTCCCTTGCTTTTAATTTGTTTTTACATAATTCCCCTATGCTTTCAAATAATTACTGCGAAGAAGAGATCAAAATGGTTAATGAGACAAGGAAAATATTAAATATTGCTGATTTAAAGCTCTCTGCTACATGTGTTCGAGTCCCAGTTCTGAGAGCACATTCTGAATCGATCAATATTGAATTTGCCGATGTAGTTGAGCCTAAAGATGCTCTTGAAGAATTAAAAAAATCTCCTGGAATTGAAATTATTGAGGATTATAAAAATAATAGATTTCCTATGCCAAATGACGTTATGGGAAGGGATAGTGTTGCTGTTGGCAGGCTAAGAACTGATATAAGTCATCCTCATGGATTAGAATTATGGTTATGTGGAGATCAAATAAGAAAAGGAGCAGCTCTGAATGCTGTTCAAATAGCTGAGTTATTAATTCCAAAAAAATGATTGCAAACAAAACTGAGTGTAATAATCCACTATTTGGAAGAATATTGACTGCAATGGTTACTCCATTCACTGAGAATGGAGATGTAGATTATGAACTAGCTATAAAACTTTCAAATTATCTTTTTGAGAACGGTTCCGATGGAATTGTGTTGTGCGGTACTACTGGAGAATCTCCGACTCTTTCATGGGCTGAACAGCATGATTTATTTATTGCGGTAAAAGGATCTTTGGATGCAAGCTGTAAAGTAATAGTTGGCACTGGTAGCAATTGTACAAGCGAAGCTGTGGAAGCTACAAAAAAAGCTTACGACTCTGGTGCCGACGGTGCTTTGGTCGTTGTTCCTTATTACAATAAGCCGCCTCAAGAAGGTCTTTATAAACATTTCAGTTCTATTGCTAAATCTGCAAAGGATTTGCCTCTTATGCTCTACAACGTTCCTGGCAGGACTGGATGCAATTTATTACCTGATACTGTGAAGAAACTTATGGATTTCTCAAATATTCTCAGTATTAAAGCTGCAAGCGGTAGAATAGAAGAAGTAACAGAATTAAGAGCTATTTGTGGCTCCGAACTATCTGTATATAGTGGCGACGATTCATTGTTGCTTCCAATGTTATCGGTAGGTGCTGTAGGAGTAGTAAGTGTTGCAAGTCATTTAGTTGGATTGCAATTGAAAGAGATGATTCATTCTTTTCAAACTGGAAAGGTTTCCAATGCTCTTGCTATTCATGAAAAACTTCAGCCTCTTTTCAAAGCACTCTTTATGACTACTAATCCAATCCCAATTAAAGCTGCTTTGGAGCTATCGGGATGGGATGTAGGTAATCCTAGAAGTCCTTTGTCACCTTTAAACAATGACATGAAAAAGCAACTATCTTTTATCCTGAATTCCCTATAATAGGGATTATATTTAACTTGATAATTAAATTTAAATAAACCTTATTTGATTACAAGCAGGCCTTCATAAATTTCAAAATTATGCAATCAAGTACAAATTCAACTGTAAAAAGATCTACTCATGATTCATCTAGATCTAAAAGTAATACCCCAGCTCTACGAGTAATACCTCTTGGAGGATTACATGAAATAGGAAAAAACACTTGCGTTTTTGAATATGGTGATGAATTAATGCTTGTTGATGCTGGCCTAGCTTTCCCATCTGATGGTATGCATGGCGTAAACGTTGTTATGCCTGATACAACTTTTTTAAAAGAAAATCAAAGAAGAATAAAAGGAATGATTGTCACTCACGGGCATGAAGATCACATTGGAGGTATTTCTCATCATCTAAAGCACTTTAATATTCCCATTATTTATGGCCCAAGACTTGCAATGTCAATGCTTAGAGGAAAAATGGAGGAAGCAGGGGTATCTGATAGAACAACAATACAGACAGTAAATCCAAGAGATGTTGTAAAAGTAGGACAACATTTTTCTGTTGAATTTATTCGAAATACCCATTCTATTTGCGATAGCTTTTCTTTAGCAGTTACAACACCTGTTGGCACAATTATTTTCACGGGAGATTTTAAGTTTGATCATATGCCAGTAGATGGAGAGCAATTTGATATTGAAAGAATGGTGCATTACGGAGAGAAGGGTGTTTTATGCATGTTCAGTGATTCTACTAATGCCGAAGTTCCAGGTTTTTGTCCTTCTGAGAAGACTATCTATCCCTCTTTAGAAAAACATATTGCAGAGGCAAAAGAACGAGTTATCCTTACCACTTTTGCTAGTTCTGTGCATAGAGTGACAATGATCTTAGAATTGGCCATGAAACATGGAAGAAAGGTCGGTTTGTTAGGTAGATCGATGATAAATGTTATTGCTAAGGCAAGAGATATTGGTTATATGAAATGCCCAGATGATTTATTTGTTCCTATCAAGCAAATTAGAGATTTGCCAGATAGGGAGACCTTATTATTAATGACGGGTAGTCAAGGAGAACCCCTAGCAGCGTTAAGCAGAATCTCTCGTGGTGAACATCAGCATGTTCGGCTTAAGACTACTGATACTGTAATATTTTCAGCCAGCCCAATTCCTGGTAATACTATTTCTGTTGTTAATACAATTGACAGATTAATGAAACTCGGAGCAAAGGTTGTTTATGGAAAGGGTGAGAATATTCATGTTTCTGGTCATGGTTTTCAAGAAGATCAAAAGTTAATGTTGGCACTCGCAAAACCTAAGTTTTTTGTTCCTGTTCATGGAGAACATAGAATGCTTGTTTGTCATGGGAAGAGTGCACAAACTATGGGGGTTCCAAAAGACAATATCTTAATTATTGAAAATGGAGATGTAGTTGAGTTAACACCTAATTCTATTCAAAAGGGTGATCCTGTAAAAGCTGGTGTTGAACTGCTTGATAACTCACGAAATGGGATAGTAGATGCTCGAGTATTAAAGGAAAGGCAGCAATTGGCTGGAGATGGTGTAGTAACTGTTTTAGCTCCTATTAGTACAGATGGGAAGATGGTTGCGCCTCCTAGAGTTAATTTGAGAGGAGTTGTTACTACTGCAGAGCCAAGAAAAATGTCTATGTGGACAGAACGAGAAATAAGCTGGGTCTTAGAAAATAGATGGAAACAATTATCCAGACAAACTGGGCCGAATAATTTTGAGGTAGATTGGATTGGTGTACAAAGAGAAATTGAAAATGGTTTATCGAGAAGAATGAGAAGAGAATTACAAGTTGAACCACTTATTTTGTGTTTAGTTCAACCTGCTCCAAGTGGAACTCGTGCTTATATTCCAAAGATTACCGAAGAGCAAAATTTCTCCAATAGAAATAGAAATAATAATAATTTCCAAAAGAAATCAAACAATAATCATCATCCTAATAGTTCAAATAACCCACAAAATACCCAAAAAAGTCCAAAAGTATCACAGAATCCATCAGCTGAGACTTCTACAGAAGATTCATTTGAAGGTAGAACAAGAAGAAGAAGATCTGCTGTAACATCTTAACTTTTTTCAAAATTTATATAGTTTTTATCCCAAACAATTTTTAAAAACTCTTGCAGATTAATTTGACCTTTATTTTTTTCATAAATTGAAGTTGCTAATTTTGTCAGATTTTTAGAACTACATTGCTTTGGAGATATTTCTTTTAAAAATCTATTTAAAATTGTGCACCTCGCTTCAATACACATACTATTTAGGAGATTCCTATTGATACCTTTAACATCTTTACAATAAAAATACGCTAGTTCACTTAGATCATTACGTTCATTATTGTATTTGCTCATTTTTTGGGAAAAATTATTTATCCTTTCAGAACAACCAGGATAGATAACTTCTAAGGTAGGAATAATTTTTTTTCTTACTAAATTTCTTTTTAATTTAAGATCTGAATTTGTAGGATCTTCCCAGACTGGAATCTTCATTTCATTGCAAAATTTTTTTGTATCTTCCCTACTGAAAATTAATATTGGTCTTATTAAATAAATTTGATTTTCTATTAATCTTTTACTCTCAATATTACTCAGACCTGCAAAATTGCTTCCTCTAGATAAATTAAGGATAAATGTTTCTGCATTATCACTACTCGTGTGACCAGTTAGCAAATAAATATTATGTTTTTCCTGATTTTTATTTAATAAAGTTTTGGCTCTTTTACATAATTTTTTATATCTCCATTCTCGTGCTTTTTCTTCTGAAGAAATACTTTCTTTATCTGCTTGATCAAAAGAGAATGAAATATTTTTATCTTCGCAATAATCTTTTAATTCAGTAGCATATAGTGATGATTTTTCGTGCCACTGATGATCACCATGCCAAACACTAATAGACCAATTATGTAGTTTTTTTAGGTCATTAATTAGGGTTAATAAGGCCATTGAGTCTTGCCCCCCCGAAACACTTATTAAAATATTGGATCCTTTGGGAATTAAAATTTTTTTGGCAAGAATCTCCTTATGAAGCTGATGATGCCATGATGACCAATTTTTCTGACTTAATTTTTTATCAGTCATTTTGTGTTGCTCAGATAATATTTTTTAAAAAATGCACTGTTTTACTAAAACAATGTCACAATCGGGTAATAAATTCATTAAGTCAATGAGTCTGATTAATCTTTTGCCACAAAAAATCAAAGAAGAGTTAAGAAGCAAATCCTTACTCAAAGTTATTTCAGGATTGAATAATTTCGATGTTCAGTCTGTGAAAATAATTGTTGAGGCTGCTTCATTAGGAGGTGCAGATCTTGTCGATATTGCTTGTAAACCTGAACTCGTTGATTTAGCACTTAAGAATTCAACACTATCAGTTTGTGTTAGTTCAGTAGTGCCTCGATCTTTTCAAGATTGTGTAAAAGCAGGAGCATCATTAATTGAGATAGGAAATTACGATACTTTTTATGAAAAAGGCATTCATTTTTCAGATAAAAAAGTTTTAAACATTACAAAAGAGACGAGGGATTTATTGCCTAATTTTCCTTTATCAGTAACTGTTCCTCATACTATGCCTATTGATAAACAAGTTGATCTTGCTGTAAAGCTAGTGGAAGAAGGCGTTGATATTATTCAAACAGAAGGTGGTATCAGTTCTACACCTTACTCTCCAGGAATTCAAGGTTTTTTTGAAAAATCAGTACCAACTCTTGCATCTACCTATGCTATTCATCAAGAATTTAAGAAACAATCTCTGAATATACCAATCATGAGTGCCTCTGGATTAAGCCAAGTAACTTGTCCACTAGCAATATCCTCTGGAGCCTCAGCAGTTGGCGTTGGATCGGTGGTTAATAAATTAGATGATTTAATATCAATGATTGCGGTTGTTAGGGGCTTAAAAGAATCTTTGAAAAATTCAATAATTGGAGAAAAAATTTCTTAGTATAGCAACATCCTTTAGCTACTAGCTTGATGAACAACTATAAGCTTCAAGCTCCTTACGAACCAAATGGAGATCAACCAGAAGCTATTAAAAAATTAGTTAAAGGTGTAAATAATGGTAAACAGTTTCAGACTCTTTTAGGAGCTACTGGAACTGGAAAAACATTTACCATTGCCAATGTAATTCAACAAACAGGAAGGCCAGCACTTGTTTTAGCCCATAACAAAACGTTGGCTGCACAACTATGTAATGAATTAAGGGAATTTTTTCCAAAAAATGCTGTTGAGTACTTCATTTCTTACTACGATTATTATCAACCTGAAGCTTATGTACCAGTAAGTGATACTTACATAGCCAAAACTGCTTCAATTAATGAAGAAATAGATATGCTTAGGCATTCTGCAACACGCTCATTATTTGAAAGAAAAGATGTAATTGTTGTAGCCTCAATAAGTTGTATTTATGGTCTTGGTATACCGAGCGAGTATTTAAAAGCTGCAGTTAAATTTGAAGTGGGAAAATCAATAAATCTACGTTCTTCTTTGAGGTCTCTGGTTGAAAATCAATATACTAGAAATGATATTGAAATTACTAGAGGTAGATTCAGAATTAAAGGTGATGTTTTAGAAATCGGTCCAGCTTATGAAGATAGATTAATAAGAATTGAGTTATTTGGTGATGAAGTCGAGGCTATTAGATATGTTGACCCTACTACAGGAGAAATACTTGAAAGTTTGGAACAAGTTAGCGTTTACCCAGCGAAGCATTTTGTAACTCCAAAAGAAAGACTTGAGAGTGCAATAAGTGCGATTAGAAGTGAATTAAAAACTCAACTAGATAAATTTACATACGAAGGAAAATTATTAGAGGCTCAACGTCTAGAACAACGTACAAAATATGATTTAGAAATGCTTAAAGAGGTTGGTTATTGTAATGGAGTTGAGAATTATGCTCGTCATTTATCAGGTAGGGAGGAAGGTTCACCGCCAGAATGTTTAATAGATTACTTTCCCAAAGATTGGTTGTTGGTAGTTGATGAGAGTCATGTAACATGTCCTCAACTTCATGCGATGTACAACGGTGATCAATCTAGAAAAAAAGTTTTAATAGATCATGGTTTTAGATTGCCAAGTGCTGCAGATAATAGACCTTTAAAATGTGAAGAGTTTTGGGAAAAATCAAAACAGACATTATTTATAAGTGCAACCCCCGGTCAATGGGAATTAGATCAATGTGATGGTGAATTTATTGAGCAAGTTATAAGACCAACTGGGGTATTAGACCCGGTAATTGATGTAAGACCTAGTGAAGGCCAAATAGAAGATCTGTTATCTGAAATAAGAATTCGCGCTGAAAAGAATCAAAGAGTGCTTGTGACAACACTTACTAAGAGAATGGCTGAAGATCTAACTGATTTTTTATCTGAAAATAAAGTAAGAGTTAGATATTTGCATTCCGAAATCCATTCAATTGAAAGAATTGAAATTATTCAAGACCTTAGAATGGGCGAATATGATGTTTTGGTAGGCGTTAATTTATTAAGAGAGGGACTAGATCTTCCAGAAGTATCCTTAGTCGCCATTTTAGATGCTGATAAAGAAGGTTTTCTGAGGGCAGAAAGGTCATTGATTCAAACAATAGGAAGAGCTGCCAGACATGTTGAAGGTGTTGCTTTGCTTTATGCAGATAACTTCACAGATTCAATGAAAAGAGCAATATCTGAAACTGATAGAAGAAGAACTATTCAAAAAAAATATAATCAAATCAATGGTATTACTCCAAAACCTGCAGGCAAAAAAATAGAAAATTCAATATTATCTTTTCTAGAACTTTCCAGAAAACTTGATGCTGGTGGTTTATCTAAAGATCTCATAAATATAGTTAATAACAAAACTGACGCAATTCTCAGTTCCAGTGATAATCAATGTTTGCTCGAAGAATTACCTGACTTAATAGAAAAGTTAGAAATTAAAATGAAAGACGCTGCAAAAGAGTTAAATTTTGAAGAAGCAGCAAATTTGAGGGATAGAATCAAAAAATTAAGACAAAAATTGGCAAGAAATAATTAAAAAGAACTTATTTTTCTAATTCGAAATGATTATGAATCGCATTAACTGCTTTGTCACAATCTTTTTCTAAGACAATACATGAAGTCCTAATTTCACTAGTGGCAATCATTTCAATATTAATATTTTGGTCAGCCAATGCTCTAAATATTTTTCCAGCCGTCCCAACCTTAAATGCCATTCCCGCTCCTACAGTACTTACTTTTGCTATAGCAGGGCCATCTTCAATGTATGATCCGGGTAATTTTTTTGTTAAGGCCTCAAAAACTAAGTTAGCTTTCTCTCTATCTTGTTTATTCATTGTAAGACTAATATCTTTAGTTTTTAAAGTGGAAATTCGTTCAGACTGAACAATAGTATCGATAAGTAAATTATTTTCAGCTAATGCTAAACATATCGATGCTGCTACACCAGGACGATCAGGCAGTTTTCGAAAGCTTACCTGAACTTGGTTTTTATCTAATGCGATTCCTCTTACTTCAGGTTGATCTTGTTTTTCATTGATTGGATTAACAAATATTTGTGTATCGGATAACTTAAATTTCTCAGCAACAAATCTAATAGTTTTTTGTATATTATTAATTTCAATTACACAGCTGACTTTAATTTCACTAGTAGCTATTAACCTAACGTTTATATTCGCTTGAGATAAAGTATCAAATAAATCAGCTGAAACAGTAGGCCTGCCCATAATGCCTGCTCCTTGAATACTTAATTTTGTCATGTTGGTTTTTAAGTTAAATTCTCCCCCTAATTGACTAGTTATAAGTTCACATTGTTCTGCAGTCTTTTTTACTTCTAATTCACCAACAGTAAATGTAATATCGTTTTTATTTCCATCATTTGTCGCTTGTATTATTAAATCTACGTTAATACTTGCTTCTGAAAGTTTTTCAAATATTTGCGCAGCAATCCCAGGTCTATCAGGAATATTTGAGAGACTGAATACTGCTTGGTTTTCTAATACTTCAAGACTATTGACTGTTTTTGTTAATTCTAAGCTTCCTCTTTTTAGCGGGAGAGGTTGGATTTGACTTTCTAGGAGAGTCCCACTGGAGTCACTTTGGCTTGATTTGACACACAATTTAATTCCATAATTGCGAGCAATTTCTACTGCTCTTGGATGGAGAACTGAAGCACCGACGCTAGCAAGTTCAAGCATTTCCTCGCAGCTAATTTCATCTAAGAGTTTTGCATTAGGAACAATCCTTGGATCAGTAGTAAGAACCCCTGGAACGTCTGTATAAATTTCGCAAGTCTCAGCTCCTAAAGCTGTTGATAAAGCTACAGCGGAAGTATCTGAACCACCTCTACCCAAAGTTGTAATTTCCATTGAACCCGTATGGCTTAATGTTGTTCCTTGAAATCCAGCTACGACAACTACAAAACCCTGATTTAAATAATTTTGGATCCTTTCTGTTTTAATATCCAGAATTCTCGCTTTCCCATGAATTGATTCAGTAATAATTCCAACCTGGCTACCAGTCATTGAAATTGCAGGTATTCCGTATTCGTTTAACGCCATTGATAGAAGAGCTATGGTTACTTGCTCTCCAGTTGAGAGAAGCATATCCAATTCTCTTCGATTAGGATTTTTACTAATTGATTCCGCTAAACAATTTAAATCATCTGTAGTTTGCCCCATCGCAGAGACAACTACGACAATTTCATTCCCTGCTTCTTTACTTTGACAAATGCTACTTGCAATATTTTTAATTTTTTTAATATCACCGACAGAAGTACCGCCAAATTTTTTTACTAGTAAAGCCATATTTAAATGATAATGTAAATTCTTAAACTTATAATTTGGTTAACTTAAATTAATTAATTTCTCTGTAAAAACATTTATAGGATTATTACCTTGTTTTAGTAATGATTCAACATCTAGTAAGTTACTCATTAAATTAATTAAATATTCTTGAGATACATTTTTGACTTTTTTTCGAATAAAAAAAATTCGTTTTGGATTAGAAATGCCTGCAAGATTACAAATCTTTTCTGCATTATCGTTACCTGAATTAACTGCTAGTTTTATAATGGTATGAATTCTTATTTGACTAATTAAACCTGCATTTAGTCTTAAAGCAGGTTCTCCTCTCTGTAAAGAATAATTTATTTCAATGAGGCTTTCATTAATATTTTTTTGTAAGAGAAGATCAATGATTTTGAAAATATTGGATTGATGATCACTAAATATTTTTTTTACATCAATACTTTTAAGAAAAAGTTGTGAATTAGAATCATTTGATACTGCAGAGAGGTATGTTTTAGCTTTGGCTAATTCATTTATTAGTTTAAAGCTGTCATTACCAACTGAATCAATTATTAATTCAGCTGCATTTTTATCAATTTTGATATTCATTTCATTTGCGGCATCTTCTAAAAATCTTTTTTGGCCCTCATAGTCCCAGATTTCTGGTAAAGAAAATGATTTTTCTTTGGCTAAATTATTTTTAATAAGTTTTTGTAAAAATTTAGTACTCTTTAGTCTTGAGTCTGGTTTTTTTGTATTTTGCAAAATTAAATAAGTATTTTGAGGTATATTGTCATGAATTTTTTCAAATTTAGTTCTTAGATCTTCATTTTTGGCAGTAAAAATGGGATTATTTTTCAATGTAACTATTCTGTATCCATCTCCAAAAGGAGGTGTAAGAACTTCATCAAAAGCTTTATTGACTTGCTCATCATCATCTCCATTTAAATTAGTTACGTTTATTTCTTTCCATTCTTTGGATACTTCCTTATCAATTAATTTTTGAATAAATGTATTTTGAGCATTTAGATCATTACCCCATAATATTTGTATTGGCATAATAGCTCAATAAAAACCATATATTAACTATGATTACTTCTAACACAAATTAAATTTAATGGTAATAGATCATCCAATTTTTTTGGAAAGCATCAGATTCATAAGATCTCGTTTAGTAGCCAATGATCTAAATTATTTGGAAAAAAAAGTATTAGAGAGATTGGTTCATACTTCAGGAGATTTTACGGTTCAAAATCTTGTAAATTTTAGTGAAGGTGCTTGTGAAAAGGGTCTTCAGGCACTTAAAAATGGTGCTCCGATTTTAACTGATACCGATATGGCAGCAGCAGCAATAAAATCCATGGCAGAAAATACAACTAGGAATAAAGTATTCACCGCTAGAATGTGGTTTGGAAAAAATAATCATGCAAACTTAACTAAAACTGCATATGGCTTAAGTGAAGGTTGGAAGGAGTTATCCGCTATAAATTCTGGAAGCAAATCTCCAATTGTAGTTATTGGCAGTTCGCCTACAGCGTTAACTTATTTAATTGATATTTTAGAAAATGCAAAAGATTTACCTAGTTTAATTATCGGAATGCCTGTTGGATTTATTGGAGTAGAAAATAGTAAAATTAAACTGATTTCCTCCGATCATCCTAGAATTGTTTTGAATTCAACTAGAGGAGGTGCTGCCATGGCAGCTGCTGCCGTTAACGCCTTATTGAGGGAAACTATTTAAAGAGTATTCATTTTATAAAAATGTCAAAAATCTACTTAATATCATAATTTAATTTGTTATTTTCTTCTAAAGAATTTAAAACTGATTTTGCTTTTTCTATAACTTCTTTTGGGACTCCTGCTAATTTAGCTGCTTCTATGCCATAGCTTTTGTTTGAGCCCCCTTTAACAATCCTGTGGCTAAAAATTAGCTGATCGTTATTTTGTTCTACTAAAACTTGAAAATTTTGTATATTCTTATTTGAATTTTTTAAATAATTAAGCTCATGATAGTGAGTAGCAAAAATAGTATTACATTGAATTTTTTTTGCAAGATATTCACTTACTGACCAAGCTATTGAAAGTCCATCAAAAGTAGATGTCCCTCTGCCAATCTCATCAAGTAAAACTAGTGAGCTAGGAGTTGCCTGATTTAGAATTGATGCAGTTTCAGACATTTCTACCATAAATGTTGATTGTCCAGATGATTGATCATCAACAGCCCCAATTCTTGTGAAAATCCTATCTGCAATTTTGATTTCAGCATTATTAGCAGGAACAAAGCTACCAATTTGTGTGAGAATTTGTATTAAACCAAGTTGTCTTATAAAGCAACTTTTTCCGCTTGCATTGGGACCGGTTAATATAATTAATTTTTGATTTTCCTCAAAAGAGATATCGTTTGCTACAAACTTTTTATCACTTAACAATTGCTCTACAATTGGATTTCTTCCTGCGATAATTTTTGTACTATTTTTTGTTATTGAATCATTTATTGGTATTAATGAAGGTTTTATAAAATTGTTTTCTATTGAAGTAATTGATAAACCAAGTAGTGCATCAAGAGATGCTATGGATTTTGCGATTGATCTTATTTGTTTTGTTTTTTCAGCAACTATATTTCTTAATTCGCAGAAAATTTCATATTCTTTTGATGAAGCTCTACTTTTTATTTGGAAAATCTTATTTTCTTTATTTTTAATTTCTGAAGTGATATACCTTTCTTCATTAGTAAGTGTTTGCCTTTTGATCCAATGTTGTGGAGCTAAATTAACTTTTGACTTATTAATAGAAATGTAATAACCAAAATTTTTATGAAATTGAATTTTTAGGTTTGAAATTTTGCTAATTTTTCTTTCCTTTGATTCCTCTTTATTTAGCCACTCAGAGTAATCATCCATTAAATTTCGTAAACCATCTAATACATTGTCAACACCATCGTGGATCATGCCTCCTTCACTAATATTTAGAGGAGGATTTTCTACTAATTTAAAACTTATAGTATCAGCTAATTCTAAGAGTCCTTCATCAATATTTTTTAATTGATCAGTCCAATCTGGGAGATCATATTTAAATAGTTCAATTATGGATTTTAGTCTAGGCAATTTTTTTAAACCTTCAGCTATTGCAATTAAGTCTCTGGGACTTGCATGACCTGCACAAGCTCTACCTGCAAGTCTTTCTAAATCCCCCATTGCTCTAAGTAAATTTTGGGTATCTGTACGTAATTTTTTTGATTCAAGAAAGTTTGTAATTATATTTTGTCTTTTATAAATTTCATTAACGTTTAATAGTGGTGAATCTATCCACCTTCTTAAACACCTTGCGCCCATGCAGGTATAAGTCCTATCAATACTCCATAGTAGCGAACCTACATAATTGTTTTCTCGTTGCGTATTTTTGATTTCTAAGTTTTTTTGAGTTTGATAATCAATAATTAATTTGTTGTGACTATATTGGATTTGTGGAAAATCTAATGAGATTTTTAAAGAAGAATCTTTATCTAAATTTGAAGGATTAATTTTTTCTAAATAATTTAATAAACCTCCAAGTGATCTAGTTGCATTGTTTAAATTTTTAAGTCCTATTCCCTCTAGGTTTGCAATTTGGAAATAATTTTTTATTAGATAATTTGCTTCATTAATTCCAAAATTAGTCTCTTGAGAAACAGTATATGTAATTTGACTATTTCCTTTAATTAATAAATCTCTTACTGCATTGCTTCCTACAATGATTTCTGAAGAATCTAATTTAATAATTTCATCAAATAGTTTTGACAGAGATTGGCCTTCTAAAGTTATTAATTCTCCTGTGCTTACATCAGCTTTTGATATACCCCATTCATAAGATTCATCTGAGTTTTCTTCTGATAAGTAAATAGCACTAATCCAATTATTTTTCTTTGCTATCAACATCCCTTCTTCAATTACAGTTCCAGGAGTAATTATTCTTGTTATTCCTCTTTTAATAGGAGTCCCATAATTTCCAGAACTTTTTTCTAATTGATCGCATATAACCACAGAATAATTTTTTTTAATTAAATCAGCACAGTATCTCTCCATTGCATGATGGGGAACTCCTGCCATAGGGATCTTACCAATCTCTTTGCCAGCATCTTTACTGGTAAGCGTTATTTCTAAAAGGTTAGATATTAATACAGCGTCTTCAAAAAAACATTCAAAAAAATCTCCTAATCTATAAAGTAATAACCTATCTTTATTTTCTTCTTTTAGAGTTACATAATGCTTCATTACAGGAGTTAATTTCAGTTTTGAAACTGTTTTATAGCTATAAGATTCTTCATTTATGCAAACATTTTTGTTATTTGAAATTAAATCAGTCTTGAATTTATTTATTAAATTAGTTGAATTTTTTCTTTGTCTGGGTCTTTTTTGCGATTCTTTTTTTAAATCCTCCAAAGATAAATCTTCTGGAATTTTTGTTATTTCTTTTTGTTCATTATTATCAGTACCAATCGCAAATAAATTCTTTTGAATTATCGTATCTTCTTGCATACTTTTTTAATTCCTAAATAGATATTAGGTAGAAATTTTTTTTTTGCATTTTAAAGTGGCTAAAGTATGTAAATTTTCTCTAAAAATTATCATTTTCATGAGATTATAGTATTTATAATATTTGAAACCTAAGACTGAATTATGCAGGCTGTTAACTTTTTCTTCGTAAATGCTCTATTATTTGCTTCTTTAATTGCGGTAGTTGGAGTACCCGTTTTATATGTGACTCAACCTTCTACTGAAGAAGGACAGCGAGAAAGTAGGAGAAAAATCTATTCTATTGCTGCTGTTTGGGTTGTTTTGGTTTTTGTTACAGGGATAGTTTCTTCATTAGTTTGAACTTAATACCTTTTCGTGAGAGTCTATTAATATATCGCAGTAAAATTTAATGGCTATTTTTGAGGGTTCTTTTACTAATGCCTCTACTTTAAAAGTTGGGATTGTAATAGCAAGATTTAATGATTTAATTACAAATAAAATCCTCTCTGGTTGTCTTGATTGTTTAAAAAGACATGGTTTAGATACTTCTGAATTAAGCGATCAAGTAGATATAGTATGGGTTCCTGGTTCATTTGAATTACCAATCGCAGCTAAAACCCTCATGAAAAAAAAGAGTTATGACGTTGTAGTTGCTCTTGGGGCTGTGATTCGTGGTGAAACTTCTCACTATGATGTTGTTATATCTGAGGCGAGCAAAGGTATTTCACAAGTTTCAAATGAGAATAATGTTCCAATTATTTTTGGAGTTTTAACTACTGATACTATGCAGCAGGCTCTAGAAAGAGCAGGAATTAAAAATAATCTTGGTTGGAATTATGCTTTACAAGCAATTGAGATGGGATCTTTAATTAAAAATTTAAATTAGTTGAAAAAAATTAATTATTTTTATCATTGATACCTTCTTTGAGATAAGATAACAATGTTCTGCGGATGTAGCTCAGTGGTAGAGCATCTCCTTGCCAAGGAGAATGTCGAGAGTTCGAATCTCTTCATCCGCTTATTCAAAATCCTGTCAGTAATAGCAGATTTTTTATAATTTCTTCTCATAAAGAAAAAATCTTCATAGGTTTTTGTTGTCTAGGTTGAATCTCCTTTCAAATAAATGTCGTCTATACCATATACATTAAATTACTCATAACTCTTTGGTTTTGATTATAATAATATCGCAGAGCGTACTTATAAACGGCCAAAAATATCGGCATGAATGAAAGCGGTAATAACGAAATAAGAAAAGAGCAATCTCTAAATAGCAATAACCAGGATCCACTTAAAAGTATTGTTCTTAGCCAAATTGGAACCGATTCACAAAGCAGCATAAAGGGGCGAAGTAGCAGCACCAGCGATGCATTGTATGTTCCCTGGAAAAATGGAAGCCTCTATGAAAATGGCTATATCAGTAAGTTATCCCACTCTGGCGAGCTTCAGTGGCGAAAACAGATTGCAGATGTCAATCAGATCACAACTGCAACAGACAAAGATGAAAAAATCTACACTGCTTGGAGCCGCAACAGCTACCATACCGAAGAAACACGTGGCTCGTTTATTGCCAAACTAAATCCTGACAATGGTGAGATCGTCTGGAAAACAGAACTAGAAAGCCACAATTACATCATTAATGATCTCTACGCCGTTGGAAATACACTCTACGCTGTCGGGCAATACAAAGGTACAAAAAGGCCTCTGTTCATTGCCGTCAATCGTAATGATGGCAAGTTGTTGTGGCAGAAAGAGGTAGCAGCTAGCGATTCGACTGCATTCACGGAAATCGACAGCGATGGTTCCAACCTTTATGTCAGCTCAAAGTCAGCACTTGGAATCTCGGGCACAGTCCATCAATTCAAGCTTGATGGCACTGTCGTTGAAGCTTGGAACGGTTCGGATAGGCAAAAGCTGAGTCGCACAAACACGCAAGACCAGACATCAGTCATCGTTGGCAATCAGATCATCTCAGCAGGCAAAACAAGCTTGGATGAGTTTTATGATGGTTCATCCTGGCGCCTTGTCAGCAGAAATCTTCAGACAGGTGCGATCAACTGGAGGCAACAATGGGGGAGCAGTGGCGATAAAATAATATCGAGTATTACCGAATTCAATGGGAAGATTTATGCAGTCGCAATAGAAAGGAAAGGAAAGGGCTGGGAAGGTAACGTGCAAGAGATTAGCACGCAAGGAGAGCTAGGCAGACAGATTTACTTCGCAGCACCAATCAATGCAACGCAAGACCCCCAGTTGGTAGCCAATGGAGACAAGTTATTTCTGGTTAATGCGGCATCACAAGAAGGGGATGCAGGAGCTGGTATTATCCAAATTGTTACAGGCCAGGAAACATCTGGCGCAATCTTTGCACAACAGGGAGCGGCCAATCAGGCACCAACACTGCAGCTAAGTGGCGACGCCAGCATCACCATCCAACAAGGTAGCGAATGGGTGGAAGAAGGTTGGTCTGCAACTGATCCAGAAGATGGTGACCTCAGCACCAACGTCAGTGTCACATCACCAAGAGTAATTGATACAAGCAAGCCTGGAACCTATGAACTCACTTATAGCGTTGAAGATTCAGAGGGCTTAAGCACCTCTGTAGCGAGGACTATTGAGGTCGAACCTCATCGCATGGGTGACAACTATTACCTGGCATTAAATGGCTCGGATGAAAATGATGGCAGCATCGATAATCCGTTCGCAACCTTTGAACATGCAAAAGACTCATTAAAACCGGGAGATACCCTCCATATACGAGGGGGAACGTATTATCAACAACTGAAGATCAATGGTTCAGCAGGCCCCAAGGGAGACAAGCACAATCCCATTACGGTCAAAGCCTATGAAGGTGAAACTGTCGTTGTTTCTGGTGCCCCGCCAATCAGCACTTCATGGGTCAAGGATGGAGATCGCTGGAAAACAAATGTATGGCAAGGCAGCGATGACCTGGGTACCAACAAGCGCAAGATCAGGCAGTTATTTCTAGACGACAAGCTACTCACAGGCGCACGATTCCCCAATCTCGAACATGAATTTGATCAACCTGATCATTCATTTTGGTGGACCAGCACCAAGGCCTATCGTTCGGCCAACTCAGAAGAGCACAGCAACTACAGAATCGATGGCTTGGATGATATTCAAGGCAGTGTCGAAGGAGCCGTTTGGTACGGCGTCGGCCAAGGGCCGATGCTGGTTAAGGATCATCAGCAAGGATCAGATGTCGTACAGACAGCTAAAAACCCCAAACAACAAACGTCCAATGGGGTAATAGGCAATACGGGTGGTTGGTTAATGGGCGCTTTACCGCTGCTCGATGCCGATCGGGAGTGGTTCTTTGATAAAGAAACGGGAGATCTTTACCTACAACTGGCGGATGGCATTGATCCCAATGAGCAACGCATCATTGCCAGAACAAATCAACATGGACCCGGAGAAAGCGGAGCTGGCCTCAAAATCCTGAATAGCGATGGATGGATCTTTGATGGCATCAATCTCTTTGCCACGTCACTGACCATCAACAACACGCGAGATCTGGAGTTTAAAAACTCAAAAGTCCTGCATCCTGGCTACACCAATTACATGCTATCGGATACAAGTTGGCCAGGTTCAAACATCGTTCGATCGAGCTCGAGGCTAAAGTTCACAAACAATGAATTTGCCTACAACTATGGCACGCTCATTGAATATGGGAAGAACGTAAGTTCACTGATTTTTAAAAATAACAATTTTCATGATGCGATCAACCATATGTGGGGTAATAATGGGGGGCCGATCGTCAGGCATAACAGCAACGTTGTATCCCTAAAAAATACTGTTGTTGGGACGGGTTTTGGAGGTCTTGGCCGACCGGGAAGTAGCAATCAAATCGAGCTGAACCATATCGGCAAATCATGGTACGACTGGGATACAGGTGGAATCACTATTAATCAGGGTGCCTCCGATGTCGTCGTCAATCGAAACTGGATCTATGGCCATACTAGAAATGGCCTGCGCTTTGATGGGCACCCAGCAGGTATCGGCAGGATCGCAAGCCACAATGTTGCTTGGCAAAACGGGGTGGCCCTCAAGACCAAAGGTGATCAACACAAGATTCACAACAATACAGCCTTTGCTAATGGTGATGACCTGGCAATGTGGGAGGTCAAATTTTATGGCTATCAAGAGGCATCAGGAGGCCCGTCAGTCGACATTCTGAGCAACTCAGAAAAATACAAAAACGATAGTTACGACAGCATTGAAGTTGTACGGTCATTCGAAATTGATGATTACAAAAAAGATAACTACGGGGCAGAAATCAGTGGATATCTAACACCGAAACAAGACGCCGACTATATCTTTTATTTATCCTCTAATGATCACTCTGAGCTCTGGCTCAGCAGCAATGAAGATATCAACAACCTCGTGCTTGTTGCTAAACGTGATGGTGTCACCAAGTTCAGAGATTACGACGCAGGCGGAACTGAATCCACGGGCCGATCAGTCAGCATTAGTTTAGAAGCTGGCAAACGCTATGCAATTAAGGCACTACTCAGAGGGGACACAGGCTCAGACCATCTTTCTGTTTCTTGGGGCTTTGCAGGTGAGGCTGCTCCAACTGATGGCGCTGAACCGATTGCGTCGGAATACCTCAGTTATGACCTCGGTGAGAACAACACATCCGGTCTGCAGCAAAGCCAAGTGGGAGGCTTAATCGTTAAATATTACGAGACAGTCGGAGAGACATATGAAACGGGCCGCACAATCTGGAACCGCGTGTCAGGCCGGGGATTGGATCAAGATGGAAATAAATTGCCTTGGAAGGGGAATCACCTCTCTGTTGCTCACAACAACGCGATTAATAGCGGCATCAACCCAATTAAAAATCCAGATGATAGAACCAATAACTCTGGTTGGGGTCATCGCGGCGGTCACGTGTGGGATGAGCTCAGAGATTGGGGCAACTACGATTTCCGACCTAAAGAGGGGTCAGCCTTTATTGATGCTGGCATTTCCATAGAAGGCTTCACCATCCCATTTGATGGTGTCTCCGATGGAATCGTCGGAGCTGCACCAGATATCGGCGCCTATGAATACGGCGATAGCCAGTACTGGATACCTGGCCATCAAGAAGAGAAGGCAAGTTTTCCAATCGGTGCTCGAGATAAAACCCTCATTGCCAAACCAGATCTTGATCTGATCTGGCAAGAAGGCCTGGATGCCGAAAGCAATCGTGTTTACTTTGGGACAAATCCAGATCAACTGGAATTTAAGATTGAGCAAACAGGGAATATTTATGATCCGACACCTGAGGAAAATGAGATCCTTTCTGCTGGACAAACCTATTACTGGAGGATCGATACCAAAAAATTAGATGATTCAATCGTAAAAGGAGATACATGGCAATTCACGGTAGATACCAGGCCGCAGCAAATCGAGATCGAGTCGGTTTATGTTGATTACCAGGACGGTGATCATCAATATCTTGTACCCAAAAATCATGATGGAAAAGCAGAGCTGAGCTTGCCAACCTATGGCTACTACATCAGCAAGTATGAAATCACCAACAGTCAATATGCTGCGTTCCTCAATGAAGTTGCTCAATACGTCAACGTCGGCGATGTCTGGGATAGCCGGATGCAGATTGGCCGTGAATCAGATCCATCAGGGTCTGGAGGATACATCTATACACCCGTTAGTGGAAATGAAAATCATCCAGTCACCTATGTGAGCTGGGCGAGTGCAACACGATTCACCAATTGGATGAGCGGTGAAGCGGGTGCGATTTACGGTGGAAATTTAAACGGCTTTAACAAGGGCTATACGCAACGCAAAGACAACCAACGTGCCTGGGGGGCCGGTGCAATATCTTTACCTAGCTGGGAAGAATGGATTAAATCTGCTTACTACAACCAATCGACAAATACAGTCTATAAGCATGCAACAGGACGAACCGGTAGTAACAATTTAATAACAACGAATGATGCCAATTACGGTAGTACGGTTGATGACACTATGTCGGTGGGAAGCTATTCCACACCAAGCTTTTTCGGTACCTATGACCAAGCAGGAAATGTTGGAGAGATGCTTGACAATAAAGTGCTTCAAGTTGGTGGCAGTTACGAAAGCGATGAGGAAGGTGTATCACATCGATATTTTGTCGATAACCAACATAATAATGACAAAGAAGCCAGTAAGGGATTTCGAATCGTTAGCCTCGCTGCAATACAGAAAGATAAAGACAACAATGGTACCAACGAGTTTTATATCACTAACTACAAGAATGGGAATAATCGTGCACCCATTCTGGACAATCCGAGTCCCGGTTCTGATGATCAGTCAATTGATTTGGATGATGAGCAATTGGAAGATAACACTTGGAAGCTACTACCAGCAGATATTGGTAAGGAGTATAGCTTCAGCATTGCAGACAGTGCGTTTGATCCTGAAGGAGGTTCAGTTACTTTCGGTCAACTGGTTGGTCCTGACTGGCTGACGTTGAACGCACAAGGTGATCTATCGGGAACTCCTACAAAAGAAGAACATCTGGGCTCGTTCAACATCCAATACAAAGCAACGGATGAGACGGGGCTTTTTAGCATCACAACAGAGCCCATTGAGTTGCTTGTGTCTCAGCAGCTTAATGCCACGGAGGGCGACGACAATTTACAAACAACATTCGAGACAACATGGCTGTTTGGTCTTGGTGGAGATGATTTCATCACTGGTTCCGATCAAAATGAATACTTTGCTGGCGGCGCAGGCAACGACAGTTTGAATGGCGGAGCAGGAATTGATCGAGCACAGTACAGCGGCAATAAATCGGACTATTCATTGCGGTTGCTGGACAGTGGAGACGTGGAAATCACTGACCTGCGGGAGACGAGCCCAGATGGGGTAGACCTTTTGCGTGATATTGAACACCTCAACTTTGCTAATGGCACGCGAACAGTTAGTGATGCAATTCCATTAAGCAAACCATTGAGCTATGAATTTATCAGCTCATTCGGAACACAAGACAATGATAGATTCCATGACCGTGGGTACCACTGGAGAGATACAAATATTTCTAGGCCAAGCTATACGAATGATCAAATCATTTTGCCTTGGATCTCAAATGCAGAAAACACAGAAAACAACAAGGCGTATATTCGTGCGACAGACTTAAACGGTGAATTACTCTGGGAAAATCTAATTGGTAGTTATCAAACTCTTGCCACTGCAACCGATCAGAATGGGGACATTTATGTTGCTTGGTCCAGTTTAGAGCCAACAAAGACCTCAAAAATTGGTAAATTTGATGCTAACGGAGATCTGCTCTGGGAAGCTTCATTGGAAGTTCCAGAACACACCATCTTTGACATGGTCGTGATTGACGACAAAATTTATACTGCTGGTGGAGCAAGCGGGTACAAAGCAGGTGTTATTTATTCACTTAGTACAAACGATGGTTCGATTCATTGGAAATCAGTCCAAAGGAATCCTATCGTTGATTTTCTTGACATTGAAACAGATGGTAAAGCGCTCTATCTCAGCGGAACCTCTAAGGAAAAAGATGGATATGGCTTAACGGTCGCCCAAAATACACACTCCTTCAAATATGATCTGGATGGAAATCAAGTCTGGTATAGCAATTCAAAACATTATGGCCAGCGTTCAGAAGAGTACAGTTCAACAATTTTTGAAAATCAACTGATATCTGCGGGTAAAACACACAAGAAAAGATCAACTGACTCAGGCAGCCTCCTGGTAAGTCGCGATTTAGAAACTGGCGAAGTCTTATGGAGAAAAATATTGAGAGATTGGGGATCAAGGTTCGTCGATATCGTTACTTATAAAGGGACTGTATACGCAGCAAGTATTGAAGGGAAAGCAGCTGTTATTCATGAACTTGAGAAAGACGGAAATATGGGGCGACATCTATTGATCAATCTGCCTGATGAATGGATGCAAGGGTGGAGTTTTGTCATCGCTAATGATGAACTCTATTTGAATGGCATTACGACTGGAGACGCAGGCATCGCAAAGAATCAGGGGGGAACAGATATTTTTCTGGCCAAGATCACTACGGGATTGGAAGATGCTGAGATTCCTTTCAGTGGCATCAGCATTATTCCAACCGCACCTCGCGATAGCGAAGGAAAACTGCAAACCTCAGAGGTTGGTTCCTCTACATCATTCAAGGTCAAGCTGAATCAAGAACCTCTTACAGACGAGGATGTTGTTGTTTCCCTCACAGGTCTTGATTCAACGGAAGGTATACTTTCTGTTAACAAACTCACTTTTAACAGAAGCAATTGGAATATTGCTAAGGATGTTGTCATTACTGGTATTGCTGACAACGCTTATGACGATGATACGAAATATTTAATTAGGGTATCAGTCTCAAATAGTGGGGGCTACAAAGGCACAGAGTTCGATACTATTTTTGTTAATAATCAAAATGTTGATAATGAAATAAGAACTAAATTTTTAGAAAGAGATTCACTTGATACTGCAATATATGCATGGACAGAAGATCAGGATGAAGCAGCAGCAATGTATGGAGATATTAACAACTGGGATGTTAGTCAAATAACTGATTTTTCAGGACTATTTCGAGGTAAAACAACTTTTAATTCTGATATAAGCGATTGGGACGTAAGTAATGGAACTAATTTCTCTTATATGTTTTCTAACGCAGAAGTATTTAATCAAGATATAAGTCTTTGGAATGTAGGTAATGGTCAAAACTTTAGTGTTATGTTCCTTGGGGCGGATGCAATGATTGCTGCTGGATGGTCAGAAACACCTACTGCATCTGATTTTATAGGTAAAACATATCTTGGAACTGAGGGAAAAGATACATTAACTGGTAAAGATGGTAATGATGTTTTTAATGGAGGTTCAGAAGATGATGTTTTAAGAGGAGGTAAAGGTCATGATACTTATTACGTTGATAGCAAAGATGATCGAGTCATTGAAAAAGCTGGAGAAGGCATTGATCTAATTTATTCCTCAGTTACATATACTGCTTCTTCTTATGTAGAAGATCTTAATCTTACTGGCTCATCTAATATCAATGGATCTGGTAATTCCCTAGATAATACTCTGTTGGGAAATTCTGGTGATAATAAACTTTATGGAAAAGATGGCGATGATGAAATCTATGGAAGAGATGGTAAAGATAGGATATATGGCTGGAAGGGAGAAGATATTATTTATGGAGAAGATGGCGATGATTATTTAAAAGGTCATTACGGCAAAGACAAATTATATGGAGGAGCTGGTGACGATACCTTACTAGGAGGAACAAGTTCTGACGAACTCTATGGAGGAGAAGGTAATGACAAATTATATGGAGAATCCAGCGCGGATAAATTATATGGTGGTAGTGGAAATGATATTTTATATGGTGGAACAAGTTCTGATGAACTCTATGGAGGAGATGATGAGGACAAGCTTTATGGTGGTAGCAGTTCTGACATTCTTTATGGAGAAGATGGAGATGATTATTTAAAGGGACACTCCAGTGCCGATAAACTTTATGGAGGTAATGGTAATGATTATTTAAGAGGAGGCTCCAGTTCTGATGAACTTTATGGTGGAGCTGGAGATGACCGCCTGAAAGGAGAATCCGGTAGCGACAAAATGTATGGCGGAGATGGTGATGATACTTTTTATGTGAGCAGTAAAAGTGATAGTGTCACAGAAGAAGAGGACGAAGGAACTGATTTAATTTATTCATCAGTTACATTTACAGCATCTAGCAATGTAGAGAATCTAACCCTTACAGGTAAAGGCAATATCTCCGGATCTGGTAATGATCTAGATAATACGCTTACTGGAAATGATAAAGCGAACAAGCTTTATGGCAAAAGTGGTGATGACAAATTATATGGAGGAAAAGGTAATGACAGATTATATGGCTCAGAGGGAGCAGATACTCTTTATGGAGAAAGTGGTAATGATTATCTAAAAGCACATTCTGGTAATGACATCCTCTGGGGAGGAAGTGGTAAGGATTATCTACGAGGAGGAGAAGATGATGACAAACTTTATGGAGAATCCAGCGCCGACAAGTTATATGGAGAAGATGGAAATGATGAATTATATGGAGGCTCTAGCGCTGATAAACTTTACGGTCAAGATGGTGATGATTATTTAGAAGGTGGCACTAGTAAAGATAGGCTTTCTGGAGGTAATGGAAATGATGAATTACATGGAGGAACAAGTGCCGATAAACTTTATGGCGGTGCTGGGGCAGATCAATTATATGGTGATACAGGTGATGATTACCTAAAAGGACATGCTGGAGTTGATTACCTATATGGTGGAGAAGATGATGATTATCTAAGAGGCGGAGATGATGGAGATGAATTATATGGAGAAAGTGGAGATGACTTATTAAAAGGAGAAGATGGCGATGATATTTTAGTTGGAGGTTTAGGTAAAGATGATTTATATGGTGGAAGTGGAAATGATGTTTTTGTATTAACTGCCGGAAGTGGTTACGACAGAATTAGAGATTTTGAAAGAGGAGATAAAGTTGATTTAAGAGGGCTTGTTGTTGAGGAATTAGGAGTTTTTGATAGTGGCAAAAATATGAAGGTCTATATAGATGAAAATAAAAGTGATTTGCTGGCAATAATTTATAACAACAACATAGATGATGGATTAATATCTGATTTTATTTTTTAAATCAAATTCTGAGAGTATGAAATTTCGCTTTTAAAGTTTGTATCTTCTAAGATGTTCTTAATAAAAATTTCGTAATGACAAGAGTAATCTCTATAGATGATTTAAGAGGATTATTTACTAAACCTTATGGTACAGATGCACCAACAAAACAAAAATGGGCTGAATTTTATAATGAGAATGTTATTTTTACAGACCCAACTCAGAAAACAGAGGGTTTAGATTCTTATGTTAAAGCTCAAGAAAAGCTAGTTAAAAGATGTGATGATGTTTTTTTAGAAACTCATGCAATTTCTATAACTGGGGATTGTGGATTTATTGAATGGACAATGGGTTTAAAAATTATGGGTAAAGAATTTATTTATCCTGGAACTACTCGTTTATTATTTGGTGAAAATGGACTAATAAAAGAGCACAGAGATTACTTTGATTTTTGCGGCCCAACTTTTGGACCAGTTCCTATTTTAGGACCATTTATAAGATGGCTTTATAGTAAATTTGTATCTTGATTTTGCTTTCTTTAGAAAAAGAATACTTTATATTTCACGAATCAATAAATTTTGAGAAGTAACTTCTTTAAAATCAAATTGAGAATAAAACGATTTTTTATTTGTTGTCATTAAATATAATTTTTTTGTATTTTTAATTTTTTTAGAAGATAAAAGATTGTTTAAAATTAATGTGCCGAAACCATTGCCTTGGTAATTTCGATCAATAACAATATCCCAAAGCACTCCGCGGTAAATCCCATCGGTTAAAGCTCTACCAAAACCAACTATTTCCTTGCCAACCCAAAGACTTATTACGACATCACTGTTAGCAAGACATTTTTTTAGATCATTAATTGATCTATTTTTTGCCCAAAAAGCATTGGTATCTAGTAATTTTTGTAGTTTAATTAATCCTTTTGTTGGTTTAAGATTAGGACCTAATCCAAAAACCCTTAATCCTAAAGCCCCTTTTGCATGTTTAATTATAGATATTTCTTTCATTTATTAAAAAGATTTTTGAAAAGTGATGTCAGCTAGGTTATTTTTGTGACTTCAATCTAAATACCTTAATCGATCGTTTCTATAAAATAAAGAGATAATAGTTTTCTTCATTCTGTTGTAACGCACTAATTTATAATGTTTGTAATAGGATGAATTTTTAGGACTTTGACTTATGCTAAAACTTTTGTTGGGAGATCCGAATACACGAAAGTTAAAGCGCTATCAACCAATAGTGGAAGAGATAAATTTTTTAGAAGAAGAAATTTCTCAACTGACTGATGATGAGCTTAGAAAAGAAACTCAAAATCTTAAATCAAATATTTCAGCAGAATTAGATTTTAAAAAACAAAAAGAACTCTTAGAAGAATTTCTTCCTAGAGCCTTTGCAATAGTAAGAGAAGCAAGTAAACGTGTTCTTGATATGAGACACTTTGATGTTCAGTTAATAGGTGGGATGGTTTTAAATGAGTGTCAAATTGCTGAGATGAAGACTGGAGAGGGAAAAACACTTGTTGCAACATTACCGTGTTTTTTAAATGCCCTTACGGGAAAAGGTGTTCATGTTGTTACTGTAAATGATTATTTAGCTAGAAGGGATGCGGAGTGGATGGGACAAGTTCATCGTTTTTTAGGTTTATCCGTTGGTTTGATTCAGCAAGATATGAATCCAGTTGAGAGAAAGAAAAATTATGATTGTGATATAACGTATGCTACAAATTCAGAATTAGGATTTGATTATTTAAGAGATAATATGGCTACCGATATTAGTGAGGTAGTTCAAAGAAAATTTAATTATTGCGTAATTGATGAGGTTGATTCAATATTAATTGATGAAGCAAGAACGCCTCTAATCATTTCTGGCCAAGTTGAAAGACCACAAGAAAAATATCAAAAGGCTTCAGAATTATCTCTGGCATTAGTCAAAGCAAAAGAGTTAAGTAAAGATGGTATTGATCCAGAAGGCGATTATGAAGTTGATGAAAAACAGAGAAGTTGTATATTAACTGATCAGGGTTTCGCAAAATGTGAAGAGTATTTGGGAGTTAATGATTTATATAATCCTCAAGATCCTTGGGCGCACTATATAACTAACGCTTTAAAAGCTAAAGAATTATTTATTAAAGATGTGAATTATATTATTAAGAACGATGAAGCTGTCATAGTGGATGAATTTACTGGTAGGGTAATGCCTGGCAGACGTTGGAGTGATGGACAACATCAGGCAATTGAAGCTAAAGAGAGTCTTCCAATTCAGCCTGAGACTCAAACATTAGCATCCATAACTTATCAGAATTTTTTCCTTTTATATCCTGGTTTAGCAGGAATGACGGGAACTGCAAAAACTGAGGAGGTTGAATTTGAAAAGACTTATAAATTAGAATCAACAGTCATACCGACAAATCAAATAAGAAAGAGACAAGATTGGTCTGATCAAGTATTTAAAACAGAGATTGGTAAATGGAAAGCCGTTGCTAAAGAAACTGCGCAAATTCATAGAGAGGGAAGACCTGTTCTAGTTGGTACAACAAGTGTTGAAAAAAGTGAATTATTAAGTTCACTTTTATCAGAAGAAAAAATCCCACATAATTTGTTAAATGCTAAGCCAGAGAACGTTGAACGTGAGGCTGAAATTATTGCTCAGGCAGGAAGAGCAGGAGCTGTTACTATTGCGACTAATATGGCTGGAAGGGGAACAGATATAATTCTTGGCGGTAATAGTGACTATATGGCAAGGCTTAAATTAAAAGAGATTTTAATTCCTTTGTTAGTCAAGCCTGATAATGAGCATAAGCCACCAATACCTAAACAAAGAAATTCAAAATCTAAGGGTGGTTTTTCTACAAAAGCTGGTTCAAATTTGAAAAAGAACATTTCAAATGCTTCAACAAGTCTTTTCCCTTGCAAACTAGATGAGGTAATTGAAAAGAAACTCTCTGTTTTATCTGATGAACTTGTAAAAAATTGGGGAGATAGACAACTTTCTGTCTTAGAACTTGATGATAGGATAGCTACAGCGGCAGAAAAAGCACCAACTAATGATGACTTGATAAAGCTTTTGAGAGAATCTTTGTCTGATGTAAAAAAAGAATATGAAAAAGTTTTGATTCATGAAGAAGAAAAAGTAAGAGAAGCTGGCGGTTTACATGTCATTGGTACTGAGAGACATGAATCACGAAGAGTGGATAATCAACTTAGAGGAAGAGCAGGAAGACAAGGTGACTTGGGAAGTACAAGATTCTTTTTATCTTTAGATGATAATTTATTAAGGATTTTTGGAGGTGATAGAGTGGCAAATCTAATGAATGCTTTTAGGGTTGATGAAGATATGCCTATTGAGTCAGGAATGCTTACTAGGTCTCTAGAAAGTGCTCAAAAGAAAGTTGAAACCTATTATTACGATATTAGAAAACAAGTTTTTGAATACGACGAGGTAATGAACAATCAAAGAAAAGCAGTTTATGGCGAAAGACTCCGGGTATTGAAAGGAATTGATTTAAAAAGACAAGTAATAGGATATGGAGAAAGGACGATGATTGAAATTGTAGATGCTTATATTAATCCTGATCTTCCTCCTGAAGAATGGAATATTGATCAATTAATTTCTAAAGTCAAAGAATTTATATATTTATTAGATGATCTTAAACCTGATGATATTAATTTACTGTCCATAGAAGAATTAAAAAACTATTTTCAAGAGCAGTTGCGAATAGCTTATGATTTAAAGGAATCACAAATAGAAAAGATTCGTCCAGGATTAATGAGAGAAGCTGAAAGATTTTTCATTTTGCAACAAATTGATAATTTATGGCGAGAACATCTTCAATCCATGGATTCATTGAGGGAATCAGTTGGATTGAGAGGTTATGGTCAAAAAGATCCATTAATCGAATATAAAAACGAAGGATATGACATGTTTCTCGAAATGATGACTAATATGAGACGAAATGTTATTTATTCAATGTTCATGTTTCAACCTAAAACTGACGTTAATGAAAAATAATTCAATATTTAATCATCTCCAAGAAATTCAAAAATTTCTTTATCTTTAAGATTTTGAGAATCACCGAGTTTAGAAATATCAATAGATTCTGAGCTGGCTATACATTCTAGAGTTTTTTGTAGTTTAAGAATTTCATTTTCAAGAGAGTCTATCCTATCCATTAAATTTTTTATCACATTAGCTTCTGCATCTGGTAAGGCAGAGTGAGCTAAAGGATTTACTTTGACACCACTTTGATGAACTACTCTGCCAGGAACTCCGACCACAGTACTGTTCCCCTCTACATTTCGAACAACTACTGAGCCAGCACCAATACGGGTATTAGATCCTACCGTGATAGATCCAAGAACTTTTGCGCCCGCTCCGACTACAACATTTTCCCTTAAGGTGGGGTGTCTTTTGCCATGGCTTTTACCAGTACCTCCTAATGTCACGCCCTGATAAAGCAAACAGTTATTTCCTATCTCAGCAGTTTCACCAATTACAACACCCATTCCATGATCTATGAAAACCCTTTTACCAATTTTTGCCCCAGGATGGATTTCAATACCTGTTGCTAGCCTATTAAGATGACTGAGCAAGCGGGGAATCAAAGGAATCTTTAATTGCCATAATTTATGCGTAAACCTATGGATAACTATTGATTGAAAGCCAGGGTAGCAAAGAAATATCTCTAATATTCCTCTTGCGGCGGGATCTCTCTCTCTGATAATTTCTATATCTGATTTAAAAGTTTTCATTACCATGGTTTAATTAAAAACTCCTATTTCTTTTTTTAATTGATTTATTGTTTCTATACTTAAATAATTTTTAGCACAGATTATTTGTGGTAATCTCATCAACTGAGAACGATTTTTTAACAAAGTGTTTTCTACAACTGATAAACTCGGTCCATCACAAACTATGTGGTTTGAAGCCTTTAAAAGTGAGAGTAATCTACTGTTATTGTCTGAGATTGCCGTCATAAGCATTAATTCACTACCACGCATGCTATGAATAATGACTTCTGCAGCTCTCAATAAACCAGGACTTATGCTAACAATACCTACACAACTTCCAGCATTTAATTCCTTGAGCATTTTTAATTCCTTTTGAAAATCACTCAAGTCAACTGCAATTGCGCGAACTCCATATTGCTTGGCAACTTTTTCTAGAGGCTGTAAAAAATATCTGCTTGTTACAATCGTACCATTATTTGAATTACTTAAAACTTTTTCTAATTCTTCCATAGGAACAACTTCTACTGGTACATTAACTGTTGTAGAAAGGTCTTCTGCTATTAACATAGAAGCTCCAATATCTTCTCTAGGAGTACTGACTATGATTCTTGAACCGCATTGAATACGCCAATCAATTTCATTGTTCAATATCTCTCTGGTCTCTTGTAAAGTGAATCCAAGACTTATTAAGTTGTCAATTACCTTCTTTGCTTCTTGATCAGGTGCCTTACTAATTTTGTCTTTTGAGTAAAGTGATTTTGTAAATTCTTTTTTAGTAAGATTATCTCTCACGTAGATACCTGATCCAGCTATTGCTTCAACAACTCCATCTACTTCCAGTTGTCTATAAACTTTGCTAATTGTATTCCGATGGAGTCCAGTCTGCATTGCAAGTTGCCTCGTGCTTGGGAGTCTGTGTCCTGGAGGATAATGTCTTGCTGCAATTGCGAAACAAATTTGATTATTTAGTTGAGTAGATGCTGGGATATCACTTTCTTGTTGAATATGGAATCTCACTTTAGAAAAATCCTGACTAATTTAATTTTTGATCTAGTGACACTTTAACATCTGTCATATTTTTTGATAACAATTTATCACTCATCATTTTTTTTAATAAGAGGAGTTTTACGAGGACTTAAAAACATAATCATGTTTCTCCCTTCTCTTTTTGGTTTTTGTTGAACTTCTGATTGCTCTTCTAAATCATTAGCCATTTTTAAAAGAAGAGTCTCAGCTAAATTTGAGTGTTGAATTTCTCTTCCCCTAAAAATTACAGTACACTTTACTTTATCTCCCGATTTTAGAAATTTAGTAGCTTGACCAATTCGAACATCATAATCATGCTTATCAATTTTATACCTCATTTTTACTTCTTTAACTTCTGTTTGGTGAGATTTTTTCCTTGCTTCTTTAGCTTTCTTTTCTTGTTCAAATTTATATTTACCGTAGTCCATGATTCTACAAACAGGAGGATTTGCTTTTTCGCTCACCAAAACTAAATCAAGTTCTCTTTGAGATGCTATTTCTAATGCTTTTAATCTATCTATGACGCCTAATTGTTTTCCATCTGAATCAACGACTCTCAATTGAGGGTATTTTATTCTTTCATTTATATTTGGTAGCTCTCTAACTGGAGCTCGTCGGTCAAAGCGTGGGCGTGGGGGCATTCAGTTAATTAAATAAATTGATGGGATGATGAACAAAATCTATTTTTATAAAGTTAGCTTAAAAAAGACTCTATTTTAATTATTGCATCTTTTAGCAGGTTTTTGTTATTAAGCCAAATAGGATTATTTTTATTACGAAACCAAGTTTTTTGTCTTTTGGCAAATTGGATTGTTTTTGTAGCAGTTAACTCAATCGCTTTGTCTATTGTTGATCGGTTATTTAAAACATCCCTTGCTTCTCGATAACCAATGGTTTCTAATATTGGCAAATCAAATCCGTATTTAGAGATAAGGTCTTTCGTCTCCTCAATAATTCCCGATAAAAACATTATTTTTGTTCTTTGAAAAATTCTTTCTTTTAAATTATCTCTATCTAATCCAAGCTCTAGGATATTCCAGTTAGGCGATTTTTGAACTTTCAGAGTTGACAAAGGTTTACCCGTTACATAAAAGACTTCTAAAGCTCTGATTGTTCTAATTTGGTCAGCAAAATTGATTTTTTTTGTTGATAATGGATCACAATTTTTTAATAGGTCCCAACATTTTTCCTGACCAAGTTCTTCTAATTGTTTTCTGAAATTATTTTGAGGAGGGACATCTGGTACAAAAAATCCTTTTGTTATTGAGTTCATATACAACCCACTTCCTCCAACAAGAAAAGGTAAATTATCTTTTTTAATTTCACCCTTAATAGATTTTTGAGCAATTTCTTGAAATTGTTTTACATTAATTGGATTGATTGGTTCCTCAATATCTATTAAAAAATGCTTTATTTTTTTTTGTTGGATTCTAGATGGCTTGGCTGTTCCAATATCCATGGACTTATAAATTTGTCTTGAATCGATATTGTGTATATGAGTTTTAAAATATTCTGCAATTTCAATAGCTAATTCTGTTTTGCCACTTGCGGTAGGCCCAATTAAAATTATTACATGAGGTAGAGACGGAGACATATGAATTTCTGAAGAAAAAAAAATTAGCTATATAATTAAAGTGATTAAATTTTTCATTGAATTCGAGCCTTTATCTTTTTGCGGTGGTAAGTTTAATGAAATACCTTTTAAAAATAACATTTTAAAAGTCTAATATTTTTTTATATTAAATGAGTGAGGACAAAAGATCTAATAAAATCTCAAATGATTATGGTGCGGAACAGATACAGGTTTTAGAGGGGTTAGAACCAGTTCGTAAACGCCCTGGGATGTATATAGGTTCAACAGGACCTAGGGGATTACACCATTTAGTATACGAGGTAGTTGATAACTCGGTTGATGAAGCACTTGCAGGACATTGCGATCACATAGAAATAGTTCTTCGAGCAGATGGCTCTGCTTTAATTTCTGATAATGGCCGAGGTATTCCAACAGATATTCATCCAAGAACAGGGAAAAGTGCCTTAGAAACCGTACTAACTGTACTTCATGCAGGAGGGAAATTTGGAAGTGGTGGTTATAAAGTTTCAGGAGGTTTGCATGGAGTAGGAATATCTGTAGTTAATGCTCTTAGCGAATGGGTTAATGTGACTGTTTATAGGGATGGAAGCGAATTTAATCAAAGATTTGAAAAAGGTGTATCAAAGGGTGAATTGGAAACTAAAAAGCAGATTGGCAAATCATCTAAGAAAGGAACAACTATTTGCTTTAAACCCGACAAAACGATTTTTTCTGGAGGAATTGAATTTGAATATGCTCTTCTTTCATCTAGATTAAGGGAGCTCGCTTATCTTAATGGTGGAGTAAAAATTGTCTTTAGAGATGAGAGAAATACATTATCAGATGGTTCTTTTAAAGAAGAAATTTACCTGTATCAAGGAGGTATTAAGGAATATGTTGAATATATGAATGCTGAAAAAGATTCTCTTCATAATGAAATTATTTATGTTGACTCACAGAAAGAAAATGTATATGTAGAAGCAGCTTTACAATGGTGTTCAGATGTATATTCAGATAATATTTTAGGATTCGCAAATAATATTAGAACTATTGATGGAGGAACTCATATTGAAGGGCTAAAAACTGTTTTGACAAGAACTTTTAATAATCTTGCAAAAAAAAGAGGCAAAAGAAAAGATATTGAAAAAAATTTAGCAGGCGAAAATATTAGAGAGGGTTTGACTGTTGTTTTATCAGTAAAAGTTCCAGATCCCGAATTTGAAGGGCAAACAAAAACAAAATTAGGAAATACTGAAGTACGGGGAATTGTGGATTCTCTCATTGGGGAGGCTCTCACAAAATATATGGAATTCAATCCTGGAATTTTGGACTTGATTCTTGAAAAAGCAATTCAATCATTTAATGCAGCAGAAGCTGCGAGAAGAGCTAGAGAATTAGTAAGAAGAAAAAGTGTTCTAGAAAGTTCTACATTACCGGGTAAATTAGCAGATTGTAGTTCTAGAGATCCCTCAGAATCAGAAATTTATATAGTTGAAGGAGATTCAGCAGGTGGCTCTGCAAAACAAGGACGAGATAGAAATTTTCAGGCTATTTTGCCTCTAAGGGGTAAAATTCTTAATATTGAAAAAACTGACGATACTAAAATTTATAAAAACACAGAAATACAGTCATTGATAACAGCTCTAGGATTAGGGATAAAAGGAGAGGAGTTCGATGAGAACTCTTTGAGATATCACAGAGTTGTCATTATGACGGATGCTGATGTTGACGGTGCTCATATAAGAACTTTATTGCTGACATTTTTTTACAGATACCAAAGAGAACTTGTTGAGAAAGGTTTTATATATATTGCTTGTCCCCCTCTGTATAAAGTTGAAAGAGGTAAGAATCATAATTACTGTTATAACGAGAATCAATTAAAGGATACAATTCAAGGTTTTGGAGAAAATGCAAATTATAATATCCAAAGGTTTAAGGGATTAGGTGAGATGATGCCAAAACAATTATGGGATACAACTATGAATCCTCAAACGAGGATGATGAAAAGGGTTGAAATCGAAGATGCACTTGAAGCTGACAGAATATTCAATATATTAATGGGGGATAAAGTTGCACCACGAAGAGAATTTATTGAAACTCATAGTAGCAACTTAGATATGAAAACTTTAGACATATGATTAATAATGTTCTCAAGAATTTTTGTTTAATAACTTTTGCATTAATTGCTCCAATTACATTACCTGCAGGTGGGATCCAAAAAAGTTTTAATCATAATGAGTTTCCTAAAAATAAAAATGAAATTATATTGAGTTCCAATATTTCTCTTTATTCTTGTCCTGAGATTTATGCTAAAGAATTATTAGTTCTTGATGTAGGTACAACTTTATCAGTATTACGTAATTGGAAAGTCAGCAAAGATGAAACTTGGGTTAGGGTTGAATTATATTCTAATAAATTTTTAGATGATCCTAATAAGATTTCAAAAGGCTGGATAAAAATGTAAATTTTGGATTTTAGTTCAATAAGTATAATTTTACTCGGTAGTACTTTTGGATTAACACTGAGAACATTCATACAAAATAATTTTAAAAAAAGTATAGGTTTTGATATTCAAAATACTTCAATAGTAAATTTTTTATCATCTTTTTTATTAGGAATTTTAGTAGCTTTAAATTTTATTAATAACGAAATATTAGTTTTATTTTATAGTGGATTTTTAGGATGTTTTAGTACATTTTCTTCTTTTATATATCAACTATTTGAATTATTTAAAAAGAGAAAATTCGTCATATTATTTTTTCATTACATTGAAGTGATTATTTTTTCATTCCTTTTCTTTTATTTAGGTTATTTTGTTATTCAGTTTTTTTAAAGTGAAAATAAAAAATTTTATTTATATTCTTTTATCCGCTTACCTAGCTACTTTTTTAAGAATAACTATAAATAATAATTTTTTTATTTCAATAATCGGATCATTTTTAGTCGGTTTTTTTATTAGTAGAAGATTAAGTTATTCAACTGAAAAAATTTTATTGAATGGTTTTTTTTCTTGCTTTACATCTTTTAGCGGATTTATATATTTTTTGTACACAATTTTAAATCAAGGGGATTGGATAAAATTTATAATTTTTTTTAATTTAATCATCATCGTAAATTTATTCACAATGCTTTTCGGGTTTTGGATAAGTAGAAAAATTACTTAGATTTCATATAATGGTGTTGTTACTTTGATAAGGGATTATATTTATGAATGAAAATAATCTTGAAACAGTTACATCGTTATCTTCAGATTTAAGTACAAGAGAAAATATTACTATTCAACTTGAAGAATTACTCATCGCAGGAAATTATGATGAGGCAAAGTTACTTTTAGAGCCTTCCCAACCTGTAGATATTGCAGATGCTATTGGGAGCCTTCCACTAATATTACAGGCATTAGCATTTCGATTATTAAAGAAAAATGAAGCAATTGAAGTTTATGAATATTTAGATCCAGTAGTTCAGCAAACTTTATTAGAAAGGCTTCGTTCAGGAGAAGTTTTAGAAATTGTTGAAAAAATGTCTCCTGATGATAGGGTTCAACTCTTTGATGAATTACCAGCAAAAGTTGTACGAAAATTTTTATCTGCTCTTAGTCCTGGTGAAAGGAAAGTAACAGCTGAATTACTTGGATATGAGCCCGAAACTGCTGGGAGATTAATGACAACTGAGTTTATAGATCTTAAAGAGATGCAAACAGCAGCTGAGGCTCTTTCTTTAGTTAGAAAAAGAGCTCCATTTACTGAAACTATCTATAGCTTATATGTTACTGATAAAGAAAGACATTTAACTGGTATTCTCTCTTTAAGAGACCTTGTAACTGCTGATCCTTCAAAGCCAATTGGAGACGTTATGACAAGAGATGTAGTAAATATCGCTACTAATACAAATCAAGAAGAGGTTGCTAGAGCAATACAAAGATATGATTTTTTAGCTCTTCCAGTCGTTGATAAGGAAAAAAGACTTGTTGGGATAGTAACCGTCGATGATTTAATTGATGTCATAGAACAAGAAGCAACAAGAGATATTTATGCGGCTGGGGCAGTCCAACCCGGCGATGAAGATGATTACTTTCAAAGTAGTTTGTTCACGATTGCTCGAAGAAGAATTTTATGGTTATTAATTTTGGTTTTAGCAAATGGCTTAACGACAAAAGTAATAGCTATGAATGATCAAATATTAAAAGAAATAGTCTTACTAGCTGCATTTATTCCACTACTTATTGGTACTGGGGGGAATGTTGGTGCTCAAAGTTCAACGGTTGTCATTCGAGGTCTAAGTACTCAAAAACTGAAGTCTCTTGGTGCAATTAAGGCAGTAGTTAAGGAGGCAATTACAGGCGCTCTTCTAGGTGTTTTTATGATGCTTGTAGTATTTCCCTTTGCTTGGTGGCAAGGAGAAGGGCCTTTAATCGCCTCTGCGGTTGGAATAAGTTTGATATCGATAACAACTTTAGCTGCTACAACAGGAGCAATCCTCCCTTTGTTTTTTGCCAGAATGAAATTGGATCCAGCCTTAATGTCCTCTCCTTTCATTACAACCGTAACTGATATTGCAGGTGTATTTATTTATCTCAGCACAGCAAAATGGCTATTAAGCTCTTCATTAGGGTAAATTAAATAGGTATTTATTCTCATTTTTGTAAAAATGTGGATTTTTTTGTTTAACTTTACATTTCTTAATGGTATTGTTTACAAAACATCATTAAGATCTTCATGTCTTCTGAAACAATAAGCGAAACTAAAATAGCGTCAATCGCAAGTATAAAAGCCAGTAATGATGTAGATCTTGTTAGATCATACTTGAGGGATATAGGAAGAGTTCCATTACTATCACATGAACAAGAAATTACTTTAGGTCGCCAAGTTCAAGAGTATATGGAAGTTGAAAGAGCAGAATTAGAAATTATTGAATTAACTGGGGATAAGCCTAGTATTGATGAATTGTCTACCAAATTAAACTTAACTTCTTCCATAATTAAAAAAAGATTGAGAGCTGGACAGAGAGCTAAAGAAAGGATGGTTGCAGCAAATTTAAGATTGGTAGTAAGCGTTGCAAAAAAATATACAAAAAGAAACATGGAACTTTTAGATTTAATCCAAGAGGGAACTATAGGACTAGTTAGAGGTGTTGAAAAATTTGATCCAGCAAGAGGATATAAGTTTTCAACATATGCATACTGGTGGATTAGACAAGGTATTACAAGAGCAATAGCTGAAAAAAGCCGGGCAATAAGGTTACCAATTCACATAACTGAAATGTTGAATAAGTTAAAAAAAGGTCAAAGAGAACTCAGTCAAGAAATGTCTAGGACTCCAACTGTAACCGAACTTGCTAAATACGTAGAGCTTCCTGAGGCTGATGTCAAGGATTTGATGTGCAAAGCTGGGCAGCCAGTAAGTCTTGAAACCAAAGTTGGCGATGGCGAAGATACTGTTTTATTAGATTTACTGGCAGGGGGTGAGGATTTGCCAGACGAACAAATAGAGATGGATTGTATGAGAGGTGATCTGCATTCTCTTTTACATCAATTACCTGATCTGCAATGTAGAGTTTTAAGAATGAGATACGGAATGGATGGTGATGAGCCAATGTCCCTTACTGGTATAGGAAGGGTACTTGGTATAAGTAGAGATCGAGTAAGAAATCTTGAAAGAGATGGATTAAGAGGCTTGAGAAGACTTAGTGATAATGTAGAAGCTTACTTTGTTTCTTGAATAAATTCATTTATTAAATTATTTGTTTTTTCAGGTTCTTCATCATGAGGACAATGACCAACCCCATTTATAATATCTAGTCTTTTAATATTTCTGAATTGTTTCTTCCACTCTTTTGCTTCTTCTAAAGATTCCCAAGGATCTTTTTCTCCCCAAATTAATTGAATTGGAGCATCAACCTTATCGAAAAGGTCAGTCGCGAGATAATCATCAAATAAGTTAATAAAACCTCGAAATGCTTCTTTAGAGTTTTTCCTTTGAGAGGGTTGATAAAGTATTTCAATCAATTCTTTGTCAATATTTTTTCCTGTAGGGTAAGCTTGTTCAAGTATTTTCTTTATAACTTTTGGGTTGGCAGCTCTTGTAAAAAGTGTATTGCTAATTACTCTTTGTCTGACTATCGTTTTAAGTACAGGTCTTAGTAGATTCATTAAGATATCACTTTTTTTTAAACGTTTATCATCCATAGTTCTTTGTGCACAGTCAATCAAAATGATACCTTTGCAATTATCTTTTAGGATTTCAGCAGCTTTTAATGCAATAACACCACCAATTGAATTTCCTACTAAGTAAACAGGAGATTTTATTACCTCTGCACAAAATGTTGATATTTGATTACCCCATAAGTCAAATGAATATTTAATTGAGTTTTCTTTTTCAGGTTCGAAATTTAATAAAGCACTAGGCTGACTACTTTTTCCAAATCCTAATAAGTCAATTGCGTAGCAATTAGAAAATTTACCAAGAAAATCTTGATTATGTCTCCAGTGGTTTTTAGATGCCCCAAAGCCATGAACTAATAAAATTTGAATATTTTTTTCAGAATTAGATTCTTTGGATAAAGACCAAGAAATTTTCCAATTTTTCCACTGCCAAGTTTCAGATTTATTTAAAGACACTATGAGTTTGCTTTTAATTAAACTTTAATTCAAAAAAAAATTATTCGTTTTTAATAAATTATCCTTAGTTAAGAAAAAGCGTTCACTTATGAAAAAGAGAAAGGTCATATGTATTGGAGAGGCTTTAATAGACAGAATCAGAAATAAGTCAAATCAAGGATTTACAGATTTTTTGGGTGGTGCGCCGGCTAATGTTGCTTGTGCATTAAGAAAATTAAAAATAGATTCAACATTTATAGGAAGTTTGGGTAATGATGATTATGGAAAAAAATTTATTACGCAATTTGATCAATTGGGAGTTAATTTAGATTTCTTGCAATTAGATAATGATTCATCTACTCGCGTGGTTAATGTAGATAGAGATCAATTTGGTGATCGTTTTTTTTCAGGCTTTGAGAAAAGTTCTAATTCATGCTTTGCAGACGAAGTTCTTAGGAAGAAATTATTAGAAAAAGAAATTTTAAGTTTGGAGAAATCTTTTTTAGAAATAAAATATTTGGTTACAGGAACTATCTTATTATCATCTCCAATATCAGCAGAGACTGTTTTTTTTCTTGTGGAACAGGCTAATAAATTTGAAGTCAAAATAGTTATTGATTTGAATTGGAGAGAGGTCTTTTGGGATCATGCAAGTTTTTCATCAGAAATTAGTAAAGCGGGTAGAGTGAAATTAATTAAGAATTTTTTAAATCATGCAAATGTTTTAAAGCTTGCTAAGGAAGAAGCAACTTTGTTTTTTGAGGATGAAAATCCCTTGCTAATATCTCAACAATTGTCTAATAGACCAGATGTAATAATAACTGATGGAAAAAATCCCGTTTTATGGTATATCAACGGATTGCAGGGAATTACCGAAACTCTTACTTCACAAAAAATTGTTGATACAACTGGCGCAGGCGATGCTTTTCTGGCTGGCTTTATTTCAAAATTAATTTCTTTTGGCTATCCTTCAAATGAAGAAGAGATAGAAGATTGCATTAAGTTCGCAGGTGTTTGTGGATTATTAACTTGTCTTGGCGAAGGCGCCATCGATCAACAGCCAAATTATGAGGAGGCTAATAAATTTTTGGGATCTCTTATTTCGTAGTTTCTCCCGAAATTTTTTGCGTAACTAATTTCTATTTTCCAGAAATTATCAATAACTGGTTCTATTAATTCTGGCCATTCAATAACTAAAATGGCTTTCTTTTGTATTGCCTCTTCTTCTTCTGAAAAAAAAACTTCTTTCGCTGAAGTAATATTTTTTAACCTGTATAAATCAAGATGAATTAGTGGAATTCTTCCGGAGTTGTAATGATGCGATAAAGCAAATGTAGGGCTTGTAATGTCCTCAGAAATTGACAAGCCTTTAGCAATCCCTTGAACAAATGAGGTTTTTCCAGCCCCAATTGGACCCTGTAATAAAACAATTGATTGGGGATTTAATTTGCGAGAGAGTTTTTTTCCTAGATTTAAAGTTTCTTCTAAATTCTCAACAAACACAAATTTATTCAAAAATCATTTATAGTTTAATAGATAAAGTATTTACTAGATATGGTTATTGCAAATTCAGTTAAAACCTCTACACCTAATTACGTGATTACTGATATATCTTTATCAGATTTTGGACATAAAGAAATTAAAATTGCCGAAAAAGAAATGCCTGGATTAATGGCCTTGAGAGATAAATATCAATCTGAAAAGCCACTAAAAGGTGCAAAAATAGCTGGAAGCCTTCACATGACTATTCAGACAGCAGTCTTAATAGAAACTCTTGTTGATCTTGGTGCAGAAGTGAAATGGGCCTCATGTAATATCTTTTCAACTCAAGATCATGCGGCTGCAGCTATCGCAGATCAAGGAATTTCCGTCTACGCAAAAAAAGGTGAGACTCTTGACGAATATTGGCAATATACCCACTATATCCTTGATTGGGGTTCAGACTCTCCAAATATGATTCTTGATGATGGTGGGGATGCAACTGGTTTATTGATACTCGGCAGTAAAGCGGAAAAAGATTTGTCTGTTTTAGATAATCCCGGAAATGAAGAAGAAATTGCTTTATTCAATTCTATTAAGTCTAAATTAGAAAACGATAGTAACTTCTATTCTAGAATTAAGAGTAATATCATTGGTGTTACTGAAGAAACAACAACTGGAGTCGCAAGACTTTATCAACTGCAAAAGCAAAATGCTTTACCTTTCCCTGCGATTAACGTTAATGATTCAGTAACTAAGAGCAAATTTGATAATTTATATGGCTGCCGCGAATCTTTAGTAGATAGCATAAAGCGCGCAACTGATGTGATGATTGCTGGAAAGGTTGCCTTAGTAATGGGTTTTGGAGATGTAGGTAAGGGCTCAGCTCAATCATTACGTGGACTTGGTGCAATCGTAAAAGTTGCTGAAGTTGATCCAATTTGTGCTCTTCAAGCGGCAATGGAAGGTTTTAGCGTTGTTACGTTAGAAGATGTTGTGGAAGATATAGATATCTTTGTTACAGCAACTGGGAACTATCAAGTGATTACAAACGAAAATCTCGTCAAGATGAAAGATGAGGCCATAGTTTGTAATATTGGTCATTTCGATAATGAAATTGATGTGGCTTCATTGAAAGATTATCCATGGGAAAATATTAAGCCACAGGTTGATCACATAACTTTACCAAGTGGCAATAAAATAATTCTTTTAGCAGAAGGTAGATTAGTTAACTTAGGCTGTGCCACTGGACATCCAAGTTTTGTTATGAGTAATTCTTTTACTAACCAAGTATTAGCTCAAATCGAACTTTTCAATAAGTCAGAAAAATATGCTAAGGAGGTTTATGTTTTACCAAAGCATTTAGATGAAATGGTAGCTAGATTACATCTTGATAAAATTGGTGCAAAATTAACAAAATTAACTAAGGAACAAGCTGACTATATCAATGTCTCTGTTGAAGGACCTTACAAACCAGAGCTTTATAGATACTAAGTTTGAGTTTAATTTTTGTAAATTTTCTTACTTCAATTCCGGACTATATTAGTTTGGCTGTTGAAAAGAATTCAACAATTGCATACCTCACTATTTGTTTGGCTATGTTTTTGGAAAACATAATACCTCCAATTCCTTCGGAAATAATAATGCCATTAGGAGGTTTTTTTGTTTATCAACAAAAATTAAATTTCTATATTTTAGTTTTTTGGGGATTACTTGGAACTATTTTAGGATCATTGCCTTGGTACTATTTAGGTAGATTAGTAAATGAAAAAAGACTTTCAAATTTTCTAGATAAAAACGGAAAATATCTGGGTATTTCTCCTAGTGATTTAAGTAAAAGTAAAAGATGGTTTGATAAATACGGTGTTTCTTTAGTTTTTTGGGGCAGATTAGTACCAGGTATAAGAACTTTAATATCTGTTCCTGCTGGCATAGAACTTATGCCATTAAGAAAATTTTTGCTTTGGACTACATTTGGGAGCCTGATATGGGTAGCACTTCTCACTTATTCAGGTTATTTATTTGGTGAAAATTATCCAATTATTCAAACTTATTTAGATCAAATCAAATATGTTGTAAAGCCAATTTTAATTTTAATTTTCTTATATTTTTTTATAAGAATACTTATTAGATTTCTTAAAAAAAATAGAGTTTAAAAAGGAATTTCACTTGAGTTATTGCTGTTGGAATATTGGTTATTATCAGAATCCTTTCGTGAGCCTAGTAAGTTTAATCTATCTACCCTAACAACTGGTTTAAATCTATCTTCTCCAGTATTTTTATCTTTCCAGCTATCAATTTTAAAGCTTCCTGTAATTCCAATTAATGATCCTTTTTTCACATAATCTGCGGCTATTTGTGCTTGCTTGCCCCATATTTCTAAATTAAACCAATCTGGCTCTTCATCTCTGCTTCTTCTGTTAACTGCAATTGTGAAATTCGCTACTATACTGCCTGATTCAAAATATCTGACATCTGGTTCTCTTCCTGCTCTGCCAACAAGGTTAATAGTGTTAATTTCCATAATTTTTTTTTTTTATAATACTCATTTTTTCAGTTTCTGCTCAAAGTTTTACGTGCTATTCATAACTAAACGCCAGAATTCCGAGAGCTTATCAAAAAATAGATATATTATTTAAAAAAAGAAATTCTTATTGTGATTTTTAACAGATTTAAATTTTCTCGAGATATTGGCATAGATTTGGGAACTGCCAACACTCTTATACATGTATCAGGAAAAGGCGTTGTTTTACAGGAACCTTCTGTGGTAGCTATGGACTTAGAAGAAGGGATTCCATTAGCTGTTGGTAAAGAAGCAAAGTTAATGCTAGGAAGGACCCCTGGCAATATAAGAGCTGTAAGACCACTAAGAGATGGAGTTATCGCAGATTTTGATGCTGCAGAACAAATGATAAAAACATTTATTCAAAAATGTAATGAAGGCAAGGGGATAGTAGCTCCAAGGATAGTGATTGGAATTCCAAGTGGAGTTACTAGTGTTGAGCGAAGAGCAGTAAGAGAAGCTGGATTAGCGGGAGCTAGAGAAGTTCATTTAATAGATGAACCTGTCGCAGCGGCAATAGGAGCATCATTACCAGTAACTGAGCCAATTGGAACAATGATTGTTGATATTGGTGGAGGTACTACTGAGGTTGCAGTATTAAGTTTAGGAGGAACTGTTTTGAGTGAATCTGTTCGAATAGCAGGCGATGAAATAAATGAGTCAATTGCGCTTTATCTTAAAAAAGTTCACAATTTAGTTGTTGGAGAGAGAACTGCAGAAGATATCAAGATAAAAATTGGATCTGCATTTCCAGATGATGATTTTGATAAAACTACTTTAGAGGTTAGAGGTTTACATCTTTTATCTGGTCTACCTAGATCAGTCACTTTGACATCAGGAGAAATCAGAGAAGCTATGGCTGAAACACTTAGCAAAATAGTCGAAGCTGTAAAAAGAACTTTAGAGCGAACCCCTCCTGAACTTGCCGCAGATATTGTTGATAGAGGGATTATGCTTGCAGGTGGTGGAGCTTTAGTGAGAGGCATTAATGATTTATTGAGCGATGAAACAGGAATTTTTACTCACATAGCAGAAAACCCACTGCTTTGCGTAGTGAATGGTTGTGGAGAGGTGTTGGATGATTTTAAAAAACTCAAAAGAGTTGTTGACACTCCAGAATTCATAAGGAATGCGATAAGAGATTAATGTCATGATAGGTATCCGACGAATTTCTAATAGTCGTTGGTGGCATAAAAAGAAAAATTGGCTATTTTTTGCAATTTTTTTATTTTTGGTTTTTGTAAGAATATCTAAAGGAGCTTTTTATAAAGATTTTTATTATTTTATTTCAAAACCTTTTTGGCCTGGTCAATTTCAAAAAGAAATTGTTCTTGAGAGTATTGATCAAGAATATTTAATAAAGTTTAATCTTCTTAAAAAAGATAATATAAGATTGCGACAAATCTTATCTCTCCAAGAATCATCGAATGATAAACATATTTCTGCTGCAGTTATTTCGCGAAAAACAGGAGGTTGGTGGAGACAAATAATTTTAAACAAAGGTTCAAAGGATGGAGTAGAAATTGGCAATATTGTGATTGGTCCGGGTGGATTATTAGGAAGAGTAAAGAATACTTCTTTATTCACTTCGTCGGTAACTTTAATAACTTCTCCAGAAAGTAAGTTAGGTGTTTGGGTGGATAGAATTCAAATCAATGGATTACTAGTCGGTTTAGGAGATGATTATCCTAGCCTAATACTTTATTCAAAAGATGCCGATATTAAAGTCGGAGATTTTGTATCATCATCTCCTGCTAGTACATTATTACCTCCAAATATCCCTATTGGTATTGTTCAATCTATAGATGAGACGTTGAAATCAAAAAAAACGGCAAAAATTTTACTTTTAGCAAAACCTCATGTAATTGATTGGGTACAAATTTTGAAATTAAATATTTAATGAATAAATTTTTTACCAAAAAATTATCCATTATAAGCTTTATTTTTATCCCAATTATTTTTTTGTGGCACCCTAATTGGCTTGGATTTTTAGGTGTTCAGCCTTATTGGCCGTTATTTTGGTTATTGCCTTGGGCAATGATTAATGGATCAATTAATGGATTAGTTTTTGGTTTATTTTTAGGTATCATCTTAGATTCCATAACTTTAAATGAAAGTTTTACTCAAATTCCAGGCCTAATTTTTTGTGGATTTTTCTTTGGGAGAATTAAATCACATAGTGATTTTATGGTGGGACATTTTAGGTATGGTTTAATTTGTTCTTTTGGAAGTTTTTTATGCGGTACTCTTTATCTTGCACAAATTTTGTTTAGAAATTTTTTAGATGGTAATTTTTTAATGTTTATTCCAGGTGTAAAAAATATCTTAGCTGAAGTTTTTTTGACAGGTTTGTTTGCTCCTTTTATTTGCTCCCAACTTATAAGGATGTTTAAATTTTCAAGAAGAAAATTTTGGTAATAAATTTTGGTAATAAATTTTGCCAAGAGGAAAAAATGCTTGAAAAAATTTATATATTTTCAATTAATTTAAAATGTTTGTAAACCTTAGGAATATCTCTTTGAGGGTTCGTAATGTTATATTTTTAATTGTTAGAATAAATGTTCAATGCAATAATTCTTTGCTTTGAAATATCGACAAATCTTTTTTTAACTATGTCAAAAGCAAGAATTTTAGTTGTTGATGATGAACCAGCAGTTTTGAAGGTATTAGTTACTAGGCTTCAACTAGCAGGATATCAGGTATATTCAGCCACTAACGGCGAAGAAGCTCTTGAGTCTTTTCACAGGGATTCCCCAGATTTGATAGTTCTAGATGTTATGCTTCCAAAAATGGATGGATTTGCTGTTTGTAGAAGAATTAGAGCTGAGTCAGTAGTACCAATAATATTTTTAACCGCTCTAGAGGCTATTTCAGAGAGAGTTGCAGGTTTGGATTTAGGAGCTGATGATTACTTATCTAAACCATTTAGCCCAAAAGAGTTAGAGGCCAGAATAGCTACAATTTTGAGAAGAATGGGGCCAACTGTATCCGTTACTGAAACCAAAGAAGTTCCTTCAGGCAAAGGAGTTATGAAATTTGGAAGTTTAGTTGTTGATACTAATCGCAGACAAGTTTCTAGAGCTGGAGATAGAATCAGTCTAACTTATACTGAATTTAGTCTCTTAGAGTTATTATTTGACGAACCTGGTAAGGTTGTTCCTCGAGCAGAAATTTTGGAACAGCTGTGGGGCTATCCTCCTCGTAGAGCGGCAGATTTAAGAGTTGTAGATGTATATGTTGCGAGACTAAGAGGTAAATTGGAACCAGATCCAAGAAATCCAGAATTAATATTAACTGTTAGAGGGATTGGTTACGCATCTCAGAGAGTTGGGGAAACAGCAACATCTTTGGCAAGTTGAGCAATAGTCTGATAATTTTATTAAATAAAACAAATATATTTAAATAAATTTTGTCTGAAATAAAAGAAGCGCGCTTACAAAAAGCTAGTTCACTTGTGAATAAAGGATTTGCTTCTTACGCACAGAGCTTTAAGGTATCACATACTACCAGTTTTCTTATTCAAAAATTTGATCATCTAGAAAATGGTCAAGAGGAAGACTTCAGTGTTTCTATTGCTGGTAGAGTTCTTGCAAAAAGGGTAATGGGCAAAATTGCCTTTTTCACAATAAGCGATCAAGAAGGTCAGATTCAGCTTTATCTAGATAAAAGGATTATTAATTTCAATTTAGAAAAACAAAAATTACTTTCTTTTGAAGATCTCAAGGAAATAGTAGATATTGGTGATTGGATAGGAGTCTATGGAACTATTAAAAAAACTAATAAAGGTGAGCTTTCAATTAAAGTAGAAAAATGGGAAATGTTATCCAAATCATTACAACCTCTCCCAGATAAATGGCATGGATTGACTGATATTGAAAAAAGATATAGACAACGTTATTTAGATTTAATAGTAAATCCTCACTCTAAAAATGTATTTAAAACCAGAGCGAAATGTATAAGTTTTATAAGAAAATGGCTTGATAATAGAAATTTTTTAGAGATAGAGACTCCAATTCTGCAATCTGAAGCTGGTGGTGCTGAAGCAAGACCATTTATAACTCATCACAATACATTAGATATACCGTTGTATTTAAGAATAGCTACAGAATTACATTTAAAGAGAATGGTTGTTGGAGGTTTTGAGAAAGTCTATGAATTGGGAAGAATCTTCCGTAATGAGGGGATAAGTACAAGGCATAATCCAGAATTCACCTCAGTGGAAATTTATGAAGCTTATTCTGATTATGTAGATATGATGAATTTAACTGAAGAATTAATTAAAGATATCGTAGCTGATGCATGTGGGTCTTTAACTATAAATTATCAAAATAAAGAAATTGATTTTTCTAAGCCTTGGTCAAGAATATCCATGAAAGCTATTGTCAAAAAATATACAGGGATTGATTTTGATTCTTTCAGTGGAGACTTTCTAGCAGCAAAACAAGCCGTTAAAAATATCAATGTTGATTGTTCTAATAAAGTAAATACTATAGGAAGACTTTTAAATGAGGTCTTCGAGCAAAAAGTAGAATCAAAACTTATAGAACCCACTTTTGTTATTGATTATCCTGTTGAAATTTCTCCTTTAGCTAGGCCTCATCATGATAATAAAGAAATAGTTCAGAGATTTGAATTATTCATTGTTGGTCGAGAACTGGCAAATGCTTTTAGTGAGTTGATAGATCCAGTAGATCAAAGAGAAAGAATGCAATTACAGCAATCTCTTAGAGATGAAGGAGATCTTGAGGCTCACTGTATAGATGAAGATTTTTTAAATGCTTTAGAGATAGGCATGCCGCCTACGGGAGGATTAGGTATAGGCATTGATAGGCTAATTATGTTAATTACTAATAGCGCATCGATTAGAGATGTAATCCCTTTCCCATTGTTAAAACCAGAAATAACTTCCAAAAAAAGTTAAAAATTACCCTCGAATGAAGTAAAATAGATAAATTAATCCAATACGAAATTTTTAAATGAGTGGTGAACGTGTTGGTTTCCGTTTCAAACACGCGGATGCAGTAGTAAAAAGAAATCCTCAAGGCCGATCAAGAAGAGGATGGGTTATTGAACCAGTAGAGCAAACTACGAGTAGAGGTACAAAAATGCCTGCATACAAAATTCGCTGGAGAGATAGTGAGAGGCCAGAAACTGTATTGCAGCATATGCTAATTGCAGATCCAGATCCTTCACCACCTCCAACTTCAGTAAGTTTAGAATGATACTTTCAATAATTCTGACTAATCTTTTATCTTTTTAGTGCCGAGTTGATTTCTTTTTTTATGCTTTTTTGTTTTTCATCTTGTCGTTTGTCATGTAATTTTTTCCCTTTACCAACTCCAATAGTTAGTTTTATCCATGAGCCCTTTAAATAAAGAGATAATGGAACAATAGTCATTCCTTTTTTTTCAGTATTAGATTTCATTTTTATTATTTCTTTTTTATGTAGTAGCAACTTTCTATTTCTTAGTGGATCATGATTAAAGAAAGACCCCACATTTTTATGTGGTGAAATGTGAACATTTAATAATAAGATCTCACCATCTCTGAATGAACAGTATCCGTCTCTTAAATTTGCTTTTCCGTTTCTAATGGACTTTACTTCAGTCCCTAAAAGCTCAATTCCAGCTTCGATTGTTTCAGATATTGCATATTGAAATTTTGCATATCTATTATCAGCTAGAAGTTTAAAATTATTTGCTTTATTAGTATTTTTTTTAACTTTGTTTGAATTTTTTGCCATTTTAGTTGTAAAAAATCTTTCTACTCAGAACAATTGCAATTAACCTTTCATTATGGCAATAATTTCTTCCAATATAGACGATAATGACTTTTCTTTTCGTAAAAAAGAACTTAGGCTAGTTGACTCAAAAAACATTCCAGAAGAAAAGAGAAATAATAATTTGAACTTAGCCCGGCCTCTTAATTTAAAAGAATTTATTGGCCAAGAACAACTTAAATCTTCTTTAAGAATAGCCATAGATGCTTCAATTATTAGAAAAGAACCTTTGGAGCATACTCTTTTATATGGACAGCCTGGTCTAGGTAAGACTACTCTTGCTTTTTTGATAGCCCACGAATTGAATACAAAATGTAGGATTGCGACTGCACCAGCAATTGAAAGACCAAGAGATATTGTAGGTTTACTTCTTGGATTAAAAGAAGGTGAAGTTTTATTTATCGATGAGATACATCGCTTAAATAGGTTAACTGAAGAGTTGTTATATTCTGCAATGGAGGATTTTAGACTTGACTTAACTATGGGAGCTAATAGAGGAGCCCGTTGCAGAACAATTAATCTTCCTAGGTTTACTCTGATTGGCGCGACAACTAAATTAGCCTCAATAAGTGCACCTCTAAGAGACAGATTTGGGATATCTCAGAAAATTGAATTCTATACATGTGATGAATTAAAACAAATTATTGTTAATTTCTCTCGATTAATAAACCTCAATTTAGAAGATGAAGCATCTTATGATTTGGCAAAGATATCTCGAGGGACTCCAAGAATTGCTTTAAGATTATTAAGACGAGTTAGAGATTATGCTCAAGTTGTTATGAAGACTAATACTATTTCAGTGAATTTAATAAAAAAAGCTTTAAATTCTTACCAAATAGATGAAAAAGGATTGGATTCTTTAGATAGACACTATTTATCTTTTCTTAACCAAAATAATAATATTCCAACTGGCCTTGATTCAATTGCATCTGGGTTGGGAGATGATTCTTCAATGTTAGAATTTGTTGTTGAGCCATATCTTATTAAAATTGGTTTTCTCAGGAGAACTCCTCGAGGAAGATTGCTTACTGCTTTAGGAAAAAAGTACATTGATTCAAAAGATGATAACTTTTAAAAAAGTTAAGGTTTGTTTTTTATTAATTTTTATTTTTTTCAATATTTTTTATATTGCACCATGCTATTCATTATCTTCGAGAGAGGATTTGTTTAAAAATGCGTTAGATCTTAGTTCAGGCGGAAAATTTAATCTCGCTTTACAAGAATGGAATCAATATCTCGATTCTTATCCTGATGATGCTGCAGGTTTTAGCAATAGAGGAAATGTAAGACTTGTTGTAGGAGATGTTAAGGGATCAATAGATGACCAAAATAAGGCAATAAGTTTGAATCCTAGTGAAATTGATCCTTATATTAACAGGGGTATTGCTGAGGAAGCATTGGGTTTATGGTCGCAAGCGAAAAAGGATTATATGTTCGTTATTTCCCTAGATAGTAAAAATTTCTCTGCATTATATAATTTAGCTAACGTCGAAGGATCTACATACCATTGGGATAAAGCAAGAGATTTATTCTCAAAAGCTGCTTTATATAATCCAGGATTTGTTATGGCTAGGTCAAGTTTGGCGTTAGCAGATTTCCAGTTGGGAAATATTGATGAAGCTGAAAAAGAATTAATAAAGTTAATTAGACGTTATCCAACTTTTGCAGATGCTAGGGCAGCTTTAACAGCTTTGAATTGGTCTAATGGTGAAGCTGGTAAAGCAGAGAGTAATTGGATAGCGGTAACTGAATTAGATCCTAGATATAGTGATGGAGTATGGTTAAAAGAAGTAAGAAGATGGCCTCCTCAACCAATTAAAGATTTAATGAATTTTATCGATTTAAAATAAGTAATGAATAGAAATCAGTTATATAAAAAAATTGATTCGTTTAATGATGAACTCATTAACTTAAGAAGACATATCCATGAACATCCGGAATTAAGTGGACTTGAAAATCAAACAGCAATCTTGATCAGTGGTTTTTTAAAAGATATTGGTTGGAATGTTAGAGAATCTATAGGTAGGACTGGAGTTATAGCTGATTTTGGCCCCCTAGATAAAGGTATTATAGGTTTAAGAGTGGATATGGATGCTTTGCCAATATTTGAGGAAACTAAATTAAGTTTTTCTTCAAAAGTAGATGGTGTTATGCATGCCTGTGGGCACGATTTGCATATCTCGATTGGATTGGGTGTCGCAAAAATTATTAAGGATTTAAAATTAAATTTTGGGACTCGGATAATTTTTCAGCCTGCTGAAGAAATTGCGAGTGGAGCTAGATGGATGATTAAGGATGGTGCAACTAATGGTTTAACCCATATTTTTGGAGTTCATGTCTACCCCGATTTATCCGTAGGGACTATTGGCATTAAAGAGGGAAGTTTAACTGCAGCTGCGGGAGAACTTAATGTTGAGATTAAAGGAAAATCAGGCCATGGTGCTCGACCTTATGAAGGAGTTGATGCCATTTGGGCGGCCTCAAAAGTTATCTCGGGAATTCAAGAATCAATAACACGGAAGTTAGACCCTCTAGATCCAGTAGTAATAACTTTTGGAAAAATAAATGGCGGCAATGCATTCAATGTTCTTGCAGAAAAGGTTAATTTAATTGGTACTGTTAGATGCACTAATCGTAAAGTATTTACGAATATTGGTAATTGGCTTAATGAAAATATCACTTCTTTAGCCAATAGTTGCGGAGCTGAAGCAAAAGTAATATTTAGAGAAATCACTCCGGCAGTTAATAATAATCCTGAAATTAATCGAGTTCTCAGAGATTCGGGAATTAAGGTTTTGGGTCAAGAAAATGTAATCGAATTACAAAAACCATCATTAGGAGCTGAGGATTTCGCTGAATTCTTAAATGAAATTCCTGGAGCTATGTTTAGGCTTGGGGTTTCTAGTTCCAATGGATGTGCTCCTCTTCATAGTTCTAAATTTGATCCGGATGAAAGAGCTATTGCTGTTGGAATTAAAGTGATAACAGAATCCATAGTAAAATTAAATAATAAAAAAATTAATACTATTGGCAAATGAAAATTAATAAAAGATTTATTTTATCTTTTGTAGCTCCTTTCATGATTTTTATATCTGCCATCGGATTAATATTTAGGGATAATTCCAAGAAGATTTTTTATTTACCTATTGGCCTAATGGGGATTGTAATTATTTTGGAGAGGGGTATGAGCAGACAATTGGATAGAAAAAATATTTTAAAAAAGATAAAGTCTTATCAAAAAAATAAATAAAACGATTTTATTTATTTTCACACAATAAGAGATGACTTATTTTTAGAAAAGAGCTATTAATAAGATAAATACTAGGGGTGCTAAGAAATTTTACTTAGCTGAGATCATACCCTTTGAACCTGAATCATTAATTTCGATGCAGGGAAGTTGAGATTTGATCAAACTTTAGTAATAACACTTTTGAAAATTAAGAAATTATGAGAAGTTCTTGGATTAAGCCTCGCCTTGGGAAAGACAATGTAACTCAGATGAACTTTGCGAGAAATGGATATATCACTGAAGAAATGGATTTTGTTGCTAAAAAAGAGAATCTTCCTTCTTCTTTAATAATGGAAGAAGTAGCAAGAGGAAGATTAATTATTCCTGCTAATATTAATCATTTGAATCTTGAGCCAATGTCTATAGGTATTGCTTCTAGATGCAAAGTTAATGCCAATATTGGTGCTTCCCCTAATGCAAGTGATATCAATGAAGAAGTAGAAAAGCTGAAACTTGCTGTTAAATATGGTGCTGATACGGTTATGGATCTTTCTACGGGAGGAGTCAATTTAGATGAAGTCCGACAAGCAATTATTCAAGAATCTCCTGTTCCCATAGGAACTGTTCCTGTTTATCAAGCTTTAGAAAGTGTTCATGGTTCAATAGATAGACTAACAGAAGACGATTTTCTTCATATTATTGAAAAACATTGTAAGCAGGGCGTAGATTATCAAACTATTCATGCTGGTCTATTAATAGAGCATTTGCCAAAAGTTAAAGGAAGAATTACTGGAATTGTTAGTAGAGGGGGAGGTATTTTAGCCCAATGGATGTTACATCATTTTAAACAAAATCCTCTCTATACAAGGTTTGATGATATCTGTGAGATTTTCAAAAAATATGATTGTACTTTTTCTCTAGGAGATTCACTAAGGCCTGGATGTTTGCATGATGCTTCTGATGATGCTCAGCTAGCTGAATTGAAGACCTTAGGCGAGCTTACTAGAAGAGCATGGGAACATAATGTTCAAGTAATGGTTGAAGGTCCTGGTCATGTACCTATGGATCAAATTGAGTTTAATGTAAGAAAGCAAATGGAAGAATGTTCAGAAGCCCCATTTTATGTGCTTGGTCCATTAGTGACTGATATATCCCCTGGCTATGACCATATATCAAGTGCTATTGGGGCGGCGATGGCAGGATGGTATGGGACTTCTATGTTATGTTATGTAACGCCAAAAGAACATCTAGGTCTACCAAATGCAGAAGATGTGAGAGAAGGCTTAATTGCTTATAAAATAGCTGCTCACGCTGCTGATATAGCAAGACATAGATCTGGAGCTCGTGATCGAGATGATGAACTTAGTCATGCAAGGTATAACTTTGATTGGAATAAACAATTCGAACTTTCATTAGATCCGGAAAGGGCAAAGCAGTACCATGATGAAACACTGCCTGAAGAAATCTTTAAAAAGGCAGAGTTTTGTTCAATGTGTGGCCCTAAACATTGTCCAATGAATTCAAAGATTTCTGATGAATCTCTTGATCAGTTAAAAGATAAGCTTGAAGAATGCAATACTTCAGTGTAATTATCAATTAGTAGTTATAGAATTTCTTTCGTTTTATTAACTACGTTTTCGACTGTAAATCCAAAATTTTTCATACATTCTCCACCTGGTGCTGATGCACCAAATTTGTCCATAGTAATACAAATTCCATCAAAACCTGTATATTTATGCCAACCAAATGAATGGGCAGCTTCTACTACAACTCTTTTTTTCACACTACTAGGTAAAACACTTTCTTTATAAGATTCTTCTTGCTCTTCAAAAAGTTCTACACAAGGCATAGAAACAACTCTAATTTTTTTACCTAAGCTTGAAATTTCTTTACTTGCTTCAATGCAAAGATTCAGTTCGCTTCCAGTACCAATAAATATTAGATCTGGTGTTCCTTCACAATCGGAAACTACATATCCCCCTAGAGCAACTTTGTCGATCGAAGTATTTTCTTGATTTGGCATACCTTGTCTACTTAAACAAAGGGCAGAAGGTCTTTTTCGATTTTGAATAGCAAGCTTATAAGCTCCGCTCGTCTCGTTGCCATCTCCAGGTCTGAAAACTAGCATGTTAGGCATGGCCCGTAGAGAAGGGATAGTTTCAATGGGTTGATGTGTTGGACCATCTTCTCCTACACCAATTGAATCGTGAGTTAAGACATAGATGACTCCTAATTCGCTAAGTGCTGAAAGTCTCATTGAGCCCCTCATATAATCGGCGAAAACAAGAAAGGTTCCACCATAAGGGATAAGACCACTATTGTGATAGGCAATACCATTAAGTACAGCTGCCATTGCATGCTCTCGTACGCCAAAATGTAAATATCTTTTTTCAGGGCTATGTGGCTGGAATGATCCACTTTCTCCTTTTATATCTGTGTAATTAGAGTGAGTTAAATCTGCAGATCCGCCAATTAATTCAGGTAGGTTAGGACCTAGAGCACCCAAACATATTTGTGAATGCTTTCTGGTGGCTAACCCTTTATCATCAGGAGAATAAGAGGGGAGATCTGAGTCCCAATTCTCAGGTAATTGACCCTCTAGCATTCTTTTTAACTCGGCTCCTTCAGAGGGATATTTTTTTTGATATTCTGCAAATTTAGAATCCCATTCTTTCTCTAAATTTTCACCTTTGTTTATTGATTTTCTAAAGTGCGCATATACTTCATCGGGTATTTCAAATGGCGAATATTCCCAATTTAGAAACTCTCTAGTAAGTGCAGCTTCTTCTTCTCCAACAGCTGCTCCATGAATTCCTGCTGTATCTGATTTATTGGGAGAACCATAACCTATGGTTGTAGAAATTTTTATAATTGAAGGCTTGTCTGTGATTAATTTTGCTTTTTCGATAGCTTCAGTGATTCCTTTAACATCATGATTCCCATCTTCAACATGTTGTACATGCCATCCATAAGCTTCGTATCTTTTTAAGACATCTTCGGTAAAAGAAACGTCGGTTCGCCCATCAATAGTAATTTGATTATCGTCATAGAGTGCAATTAATTTTCCAAGCTTAAGATGACCAGCTAATGAGCAGGCCTCTGATGCAATACCTTCTTGATTACAGCCATCACCCATTATTACATAAGTATAGTGATCAACGATATTGCAATCAGACTTATTAAATTTAGCTGCTAAGTGTGTTTCAGCTATTGCCAAGCCAACTGCATTTGAAATTCCGGCTCCAAGAGGACCTGCTGTAACTTCAACACCTTCAGTTTCGAATGTTTCTGGATGCCCAGGAGTTTTTGATCCCCATTGCCTAAATTGTTTAATATCTTCTATGGAAACTGATTTATATCCTGTCAAATGAAGCAAGGAATATAACAGCATACAGCCATGACCAGCTGATAATACAAAACGGTCTCTATTGAACCATTTTGGGTTATTAGGGTTGTGATTAAGTATGTTTTGCCATAATGCATAACCCATAGGAGCACATCCCATTGGTAATCCAGGATGTCCACTATTAGATTTATTTACTGCATCTACAGCAAGCATTCTTATACTATTTACACAAAGTGACTCTAATGAAACAGATGCAGCGACCATTTTTTTAAAATAAGTTAAGTTGGAAATTCAGAATTGGTTGTCTTCAGTTCATTTTGCTGAAAGCAAGGCAAACATTGTGACCACCAAAGCCGAAAGAATTGGAGAGAGTAACTCTTAATTGAGCTTCTCTCGCATTATTTGGTACATAATCAAGATCACATTCAGGATCTCGATTAACGTAGTTAATTGTAGGAGGGATAAAATTATGTGTCAAAGAAAGTATACAAGCTACAGCTTCTATACCTCCTGAGCCTCCTAGGAGATGACCTGTCATCGACTTAGTAGAGCTTACAGGAATGAGGTAAGATCTGTCTCTAAAAATAGATTTAATTGCAGAAGTTTCATTTTTATCATTAGCTGATGTACTTGTTCCATGAGCATTTATGTAATCAACTTTTTCAAGGCTAAGACAAGCGTCTTCAATTGCTAATTTGATAGCTTCTGCGCCTCCAATCCCTCCTGGAGATGGAGCAGTTATATGATGAGCATCACATGTTGTTCCATAACCAACTATTTCTGCATAAATTCTCGCATTCCTTTTTTGTGCATTTTCTAAAGTTTCTAAAATAAGAATTCCAGATCCCTCTCCAATAACAAATCCATCTCTTTCTGCATCAAAAGGTCTGCTAGCAGTTTGAGGGCTTTCATTTCTGGAAGAAAGAGCTTTGGCACTAGCAAAACCAGCTACCCCGAGAGGTGTAATACTTGCTTCTGCTCCCCCACAGATCATTGCATCTGCTTTCCCAAGTTGGAGTAATCTAAAAGAATCGCCAATTGCATTTGAACCAGCAGCACAAGCCGTGGAAACAGAGGAACTTGGTCCTTTTGCACCTAAAGCGATTGCAGCCAATCCAGTGGCCATGTTTGGAATCATCATTGGGACTGTAAATGGACTTACTCTCTTAGGCCCTTTATGACTCAATATTTGAGCTTGACTTTCCATAGTTAGTAAGCCTCCAACACCAGAACCAATAATCACTCCAATTCTTGATGCATTAGCTTCAGTAATTTCAAGTCCAGAATCATTAAAGGCTTGCTTTGCAGCAATAACTCCAAACTGGGAAAAACGATCCCATCTTTTGGATTCTTTAGCTTCAATAAAAAGTTCAGATTGAAGATTTTTTACTTCTGCAGCAAATTTGCAGGGATGTTGTTCAGGATCAAAGAGAGTAATATCTGAAACCCCATTAGTACCTGTTTGAAGACCGACTAAATATTCATCAATGTTATTACCAATTGGAGTTACTGCTCCTATACCAGTAATAACTACTCGATGGAAATTTGGCATCCTATACTAACCTTTTTTTTCTTCGATGAATTTTACTGCATCGCCAACAGTTGCTATTCCTTCAGCTGCTTCATCTGGAATTTCAATATCAAATGCTTCTTCAAGTGCCATTACTAATTCAACAGTATCTAGAGAATCTGCACCTAAATCATTTTGGAAATTTGAATCTGATTTAACTTCTTCTGCTTCAACGCTTAATTGTTCTGAAACAATAGAACAGACTTTTTCGAGGATTTCTTGTGACATAGTTTATGTAAATTACTAATTATCTATATGATTTTATGCCCTAGAGTTAACAAGAGTGAAGCATATCTTAATTTTTTTAATTTCTTTGTAAGACAATAGTATTATAAAACGAGGTTCAAAAGACAATTTTTACATGTCACACGCAGTTAAAATTTACGACACTTGCATTGGTTGTACCCAATGTGTAAGGGCTTGCCCACTTGATGTTTTAGAAATGGTTCCTTGGGATGGCTGTAAAGCAGGCCAAATAGCATCTTCTCCTAGAACAGAAGATTGTGTAGGATGCAAAAGATGTGAAACGGCATGTCCTACAGATTTCTTAAGTATTCGTGTTTATTTAGGAGATGAGACATCTAGGAGTATGGGTTTAGCATATTAATTTTTATAGTGCAGTTTTAAGAGAGTCCATATTTTAATAAACACGCGTTTTATTTCAATATAATTGAAAAAAAAATCGTATGTGTGGAATAGTTGCTGTAACTGGATATAAAAAAGCTTTACCATTATTAATTAATGGTTTAGAAAAACTTGAATACAGAGGTTATGATTCTGCAGGTATTGCAATAATAAATTCCGAAACAAATTCTATTTCTTGTAATAAAGCAGAAGGGAAACTTAAAAATTTAATAGGTAATCTTAATGGTCATAATATTCCTGGAACTGTTGGAATAGGACATACTAGATGGGCAACTCATGGAAAGCCGGAGGTTAAAAATGCACATCCTCATACCGATAGTTCAGGAAATATAGCAGTTGTTCAAAATGGCATTATTGAAAATTTCCAAGATTTAAAAAATAAATTAGAGAAAGAGGGCATTATTTTTAATTCTGATACAGATACAGAGGTAATTCCCCATCTAATTCAAAGAGAGTTAAACATATTAAGTAAACTTAATCTTGAGAAGAATGGGTCAACATTATTAGTAGCTGTGAGAAATGTATTATCGGATTTAGAAGGATCTTATGCTTTAGCAGTTTTATGGTCTGGTGCTCCAACTTCTTTGGTAGTTGCAAGAAGACAAGCACCCTTGATTATTGGTTTGGGTGAAGGAGAATTTATTTGTGCTAGTGATACTCCAGCCATTGCAAACTTTACGAATATTATTTTGCCCATGGAGGATGAAGAAATAGCCTTGTTGACTCCGCTTGGGATTGAAATATATGACGCAAGCAATGAGAGACAATATAGAAATCCAGTTTCTTTAAAAGTCTCAGAGCAAATAATGGATAAGATGAATTTTAAACACTACATGTTGAAAGAGATATATGATCAGCCGCAGACTGCAAAAAACTGGTTGGAAAATTATCTAATTAAGAACTCAGATAATGGTCAATATCAAATCAACTATCCATTTGATACAGAGTATTTTGGATCAATAGAAAGGATTGAAATTATTGCTTGTGGTACAAGTAAACATGCTGCAATGGTGGGCTGCTTTTTATTAGAGCAATTTTCAGGTATTCCCACAAATGTCTTTTATGCAAGCGAATTTCGATATTCACCACCTCCACTATTGCCAAATACATTAACTATTGGAGTCACTCAATCCGGAGAAACTGCTGATACAATTGCGGCTATCGATATGGAAATTAAAAGACGTTCTTCAGTTGAAAATAAAAAATTTAAACCTAATCTTATTGCAATAACAAATAGAAAAGAGAGTTCCATAGGAAGACAGGTCTCAAATATAATTGATATCTGTGCAGGAATAGAAGTTGGAGTTGCAGCAACAAAAACTTTTTTTGCTCAATTACTTTCTTTTTATGGATTAGCCATAAAATTTGCTCAAATTAAAGGTAATAAAAGTCCTGATGAAATAGGTAAATTAATAAGTGAACTTATAAAACTTCCGCCACTACTGGAAGATCTCTTAGAGAAACATAATAAATCTTCAGAAAAGCTAGCACAAGACTTTTTTAATATTAAGGATGTTATTTTTTTAGGAAGAGGAATAAATTATCCTATTGCACTTGAAGGCGCGTTAAAACTTAAAGAAATTAGTTATATTCATGCAGCTGGATATCCTGCTGGAGAAATGAAACATGGTCCAATAGCTTTATTAGATAAAAAAGTACCTGTAATTTCTATCGCCTCACCTGGTGAAGTTTTTGATAAAGTTATCAGTAATGCTCAAGAAGCAAAAGCTAGAGATTCATATTTGATTGGGATTGCTCCTGAATGTAATGGAACTGAAATCTTTGATTATTTGATGAAAGTTCCTTCCTGTAATGAATGGATTTCACCTCTGCTTAATATACTTCCTTTACAATTATTGAGTTATCATATAGCAGCACATAGGGGACTTGACGTCGATCAACCAAGAAATTTAGCTAAAAGTGTAACTGTTGAATAATGAGCTTTTTACAAATTTTTATTTTTTTAATTTATAGCTCTAAAAGTCCATTTGGAGGATTAATGATTAGAAAATTGTTTTTTATATCTACTAATGGGACTATTTCTTTAACAAATGGTATGAGAACTTTTTTTTGATTCTTAAATAGTTCAATAACAAGTAAATTATTTTTCTCATTTTCTAAATTGATAACCTTCCCAATTTTTTTTAATTCATCATTTTCTAAAGTCTTGACTTCTAGATTTAAAAGTTCTAACAAGTGGAATTCTTCCTTTTTTAATTTGGGTAGTGTATCAGTTTTTACAAGAATTTTAAATTTTTTTAGTTGCTCTGCTTGATTTCTTGTATTTATTCCTTGGAACTTAACTATAAAAGTTACTTTACCAGGCTGTTTGAAACCAGATATAAGTTCTATTTTTGAAGGAGATTCATTTTCTTTTTGCAACCATCTAATTCCCGGTTTTAAAAATCTTTCTTCAAAATCACTTAAAGATTTAACCTTTACCTGTCCATTAATTCCATGACATGATGTTATCAATCCAACAGTCAACCATTCATTTTTATTTATCATATATTGTATTAGAAAGAGTGTTTTATGGAATTATCTACTAAACCCATACTCCCAGGATCTTTTGTTGTTGTAAAAGACACCAATTCTATTTATAGAGGATATAAAGGGTTTGTACAAAGAGTTACAAAAAAAAGAGCAGCGGTTCTTTTTGAAGGAGGTAATTGGGATAAACTCATAACTTTTCAGCTAGCGAATTTAGAAATAGTATAAAGTTAGATTTTACCAATAGTAAGAAATTTTTCTATCAAAACTCTAGCTGCATTAGTTTCTGCTTGCTTATGGGATTTGCCGAATGCTGATGATTCTTTTAATCCTTCGATAAATATATCGCAAGAAAATCTTTTGGGGTCACCATTTTTCTTTGAGACTTCAATTATTTTATAGACTGGTAAATCAAAACCTTTGCTTTGACACCACTCTTGCAATACTGTTTTTGATTTGAATTTATATGGAGCTCTTAAAAATATTTCTGAATCTTCCTCCCAAATATCATCTAACCAAAGATTTACTTCCCGAATGGAATTAAAGCACTTGTAAACAGCACCGATCAAAGCTTCTGTAGCTTCACCAATAATAGTATTTTTTGAATTTTCGTCACCAAGAGCTTCAGGTCCTTTAATTATTAATTTTTCTATATCAATTTTTCCCCCTAATTTAGTTAACCATTCATCACTTACAATTTGTGCTCTTAACTCTGATCTTTCTCCTACACTCATTTGAGGATATTTTTTTTCAATAAAATTAGAAGCCGCTAATCTAAGAACTGCATCTCCGAAAAATTCTAGTTTTTCATAATTTAATATTTTGTCCTCCGAAGAGTGGATAAATGCTTGATTAATATCTTGAATAATTGAAATATTTTGAGTTCTAATTATTTCAGAAAATCTTTCTGATTTAATATTTAAAGACTTTAAAAAAGTAGTTATTTGAGTAATCCGCTTTGCGTCAATTATATTTGTCATTTGATTTAAATAATCACAACAATTAGAAAGCAGGTCATAAGCCGGGTTCTGTTCATCTTAATTAATAAGATGGGCAATCATCTATCTAGGACTGGAATTACTTCACAGTCTCGAGCGGCGCTTAAAAGTAGATTGTTTAATGGTCATAAATCTACTAAGCCTTGCTCCCAGCCGGGGTTTACCTAGCCAACACTTCTCAATGTTGCTGGTGCGCTCTTACCACACCCTTGCACCCTTGCCATACATAAAGTATTAGGCGGTATGTTTCTGTGGCACTATCCTCACGGTTTCCCGCACTGGGAATTACCCAGCAAGCCTGACCATGTGGGAGCCCGGACTTTCCTCAAGAAAGTTTTATTTTGTTTCCAAAATAAAACTTTCTTGCGATTACCTCTCCTGCTTTCATTTAGCATAATGCTTAATACTCCAAAAATCATCTATTGGGGCTGTAGCTCAGCAGGATAGAGCAACGGTTTCCTAAACCGTAGGTCGTGGGTTCGACTCCCGCCAGTCCCGTAAAATAAAAAACTATATGTAGTATGTGTGCAAATTTGTTACTCTCTAGCTAGCGTATAGTTAGTAATAAATCTTTTATGGCTAAGTTGCATGATATGCGTTTAAAGCTCTTAATTCAACAAGAGCATGAACGTATTTCTAAATCCCAACCAAATGATTTAGATCTTTCAATAGTTCAGGCAAGATGCCTGTGCTGGCTTGCTCTTTTAGCAGAAGCTCATGAAGATCAAGCAAATGATGCTGAAAAAAGAGGCGATGCAGAGCAAGCTATGGGATGGTTTGCTGATTCTATGAGACTAAGAGATGTTATTAATTTAGTGACTAGTATTGAGATACCTTTGCCAGATAGTCCAGATTCACTTGATGAAAATGACGAATTGTTGGATGGCCCTACAATTTTGCCCAAATAGTGAGATGATATAGAAAGATTTATTTTTTCTTTTGGCTGAAGAACCATGTCAATGCTCTGATTGTCAGAGATTTTACAAAGAGCATGATCGTCTGATTAGAGAATTTCCTACTTTTAAGCAGCAACAAGAATTGAATTGGGCATCTATTCAATCATTCAGAACTCTTTGTACTAAGGTAACTGATGAGTTGCAGAAAGAATTATCTGAAAGGCAATCAAATGAAGATAACAGTCCAAAAGTAAAACATATTTCTGATACAGAAATTACCGAAGCTTTAGATGAACTGGAAAGTGTTAATGCCTATTTATATTCAATTGAAGCCTTAATGGAAAGGATATTTGATACAAAAATTGCAAACAATATTGAATCAAAATTTAAAGAAATTGCAAATGAATTAGCCCCAGACCCATTAAACATGGATAGATTAATTTTGAATAGATTATTTCATCAAACCCCAGATTCACCAGACAAGAAAAATATCAATTAGTTAGTTCTTCGACGTCGCAAGTAATTTTAACAGGCATTGGAGATACTTTCCAAATAGATTTGCAGTACTCTCTGATAGATCTATCTGAAGAAAAATATCCTGATCTAGCAGTATTTAATAATGCCATTTTGTTCCAAGATTTTTTATTATTCCAGCATTCACTGACAACATCTTGTTTATTTAAGAAATCTTCAAAGTCAGCCATAACAAAAAATGGGTCATGTCCTGTAAGGCTATTTAATAAAGGTTTAAATAATTCTTTATCCCCATTGCTAAAGTGACCAATTTCAATTAGGCGTATAACCTCTTTGAGCTCTTGACATTGATCAATAAAAGTTTTGGGAGAGTAGTTATTATTTTTTAAGTCCATAATTTCGCTTTCAGTTTTACCAAAAAGAAAGAAATTCTCTTTTTTCACAAGATCTCTTAATTCAACATTTGCTCCATCTAAGGTTCCAATGGTTAAAGCTCCATTCATGGCAAACTTCATATTTCCAGTTCCAGAAGCTTCTTTTCCAGCAGTTGAGATTTGTTCTGAAAGATCAGTTGCAGGATAAACTATTTCACCAAGTTTAACGTTGTAGTCTGGTAGAAAGACAACTCTTAATAAACCATCCATATCTGGATCAGAATTAACTACATCAGCAATACCATTTATGAATCTAATCATCAGCTTTGCCATAAAGTAACCTGGTGCAGCTTTACCTCCGAATATTATTGTTCTAGGGACTTCATACTTGTTTGTACCATTTTTGATTCTTAAATATTGGGCAATAATTTGTAGTGCGTTTAAATGTTGCCTTTTATATTGATGAATTCTTTTAACTTGAACATCAAATAAACTTGATGGATCTACAAGTATTCCAGTTTTTGAATGAATAAAGCTGGCTAATTTTCTTTTGCCATTTAATTTTGTTTCCTCAAACTTTTGCAAAAAATTGTTGTCATCTTTTTTTTCTTCTAACTTCTTAAGAAGTTCCATGTTGGTTATCCAGTTCGGACCCACTTCTTCTTCTAAAAGGCTCGATAGTGATGGATTTGAAAGGGCAACCCATCTCCGTGGAGTAACTCCGTTAGTTACATTTGTAAATTTTTCAGGCCACAGAGATGCGAATTCAGGCAAAAGTTGTCTTTTTATTAGATCTGAGTGGAGAGCTGCAACACCATTTATGTGATGAGCTCCAATTGTAGCTAAATGAGCCATCCGAACTGATTTGGATCCTTCTTCATCAATTATTGAAAGTTTTTGAAGGATTTTGTCATCACCTGGATAACGTAGTCTTAATTGTTGTAGAAATCTCCAATTAATTTCATAAATAATTTCTAGATGACGAGGAAGAAGATCATTAAATAAACCTAAATCCCATTTTTCTAAAGCTTCTGGAAGTAATGTATGGTTGGTATATGCCACTGAAGAGGTTGTTATGTTCCAAGCTTTATCCCAACCTATTTGATATTGGTCAATAAGAAGTCTCATTAATTCTGCAACTGCAATAGCAGGATGGGTATCATTTAGTTGAACTGTCCAATGCTTAGGGAATTCTGTTATTGCTATTGATCTTTTTTCAAGGCTTCTCAACATATCTTGAAGAGAACAACTTACAAAAAAGTGTTGTTGTTTGAGTCTTAATCTTCTGCCTTCGTCAGTTCCATCATTTGGATATAGAACTTTTGATAGAGTTTCAGATGCAACTTTTTCTTCGACTGCACCATAATAATCACCAATATTGAATGCATAAAAGTCAAAACTTTCTGTTGCATCTGCTCTCCATAATCTTAATCTGTCACATGTATTTACTCTGTATCCTAAAACTGGAACGTCATGAGGTACTCCAATTGCATGTTCTGAGGGAATCCATCTTGATCTGTAGTTCCCTTTATCATCTCTATAACTTTCAGTTCTCCCTCCAAAACCTACAAAACATGATTCATCAGGTTGTGGAAGTTCCCATGGCCAGCCCCCTTTTAACCATTTGTCAGTTACTTCAACTTGCCAACCATCTCTTATTAACTGATTGAATATGCCAAATTCATATCGAATACCATAACCGACTGCTGGAACTTGTAGAGATGCTAATGATTCCATATAACATGCGGCAAGTCTGCCAAGTCCACCATTACCTAATCCAGGCTCCTCTTCAACTTCAAGAATTGTTGACAATGATTCAATGCCAAATCTTTTTAAAGCATCTTCTGCCTCTTGAGTTATTCCAAGATTAAGAAGATTATTACTTAATTGAGGGCCTATTAAAAATTCTGCTGATAAGTAAGCAACTGTTTTTTGAGGTTTTTTTCTTATGACTTCTTGGCTGGCTAAATATCTTGTCATCAGCCTATCTTTAACTGCATAACTTAAAGCCATGTACAAATCGTGAGGACTTGCAGAGGTTGCTAACTTTCCAAGAGTGTAGAAAAGATGGGCTGTCATTCCTTGAAAAACAGCATCTGAATCCATGCCAGCTTTCTCGGGATCTAGATAGCAGCCTGGTGTAGGCAAGCGCAGATCAAAGGGTTCGTTGGAATTCATTGGATTAGCCATATAACAGACAATAGCCATTTTTAAGAAAATTTCTTTGTTGTAACTTCAGATCCACACTTGTTGAGTATTTTTGCTTTTTTCTTACATATTTCTTAAATTGGGCCCTTAATAAACTATCTTCCAATTAGGTAGTTTATTTTTTACACTTAAATGTACTCTTTACTTGCTGAATTAAGTGCACATGATTTAGAAGTTGCTGAAACGTTGATAGGAGTTATAAGGTTTCTATTGATATTTTTAGCTGCAAGAGCATTAGCAGAAGTATTAGTAAGACTGAGTTTGCCCACAATAGTAGGTGAGCTTCTTGCAGGAGTTGTAATAGGGGCATCAGGATTTCATTTGTTGATACCGCCTTCAGCTGGAACCGAATTAAATGAAGGACTTGTAAATGTTATTAGTTCTTTAGCGTCAATTCCCCCAGAAGCTGTACCAGATGTTTATTTCGAAAGTTTTCCGTCCCTGCAAGCAGTAGCGACTCTGGGATTATATGCTCTTTTATTTTTAACAGGTTTAGAAAGTGAGTTGGAGGAATTAGTAGCTGTTGGAGCTCAGGCTTTCACTGTTGCGATGGCTGGTGTAATTTTACCGTTTGCCTTTGGAACTCTTGGATTAATGTTTATTTTCCAAGTAGATCTAATTCCAGCAGTTTTTGCTGGAGCATCTATGACGGCAACTAGTATAGGAATTACTGCAAGTGTTTTTGGTGAGTTGGGTTATTTGAAAACTAGAGAAGGACAGATTGTTATTGGTGCAGCAGTGTTAGACGATATCTTAGGAATTGTTATTCTGGCAGTTGTAGTAGCCCTTGCTGCCGGAGGCACTTTAGAAATTGCTCCTATCGTTAAATTAGTTGCAGCAGCTGTAGTATTCGTTATTGCTGCTATTGCATTAAGTAGAACAGCCGCTCCAGGTTTTGATTGGTTATTAGATAGATTAAAGGCTCCAGGAGCCGTAGTAGTAGCTTCTTTTGTGATACTTGTATTGTGTTGTTTCGTGGCAACAGCCATTGGATTGGAAGCAGCTTTAGGTGCTTTTGCAGCTGGATTAATTCTAAGTAGTTCTAAAAATAACCACGCAATTCAGCAATCCGTTTTACCTTTAGTATCCTTATTCGCAACTATTTTCTTTGTATTAGTTGGAGCGGGAATGGATTTATCAGTTATCAATCCACTTGATCCAACAAGTAGATCAGCTCTTGTAGTTGCAGGATTTTTATTAGTTGTTGCGATTATTGGAAAAATTGCAGCTGGATGGGTATTTTCAAGTGATAAACCTACAAATAGATTAGTTGTAGGTTTGGGTATGATGCCTAGAGGAGAGGTTGGTTTAATTTTTCTTGGGCTAGGAACAAGCGCTAAGTTATTAACTCCTTCTCTTGAAGCAGCTATTTTATTAATGGTTATAGGAACTACATTTCTTGCACCTGTACTCTTAAGAATTGTTCTAAAAGATAAGCCCCCAAATGATGGCAATAAAATTTCAGATGATGTTGCAGCTGATCCTGTTGGTCTTCTTTAGGAAATAAGTTTATTAGAATCAATAAAGATAAATTTCAATGAATGGAAAAGTCAGCTCAGATAGATAGTAGTGTTAATAATAACTGGAATTTTTTAAATTACCCAATTCATACAGTTTCCGCTAAGCCCGAGCAAACATCAAAAGATTGTGCAATTTTATTAATTCATGGTTTCGGTGCTTCTACGGATCATTGGAGATTTAATATTCCTATTTTGAGTACAAAATACGAAGTTCATGCTATGGATTTACTCGGTTTTGGAAAAAGTCCTAAGCCTCAAGACGTCGAATACTCAGGATCTTTATGGAAAGATCAGGTTGTCGCTTATGTAAAAGAGAAAATAAAAAAACCTACAATTGTTGTTGGAAATTCATTAGGTGGTTATGCCGCATTAGCAGCTTGTGCAGAATTAAATGAGCTAAACGCAGGAGTGATCTTACTTAATGCTGCTGGATATTTTAGTGAAGAAAAAACTATCAAAAAGAATATGTTGCAAACTTCAATTGAAACAGTTGCCGGCATATTTTTGAAAAATATTGTTCTTCAACGTTTGATTTTTGAAAATATGAGAAATCCAAAAAATATTAAAAAAACGTTGAATCAAGTTTATGTTGATAAAAAAAATGTTGATGATTTTTTAGTTGAGTCAATAAGAAAGCCTTCTCTAGATTTCGGAGCTTTTAATGTTTTTAGAAGTGTATTTAACCCATCAGGTCCTCAGGGATTGCCCTTGGATAAGCTATTCGCAAAACTAAATGCACCATTATTACTTCTTTGGGGAGGGAAAGATCCATGGATGAATACTCCAAAAAAAAGAAATCTATATAAAAAATTTACACCAAAGAATACAAAAGAAATTATTCTTGAAGCAGGACATTGTCCTCATGATGAGATACCTGAATTAGTTAATCAGCATATTTTGGATTGGGTTGATTCTCTTTAAGTAATAATCGTGAAACTTGAATTATCTAATAAGGACCAAGGAATTTTTGTCTTTCAATTGGATAAAAATAATTACATTAAATTTTGTCCTGAAAGAGGAGGTGTTATTACAAATTGGGTTTCGGATGGTAATGAAATACTTTATTTCGATGAAACAAGATTTATGGATAAGACAAAAAGTATTAGGGGAGGCATTCCAATCTTGTTTCCAATTTGTGGAAATCTCAATACCTCTAGTTCAGTATTTGGAAATGGTTATTTGCAATTACCACAACATGGTTTCGCTAGGGATTTGAAATGGCAATACTCCTTCAATGAAAATGAAAAATTTTTATGTTTATTCTTAAATGAATCTAAAAAAACCAAAAAATATTATCCTTTCGATTTCGAACTAAAAATAGAAGTTATCTTAAAAATTAACTCTTTAGAATTTGAAATTACAATCCATAACAAAACAGACTTTGCTATGCCTATAAATTTTGGTTTGCATCCTTATTTTAAAATTTCAGATTTCAAAAATTTAGAGTTTGTTGATAATCCACTTAATTGTCAGGATCAAGTAAGAAATACTTTAAGTAATACTTTGGATGAATTAAATAAAATTAATTTAGGAGTTGATCTACTTATGTATACTTCCGGTAGAAGCTCTTTTCGAGATAAAATTTTTAAAAGAGAGGTAACTTTAAATCATCCATATCCTTTTGATTTAGGCGTTATTTGGAGTGATCCTCCAAGAAGAATGATATGTCTTGAACCTTGGACTAGTCCCCGAAATTCTTTTGTTGATGGATTTAGAAACATTATGATTCCTTCAAATGATAGTAAAAGGTTAAATGCCTCAATACAAATAAAATCTCTTAAGTAATTTTGCAATACTTATGAAATTTGTTGTTATAGATGATGATCCAACAGGCTCTCAAACTGTTCAAGATTGCTTATTACTGCTTAAGTGGGACTGCTCAACTTTAGCTAAAGGTTTTGAATCTAAATCTAATTTATTTTTTATTTTGGCTAATACAAGGTCACTATCGGAAAATGATGCGAAATTAACAATAGAGGAAATTTGCAAAAATCTCAAGACTGTAATTACTTCTCAAGCCTATGAAGAAGAAATTATTTTTATAAGTAGAGGAGACTCTACTCTTAGAGGACATAACTATTTAGAGCCAATTGCTCTAAATAGTTGCTTAGGTCCTTTTGATGCTACTTTTCATATTCCAGCTTTCATAGAAGGTAAAAGATTCACAATTAATGGATCTCATTTTGTTGATAAAACTCCTATTAGTCAAACAATTTTTGCAACAGATAAAATTTTTGGATATGAGACAAGTAATGTAAAGAATCTATTATTTCAGCAAAGTAAATCGCAAATAAATTTTGAAGATATTCAAAATCTTTTATTATCAGATATCGAAATTCTAAATGATGAAGAAAATAATATTGTTTTTAAAACACTAAAGAACTTGAAGAATAATAAACATGTAGTTGTAGATGTAGAGAATTATTCTCAATTAAAAAAATTTTCTTTAGTAATTAGAAAATTAATTAAACAAAAAAAATTCCTTTTTCGAACTGCAGCAAGTTTCATTAGTTCAATTTCTGAGAAAAAAAGTGTCTCTCATACTGAAATATTTTTCTCTAATTTAAGAATAAGAAATAAAGAAAAGAGTTTTCTTCCAGGACTGATCATTGTTGGATCTTATGTAGAACTTTCAACAATACAATTAAATAATTTATTAGAGATAAGTAATTGCAACCCAGTTGAATTAGATGTTTTTGAATTCTTTAAAATTACTTCATTAGATAATAATCAGAAGAGAAGGAATTTGTTTAAAAATAAATTTTTAAAAGAAATTAGATTTTCTTTTGAGAGAGGAAAAACTCCTGTTTTGTTTACTTCAAGAAAATTTATGTCTTTAGATTATTCTGAACTATTTAATTTTTATAATTTACTTGCTTGTTTTATTGCTGAATTAGTCGCGGATTTGAAGTATGAAATAGGATATTTGATTTCAAAAGGTGGAATAACAACAAATTTGATTCTTAGTAAAGGACTTAATGCAGATTATGTTTATCTTGAAGGACAGATTTTAACTGGCATTTCAGTGGTGACTTACAACCTTAAAAATGGCAAAAAACTTCCCATTGTTACTCATCCTGGAAACATTGGTACTAAAGATTCACTGGTTAATATTTGGAAAGTTTTTGAAAATAAAAATAATTTTTAAAATTAGAAATTTGAGATAATTTCTTCAGCAAAACTGCTGCAGGTTAAGGGTTCTACTTTTGGTTCCATTAAGCGTGCTAAATCATAGGTGACTTTTTTTTGCTCAATTGCCTTACTTAAACCATTAGTAATTAAGTTAGCTGCCTCATCCCAACCAAAATATTCGAGCATCATTACACCACTAAGAATTACTGAGCCTGGATTAATCTTATTTAAGCCTGCATGTTTTGGCGCAGTACCGTGCGTAGCTTCGAAAATTGCTGCATTATCTCCAATATTTGCACCAGGAGCCATGCCTAGGCCACCAACAATTGCTGCAGCTGCATCAGAAACATAGTCTCCATTGAGATTTAAGGTTGCAAGAATTGAATATTCTTGAGGTCTAGTTTGAATTTGTTGAAATATACTATCAGCTATCCGATCATCAACAAGAATAAGTTCTCTCCATTTTCCATCTCCGTGAGAATTTGATATTGATGCAATAACTTCTTTAATTTCTTCGCAAATGAATGCTTTTTTGTTATTTGTAAGCTTGTCAAAACCTGGTTCAATTTTTCGAGCATTATTTTCAATTGTAATTTCTGGATTTTTCTGAATATTATCTAAAATCCAGCTTTCTCTCTCTGTAATGCAATCTTCTCTAAATTCATTTACTGCTAATTCATATCCCCAATCTCTAAATGCACCTTCTGTATATTTCATAATATTCCCTTTGTGTACAAGAGTTACATGCCTTTTATCTCCTGATAATCTTTTGGCATGTTCAATAGCTTTTCTAATATGCCTTTGGCTACCAGATTTACTTACTGGTTTTATTCCAATACCTGATCCGTCTGGTATAGATCTATTTTTTAAATTTTTACTTTTTGGTATGACAACGTTATTTAAGTGATTAATTAATTCAAGACAATTATTATCCTCCGCTTCCCATTCAATACCCATGTAGATATCCTCAGTATTTTCTCTATAAACAATAACGTCTAAATTTTGGGGATTTTTGTGGGGGCTTGGAGTTCCTGAATAATATTTGCATGGTCTAACACAACTATATAAATCAAAGATTTGCCTTAATGCAACATTAAGAGATCTAATACCTCCACCAATGGGAGTCGTTAAAGGCCCTTTGATGGCTACACCAAAGTGTTTGATTGCTTCAATAGTATCTTGAGGCAGATAGTTATATGTTCCATAAAGTTCACAAGCTTCATCGCCTGCATAGACTTTAAACCAATGTATTTTTCTTTTATCTCCATAGCTTTTTTTAATCGCTGAATCAAGAACGATTTGAGTTGCAGGCCAAATATCAACTCCAGTACCATCACCCCTAATAAATGGGACAATTGGATTATTAGGAACATTAGGTTTGCCTTGGTTAAAAGTTATTATCTCGCCTTCATTAGGTAAAGTTAATTTTTCAAATTTTGTCATAGCATTTAATTAATAAAATATAACTCATTGAAGTTCCTCGTATTGTAATTTGCGATGAGTTATTTTCTTTAAAACCTAGAAATTTATTATTCAAATGTGAATAGAGAATAGTTTGTTGATCAGCATTTCAACATCTTTATTAAAAGAAAAAGTAGTTAATAAGCAAGTTAAAGAAAATTATGTCATTTTCAAAAAAGTACTCAATTACTTTATGAATGCGAGTTCAAATGTAAGTAATGTTGAAATAGCGAATAAAATTGCTTCCACTGCAGCTTTGTTTCGGAAATATTTTCCAGATGCAAGCGTAAACTTTAGTCCCTGGGACAATTCAAATAATGAATCTATGCAAGATACTATTGATTTTGCGTTTCATTTCCCTGGTTGGAGCCCTCTTATTGAATGTAGAGCTATACTCTTACAATTAAGAATTGAAAATGATAATAATGGTAGAGTTCCGAAATTGTTGGGAATAATAATGAGAGGTATGATTGTTCCCTCCGAGAGATGGAGAGTGGCTACCATCGGTGATTGGGAAATGACTGGTACTCATTTACCGCAAAAGGAACAAAAAGATAACCTTTTTTTGGTTTGTAAAGAACTTTATAAGTTATTCTCTACAACATCTGCAGGTAACAAAAATTAGCTGTTTTATGTATTTTCCTTGTAGATTAAATACACTTACAAAAATAATTCAAAATAGATGGCAGTTGCTCTTGCAGGACAATTAAGAGAAGGGACAAAAAAATCCCATACTATGGCAGAAAATACTGGCTTTGTGGCTTGTTTTTTAAAAGGAGTTGTTGAAAAAAAATCTTATAGAAAATTAATTAGTGATTTATATTTTGTTTATGAAGCTATGGAAGAAGAAATTGAAAGACTGGTCAATGAGGAACATCCCGTAATAAAACCTATAGGTTTTAAATCGTTATACAGGAAAGAAACTCTTGTTAATGATCTTAAATTTTATTTTGGTGAAAACTGGAAGAATGAAATTAATATTTCTCACTCAGCAAAAGAATATGTTGAAAGAATCCGAGAGGTCGCAAAAAATTCACCAGAGCTATTAGTTGGTCACCACTACACTCGCTATATAGGAGATTTATCTGGAGGGCAAATTTTGAAAAGGATCGCAAAAAAAGCATTAAATTTGCAGGGAAATGATGGTTTAAATTTTTATGAGTTTGAATTAATTGCTGATGAAAAGAAATTCAAGGAAGAATATTCTATTACTTTGAATAAACTTCCAATAAATCAAAAGACTGCTGATCAAATTATTGATGAAGCTAATCAAGCTTTTACTTACAATATGAAAATGTTTAAGGAGCTTGAAGGTAACTTGATTGCTGTTTTAGGAAAGATTGTATTCAATTACATTACAAAAAAAGTCAGGAAAGGAAGTACCGAGACCTAATATTTATGTTTGATTCATTAGTTGATTTTCTTAAAACCAATATTGATGAATTAAATGGTCATGAAGTACAAATATCTAGCGAATTTAAAGAATATCATAATGAAGACTCAAAATATATTATTAAGAATTGGCTTTTTTCATCCCCCGAATATAGAAAGTGGCGAATAACAAGATTAGATGGTGGCAAAAAACTGCAAGTGTTTAATACGGTTGCATATCCTAATTTTGATTGTGAAATGCCTATTTTAGGAGCTGATATTTTATGGTTTGGAACTTCTCAAAAGTTATTAGCAATACTTGATTATCAACCTTTAATTCAAGAAGGCAAATATCTCGAAAAATATTGTTCAAGTTTAGGTATTATTAAAAAAAAATATTCTGCATTTGATAATAATAAAATGAAGAATATATATGATTCAAAAAAGTATTTTTCGCCATGGGTAATTATATGTAGAGGAAATAAATTAAATCTTGATAGAGATTTAAAAAATATATTTCATTTATTTGTAAATAATTATTTGAACATTCATAAATCGAACCCTGTTAATCAATTCTTAGATGCAGAAGAAATAAAGATTAATCAAATTAAATATGATAAGTATAGTTTTGAAAAAGACCCTGCAGATAAATTGTTTAAATCTTTTTTTGGAGAAAAATGGACAAAAAAATTTGTCAATAAATTCCTTTTTACATTAAATAATGAGATTATTTATTGAATGTTAATACAAGATACTATTTTTTACAGGCCAGATTGGAGATGGCATAATTTTTTAAAATATTTAACAAATAATTTAAGTAAATATAACTGTTTAGAAAAAATAATACCCTCGGAATATTCTTATAAAGATTCAACATATGGTTCAAAAAAATCAAAAAAAAATGTGAATCTCTCTACTTGGGGTGTAACGCATAAAAAAAGAATTCAATTCGCAAGAGCAGTGTGTATAAATAGTCCAAATTATTCTGTTTTAAATTTTTTAATTATTCCTAATACTATTTATAACGTCCCATTTTTTGGAGTAGATTTTGTTTCTCTACCTAATAGTTATTTATTAGTGTTAGATTTTCAGCCCTCATTAAAAATACAAAATCAATACAATAATCAGTTATTAGAAAAACTTATCAAACTCAAAAATCATTGTCATTCATCACTCCCATTAGCTGAAGAAATGTCTGCGGATGTAGCTAGATTTTTTTCTCCAGGAGCAATATGGTCAAAATTACCCAAAGAAGAAAGTAGTGATTTTTTGATTGCTAATCAGCTTTATATCTCATTTAAGGAATATCTTGATTTGTATTTGGAAATTCTTTTCGAAAGCAAAGAAGTCAATATTGAACTGCAAAAAGAATTAATAAACGGTCAAAATAATTATTTGAATTATAGAAGAGATAACGATCCAGCGAGGCCAATGTTGTCGAGTTTATTTGGTAAAGAATTTACTGAATCTTTAATTAAAGAAGTTTTATTTACTACTTAAAAGTCTTATAATTTATGAAATTTGAAATCATATGAAAAAAATTTCTGTTCTTTTTGTATGTTTGGGAAATATTTGTAGGTCTCCTGCAGCAGAAGCTATCTTTATAAGTCTAATTGAAAAGAAGGGCTTAACCGATGGCTTTATTGTAGATTCTGCTGGAACTGGGAGTTGGCATATTGGAAAAAAAGCTGACTCTAGGATGAGAATTGCGGCAGAAAGAAGAGATATAAATATCTTAAGCAGGGCTCGTCAAATAACCAACAAAGATTTTGACGAATTTAACTATATTATTGCTATGGACGATTCAAATTTTAGAAATATTCAAGATCTTAAAAATAGAACAGCTTCAGCTGGTTTTGCATCAATTAAAAAAATACAAGATTTTAGAACAGTTTTTAATGAGCAAGAAGTTCCTGACCCATATTTTGGAGGTGATGAGGGCTTCGATTATGTTCTTGATATATTAGAAGACTCTGTAAAAGGTTTTTTGGAAAGTATTTCTTGAATTTATTTGATCTCAGTCTCTTTAGGAATCTTGTCATTATAAAGATCAATAATTTTATCCACCACCTCATTAATTGTGTTTCCATCCGTAATAATTTCTATTGCGTCATCCGCTTTTACTAGAGGTGAAATTTCCCTATTGGAATCTTCAAAATCTCGTTTCTTTATAAGCTCTTTTAATGTACTAAGGTCTATTTCTTGTAAGTCTTTACTATTTTTATCAAATTTTCTTCTTTTTGCTCTTTCATCAATGCTAGCAGTCAAAAATATTTTAAGTTCTGCATGAGGAAAAACAGTAGTTCCTATATCTCTTCCCTCAGCTACAAGTCCGCCAGATTCTCCAATTTTTCTTTGTTCTTCTACTAAGAATTTTCTTACTTCTTTTATTGAGGAAATTTTAGAAACTATGGAACTTATCTTTTGCGACCTAATTTCTTCAGTAACACAGTAGTTATTAACATAAACATCCTGATGTGAATTTGTATTTGACTTGAAAACAATAGATATATCTTTAAAAATATTCAGTAATTTTTTTTCTTTTTTATAATCAATATTTTCTTTAAGTATAAGCCAACTCAATGCCCTATACATTGCGCCAGTATCTAAATATAGAAGTTTAAGTTTCTTCGCTATTAACTTTGTTACAGTACTTTTACCTGACCCTGCAGGACCATCAATTGCAATAATCGGCCTTCTTTTCATTAGGAAAACGTGATCAATTAATCTTGTCTCTCCACATCTTATCGCACCAGCCAGTAACGAAATATTATCCTCAAGTCTCGCTTTTTGGAGGGTATGAGGGTGCAAGTGTTCTAAATATTCGATTGAAATTTTTTTTGCTGATAACTTTTTAATAATTTCGTTTAAATTGACATTTTTTTCTTGTTGAAAAATTTTTTTTGCTTCTAATAACTCACTTGAAAAAAACCTAATCAATTTCCTTTCATTTTTTGATAAATGTACATTACGTGAACTTAAAGGAATTCCATCAAAATCTCGTTGTGTAGGAATAGATTTAATAGCAACATTTAATTTCTCTTTTAGGACAAGATTTTTTAAAATTAAAAGTTGTTGCCAATCTTTTTCTCCTAAGTAAAGATTTGTAGGCTTGATGAGATTAAGTAATCTATAAACTACTGTACAAACGCCATCAAAATGTCCAATTCGTTTTAATCCACATAATGCCGAAGATAATTCTCTTGGCGCTTTTAGGAATTTAATATTTTTATTATTTGGTGGATATATATCTTCATTACTTGGGATGAAGATGGCATCCGCGCCATTTGAAAAGGAGATTTTTATATCATTATCAATTGTTTTAGGGTAATTTTCTAAGTCTAACTTGTTATCGAATTGAAGTGGATTAATAAAAATACTTACTAAATTAACATTAGAATTTTCATTTCTTGCCGTTGATATTAATTTTATATGTCCATTATGAAGATTACCCATTGTTGGAATAAAGTTAATTTCACTATTTATATTTCTCCTCCAATTTTCTATTTCTTCAGTTTTCCTTATTATTACTTTCTTCACTTTGTTTTTAAAAAATAAATCTATTTGATAAATAATTACTGGACAAAAGCAATCTTAGGAGGAATATCTATATAGGGAGAGTCTATCATTTTTATTTCATGGATTACAAAACATCAGGTGTTGATATAGAAGCTGGACGAGAATTTGTTTCCGAAATTAAACAGGCAGTTGAAGGAACTCATACATCTAATGTGATTGAGGGTATTGGCGGGTTTGGAGGCTTGTTTAGAATACCTATCGACAGTTTTAAAAAACCAGTTCTTGTTTCAGGAACTGATGGTGTTGGAACAAAATTAGAATTAGCTCAAAGTAAAAACTTTCACTTTGAGGTTGGTATTGATTTAGTTGCTATGTGCATGAACGATATCATTACTAGTGGTGCAAAACCTTTATTTTTTCTGGATTATATTGCTACTGGTAAGCTTGATAAGAAACAATTATTGAGGGTTGTTCAGGGAATTTCACATGGCTGTGGAGAAAATAACTGTTCATTACTCGGCGGTGAAACTGCTGAAATGCCAGGATTTTATTCAAAAAATAAGTATGATCTTGCAGGATTTTGTGTTGGAATTGTCGATGAGGATAAGCTTATTAATGGTAAAAAAGTCTCTGAAAATGACTTAATAATTGCTTTAAAAAGTAATGGAGTTCATAGTAATGGCTTTAGTTTAGTAAGAAAAATTATCCAAAACAATAATCAAATAGAAAAGGAATTTGAAAAAGTTTCTCACTTAAGTTTTTATGATGAGTTATTAAAACCTACAAAAATTTACAATAATGTGATTAACCAAATTTTATCTGAAAATATAGAAATTAAAGCAATGTCTCATATAACTGGAGGAGGAATTCCAGAAAATTTACCAAGATGTATACCTTCTGATTTTATTCCTTATATCAATACCAGTTCTTGGGAAATACCTATTTTATTTAAATTCCTTAAAGACAAAGGATCTGTTCCTGAAAAAGATTTATGGAATACTTTCAATCTTGGAGTTGGATTTTGTTTAATTATTGATAAAAAATTTAAGAACGCGATATTAAGTATCTGCAAGGATTATGATATAGAAAGTTGGGAAATTGGAAAGATAGTTCGAAAAAATAATTTAACAAATAGTAAATTTTTGCCAGAAATTTTAACTTAAGTTCTTTTATCTTTTTTAAACGAGTTTTAAAAAATTATTTTTTATACCCAAATGAAAAAGTTAGGTGTAATATAATAAAATTACCGCCGAATTATATCGGAAGTTTAAGTATTAAGATTTAACTTTTATTCAATGCCCTTTGCAAATAATCAAAGAATTACACGTAGACGTAGTTCAGCTGGCCCTACACCTCCAAAAAGACCAATAGGTAATAATTCTGAATCAAATGGAAGACAGGCTCAAGGCCCAAGACCAACTTTCTTGACACTAAGAGATCATGGGAAAGTTTTTGTTGCTGATTTACCTAATTTGTCTGATGGTCAATTAGCGCATATTAGTAAAGAAGCTAATGAAGTTTTGAATAGTTTGGAAAAAAGACTTAGTGATCTTGAAAATGAACCTAACGTTAGTAATCCGGAAAACGATACGCTGATAAAAGCTTCTACTAAAAGAGACGTCACACTGAGGTTTATTAAATCAATTGAAGAAGAACAAGAACATAGAAAGAATAATCCTGCTTTACGAGATGCTGCATCTGAATCGTTACCGAGAACTTTTCTTGAGGTTGCTAGACATAGATTGCCTGGAGCAACTTTTGATTCACTTCTTCGAGAGGCTCTTGAAGTTTGTGCAGTTGATGAGAGTGCTGAAGAAAATCAAGTAATTGATGAGCCTAAAGAAACTGTAAAAATTATGGATATACCCTCTTCCAACACTAATGCTTCACTTGTTGTTAGTATCGACTCAAGTGATGATTCTAAGAATGACTCTATTTGATTCAACACAAGAGTTAATAAGCTTTAAAAACCAAAATAATTCAAAAATTAACCTTATATCAGAGAAAGATCCCATTTTATGTAATCATTGCAAAAGGACTGCTTCAAATGGTATAAGATGTTTAGGAATGTGTGTAGCAGATAATGATTACTAAAAAAATTTAAATTTTTATATAAATAATCTGATGAAAATAATTAATAAATTAATTAAATTTTATTTATTAATAGATATCGGGTATTATTAATCAATAAATAAAGAAGAGATCATTTTTCTATATATCAATAAGTAATTGAAACTTTATACCTTTTATTTCAAATTGAAGTTTTTAGAAAATTTCATAATTAAATATGTAAAAAAATTAAATAAGGCGGCACCCAGATTCGAACTGGGGATAAAGGATTTGCAATCCTCTGCCTTACCACTTGGCCATGCCGCCGAAAAAGATTCGATTGAGTCTTTTTATGATCTTAACAGTAAGGTGTCTCATTCTCTATTATTTATATGCAATGGTCATGGAGAAGATGTAATCGCATCGGAGATAATAAAAAGATTACTAAAAAAAATAAAAAATAAAAATATTGAAGTTTTGCCTTTAGTAGGAAAAGGAGATGTATTTAATTCCATAAAATCAAAGAATTTTCGTAAAATAGGATTTTTAAAAGAGCTCCCTAGTGGAGGTTTTAGTAATCAAAGTCTTAAGGGATTTGTGCTTGATTTGTTTGCAGGATTTTTAATCGATAATTTAAGAAATTTTCTACTTGTAAAACAGAAGTCAAAACATAACTGCAAAATTATCGCAGTAGGCGATTTCTTGCCATTAGTCTACGCTTGGAGTTCAGAATGCGAATTTAGTTTCATTGGAACTCCCAAAAGTGATCATACTTGGAGTAGTGGGCCAGGTTGGGATTTAAGCGATTTTTATCATAAGTTGAAAGGTTCTGAATGGGATCCATGGGAAATGTTTTTAATGAAATCTCCAAGATGTAAAAATTTAATTATGAGAGATAAAATTACAGCTAATAATTTGAATAAAAAAAATATTGATGCAAAATATTTGGGTAATCCAATGATGGATTTTGTTAATGCAACAAACGACAAAATATCAAATATTATTTCTTTTAAAAGGATTATTTTATTAGTTGGAAGTAGATATCCAGAAGCTCTTAAAAATCTTGATAATTTTCTAAATTGTTTGCAAGATTTTCATATATCAAAGGATTTGGTTATTCTTTTGCCTTTGAGTATTAATGCAAATGTGATTCAAATTCAAAATTATTTAAATAAATATGGTTTTATAAAACAGAGCAAAGTTAAATTTCTAATTAACGAAGATTCAGTATGGAAAAAGAAAGATCAATATGTAGTGATTGGAAAAGGTACATTCAATTCATGGGCCAATATGGCAGAAGTTGGCTTATCTAATGCAGGAACTGCTACAGAGCAAATTGCTGGCCTTGGAATTCCATCTCTCTCTCTACCGGGACCTGGGCCACAATTTACAAAATCATTTGCAAAAAGGCAATCAAGATTATTGGGCGGTAGTGTTTTAGTTTGCAATAACAAAAAAATTCTTTTAAAACGTTTAAGTTTACTTTTGAAAGAAAAAGTTGAAAGGTTAGAACAAGCAAAAATAGGCAAAAAAAGAATGGGGGAATCCGGAGCAAGTAAGAAAATCGTAGATGCCATAAACCTTTATTTGTTATCTTAGTAAATGGCACAAGCTTATTAATTATTAATTCTTTTATGTATCCAATAAATGATCGACAATATCTAAAAATTTGTGCAGAGATTGCAAAACTTATGAGTATAAGCTTATCTTCTGCTAAAAAGAAAGTAGAAATTCAAATCGCAAAAGAAGGCTCGAAAACTATTCAAGAAAAAATACAAGTTGCGCAAAATGTTTTAAAAATTTGTGAAAAAAATGATGGAGATAAATTAAGTTCTTCAAGAATACTTGATAAGCTTATGGAAACTCTTGATGGTGAAGATAATTTTTTAACTGAAGATTGATTATTAATGTTCAAATATATTTGAGAATTTTAGTATGTCTAAATCAGCATGTACAGAAACTGTTTCGAAACATTTTTGAGCTAATTCATATCTATTCTCTCTTTCTAAGATAACTTTTAATTTATGCATAGCTTCAATTAAATATCTAACATCATTTGATGCATAATCTAATTGATCTTTTGTTAAATCTTCGTTGCTACCCCAATCACTACTTTGCGAGCTTTTGTCCAGATCTATACCTAACAATTCATTAATTAAATCCTTTAAACCGTGTTTATTTGTATAAGTTCTTGCCAACTTACTAGCAATCTTTGTACAAAAAATATTTTTTGTATTAATTTCAAGATTGCATTTTAGAGCTGCTACATCAAATCTCGCATAGTGAAATATTTTAGTAATTTTGTCATCTTCAAGAAGTTTTTTTAAATGAGATGAAGAAGATGTATTACGTTCGATTTTTATACAGCATGTTCTTTTAAATTCATTGCATATTTGTACTAAACAGAGTCTATCTCTTCCATGGATTAAACCCATTGCTTCAGTATCAATAGCTAGGTAGGATGATTTTTTATAAAGATTGTATAAATCTACTGTTAAATCGTTATAAAGAAGATCAATATTTTTACTTTCAATAGTCATTTTTAATAAGTTTTAAGGAAATTTAAGATTTAGAATATTACTTAAGATTTTATTTAATTAAGAATTTTTATCTTATAGAAGTATTTTACAGAATAATTCTAAAAAATTATAATATGATGTAAATTTAATTTTTATTCTCGAGTTACTAGAAAAAATTATTTAATGTCATATTCCTTAAATTCAACATTATTGCTGACAATTCTCTTGGCCATAGGTTTATTTTTTTTTCTTAGGGCTTCCAGTAAAGATAGAACAACTATCGTTGAGATCTCATCTTCTCAGCAGCCTATTAAAGTTTTAAATAGTTTATGTGAATGGCTTAACTTGAGGGGATGGAAGCAAACAGGAGGAGATTTTGAACAAAGAATTTTAATATTCAAGGGTCAAGTTGTTTCTAGTAAATTTTTAGCAATTTTTTTAGGTTTTCTTGGCGGTTTTGGTTCTTGTGCTTTGGGATTAGTAATTATTCAAATATATCCTGAATTGGGTTGGTGGCCTATTCTTTTGGGATTAATTGGTGGACCTTTGTCTGGAATTGTTTATTTTAAAAAATCAGCAAGAGAGGAGAAATTTGAATTAAGGTTGATCAACGAAAATGAAAATGATTCAACTTTCATGAGACTAAGAGCACATAGGGATGAATTAATCTCTTTAGAAAATGAACTTGGAGAAAAACTTCAATTGAAAAGTGATGGTTCCTTATTTAAAACACCTATTTAAGATACTTTAAAATTTTATTAGATAATTTTTAATCAAAAATATTATTCTCTATACAGAATTTCTCTAACTCTTTATCATTTAACCAATCTTGGGGTTTTGTAAAAATTGAAGTGAGAAATTCCTCTCGAGAACCCTTTTTAGCTTTATATCCGTATTCCCATCTAGCTAAAGGCGGCAAGGACATTAATATAGATTCAGTTCTACCATTTGTTTGTAGTCCAAAAATCGTCCCTCTATCCCAAACTAAATTGAATTCGACATATCTACCTCTTCGATATAGCTGAAATTCTCTTTCCTTCGATGAATATGTTTGAGAAGCTCTTTTTTCAATAATGGGCAAATATGAAGGGAGGAATGCTTGCCCACAATTTTCGGCTAAAGAAAATAAATTATCCCAATTTAAATTAGATCTGCCAATATTTTGTGAAGATTTTGATGCCTCTCCATTGTGATTATTTCCTTTATAAATATTGCCTGAACCATCTTGATAATCATAAAAAATACCTCCTATGCCTCTAGATTCATTTCTATGCTTCAAGAAGAAATATTCATCACACCATGGTTTGAAAACTTTATGCAAATCTTTACTAACATTCTCACAAGCTTTTTTATGTTCGTTATGAAAATTCCTTACATCAGAAAGATAAGGATAAAAAGGGGTTAAGTCTGCACCTCCCCCAAACCACCAAACAGGACCAGCTTCGAAATATCGATAATTCAGATGAACTGTAGGAATAAAGGGATTCTTAGGATGCAACACCATAGAAGTTCCCGTAGCAAACCATTCATGACCTTTTGCTTCGGGTCTTTGAGAGATTATAGATTGAGGTAATTCTTTTCCCTGTACTTCCGAGAAATTTACTCCTGCTTGTTCAAAAATAGAACCATTTTTCAATACTCTTGATTTTCCTCCGCCACCTTCGTCTCTTAGCCAGGATTCTTCTGTAAATTTCCCTTTGCCATCTATATTTTCAAGCCCTGAACAAATTTTGTCTTGTAGAGTTAATAAGAGATTTTTAGTTTTTTCTCTCGAGTTTTTAGGAGGTTCTTTCAACATGTATTTAGTAAATCTTGAAGAAAAAATTTTTTTTGGTTAATTATAAGTTTCTCTTTATAATTTCTCTTAGGGGGTCCCTATTGCCTATTATTTGATAGTTCGACATAGTTCTTAATCTTTTAAACAGTCGACTACCTTGCCAAAATATTTAAAAATTTAATGACCACAATAGAAGATGCGAATTTTGCTTTACAAAAAGTTCTAGATGCTGGATCACAGAAAAATGTAATTGAATTAGCTTGGATTAAAAATGTAAGAGTAACTATACCAAGAGTAATCGTAACATTATCATTACCATCGTTTGCTAATTCTCAGAGAAATAGAATTGTAAAAGAGGTTAGAGAAGTACTACTGGATTTTCAAGATATTGATGATGTTCAAATAGAGGTAGATAATAATTCTTCCAAAACAGAATCTCAAAATCAAAGTAATGCTCCTGAATTGCAGAAGATTGATGGGATTCGGCACATCATAGCTGTTAGCAGTGGTAAAGGTGGAGTTGGAAAAAGTACCATTGCAGTTAATCTCGCTTGTTCTCTAGCTAAATTAGGCTTAAAAACTGGTTTGCTGGATGCGGATATTTATGGACCTAATACTCCCTCAATGATGGGAGTTGCCGAACAGAATCCAAAGGTTACGGAAGGTAGTGGCAGTGATCAAAGGTTAATACCAATAAATAAATATGGAATTTCTTTGGTATCAATGGGTTTCCTCATAGAAGAAGGTCAGCCAGTTATATGGAGAGGACCAATGCTTAATAGTATTATCCGACAATTTTTATACCAAGTTGAATGGAAGAATCTTGATTTTTTGGTTATTGACTTGCCTCCAGGAACAGGAGATGCTCAAATATCTCTTTCTCAATCTGTGCCTATTTCTGGAGCTATAGTTGTCACTACTCCTCAACAGGTATCTTTGCAAGATGCAAGGAGAGGATTAGCAATGTTTAAACAACTCGGAGTACCTTTACTGGGAATCGTAGAAAATATGTCAGTATTTATTCCGCCAGATATGCCAGGCAAAAAATATGAAATTTTTGGTAAAGGTGGTGGACGAACATTAGCTAATGAAAATGACTTACCATTATTAGCTCAAATTCCTATTGAAATCCCTCTCGTTGATGATAGTAATAAAGGTATACCAATCTCAGTAAGTCAGCCCCATACAGAAAGTTCTGTTGTATTTGGTAATTTAGCTCAATTAATTAAGAATCAATTTGTCAATATTTAATTGATGTTTAAAAGAATTTCCTTATTAAATAACAGAGGATTTTTACAAAAAAAAGACAACTTTAATAGAGGTTTTTTACTCTCTCCACTACTTCTTATTCCTCTTTTTTTAGTCATTATTTCCGGTTTTTTAATAAAAAGTATTCAGGGTGATTTTTTAGTATCGAATTATTTAAGTCATATCCTAACTGGTTTTTTAGGTTATTTTTTAGGATTTTTTATTTCTTATATACCCTTAGAGAGAATTAGAAAGTATGTGGTTCCATTTTATTTGTGTACTTTAATATCCTTATTACTAATTTATTTTTTTGGGATTTCAGTTTCTGGAGCCCAAAGATGGTTAAACTTGGGCATTTTTTCTTTTCAGCCTTCAGAAGTAGCTAAACTTAGTACTGTATTAACGCTTGCTTTAGTACTCGACAAAAAAATAATCTTAACAATAAGAGATTTAGTATTGCCCTTATTATTAGTAGTTATTCCTTGGTTATTAATTTTCTTTCAACCGGACTTAGGCACCTCTTTAGTTTTACTTGTTTTGACAAGTGTGATGTTCTATTGGTCGCAAATGCCAATAGAGTGGATTTTGATATTAGTGTTTTGTATTATCACATCTATATTTTATCTAACCTTACCAACTATTCTTATTTTCTGGATTCCAGTTATAGGATATCTTGCTTATAGATCTTCAAAAAAGAAAATTATTTTTTCTGCTATCGCTATTTCGTTCCATTTAATAGTGGCAAAATTGACACCAATCTTGTGGCAATATGGTTTAAAAGAATATCAAAAAGATAGATTAGTTTTATTTTTAGATCCAAATAGAGATCCATTAGGTGGCGGATATCATTTGATACAGAGTCAAATTGCAATTGGTTCAGGAGGATTATTTGGGACTGGTTTGCTACAAGGTAAACTGACTAATTTGCAATTTATACCTGAACAACATACTGATTTTATATTTAGTGCTTTAGGGGAAGAATTAGGCTTTGTGGGTTGCACTACAGTTTTATTTTTGTTCTTTTTTTTGATAAAAAAACTTATTAATACTGCATCAATTGCTAGGACTAACTTTGAATCTTTAATTGTTATTGGAATAGCCTCAATATTTATATTTCAAATAATTATTAACTTATTCATGACTATTGGATTAGGGCCAGTTACTGGGATTCCCCTTCCTTTTATGAGCTATGGTCGAACGTCATTGGTGACTAATTTTATATCTATTGGATTCGTTTTATCTATATTGAAACGTTCTAGATCACTAAGAAGTTGATGAAATCACTAATAACTATAAAAAAAATTCAAGAGCTTTTAATGAAGGGAGTTCAAACCATATATGTTGATGATGATACATCCAGAAGAATGTGGTGGGCTTCTTTAGAAGTTATTCAAAAAGATTTTTTATCTCAAAATTATAAACAGGGGGGGATCTGGATCGCCTCTCCTTTGCCAGCTTTTAATGATAAAAAATTTTTAAATCAACTTAATGGATGGCTTTGGTCTCCTGAGGGGTTTTCATATTTTCAAAATGAGAATGCAGGTTTTTTACCAGTCAATAATTCAGAAAAGATAAAAAAAGATTTCGATTTAGTTAGCAATTATAAAGTCTTAAATCTTTGTCAGGAAGATGGCTATGAACCTTTTTTGATGATAATCACCCCAAATTTTCAATGCGTATTATCAATTGTAGGAGAAAAAGATAAAAAAATTCTATTAATGAAGTGTGATGAAGAAAGCCTAAAACTTTCAATTGAATTAATGCATGCAAAATTAAATCAAGAAAATTATGAGGAGGGAGTAAAATTTCGTAATGCAATAAATAATTTAGGAAATCTTAATATTAACCATCAATTTGAAAAATTATTTTGGCCAATATTATCGGCAAAATTAGCAAATAATACGCCAAGTCACAATATACAGAATTTTGTGAAAAATGATGAAAAAAATGTGCAGATAACTGAAGCAAAATTATTACGTGCAATTTCTCATGAAGTAAGAACTCCTTTAGCAACTATAAAAACCCTAATTAGTTCTACTTTAAAAAAATATAGAATGGATGAATCAATAAGAAATCGTTTGATTCAAATAGATAATGAATGTAATGAACAAATTGATAGGTTTGGTTTAATCTTTAATGCAGCAGAATTAGTTAGTAATGAAGTACCATCCTTGAATAACTTGGCGAAAATTAATTTAGCCGAAATTTTTAAAAAGCTTGCTCCTTCATGGAATGATCAATTAAATCGACGTGGGATTTCTTTAAAGATTGATATACCCAGTCAACTTCCGCAAATTTTGAGTGATTCTGAAAAATTGGAATTAATGTTAAGTGGTTTAATTAATAAAAATACTAGAGGATTAAAAGAAGGTAGTACATTAATTTTAGAATTAAGACCAGCTGGTCAAAAACTTAAACTTCAATTAAAAGTACAAAAATTAGAAAGTAATCAAAAAGAAATTCCAAAAAAAGATAACGGTTCTGATATTGGTCCTGTTTTAAATTGGAACCCTCAAACAGGTAGTTTACAACTTAGTCAAAATGCTACTCAAAAGTTGTTGGCCAGCTTGGGAGGGCGTGTCACACAAAGGCGTGATACAGGTTTAACAGTATTTTTTCCGATTTCAGATTCAAAATAAAATGAGAAAAAGGTTTCCATATATTAAATAATGTAGAAAATTTCTTTTAAATTTATAATTTTGCAAAATATGAATGCTAATTTCTTATAAGAAATAACTCAAAATCAAGGATGACTGAAACTTTAGTTGGTCAATTTCCAAAGCATATAGGAAGTACTGGGGGTTTATTAAACTCAGCAGAAACCGAAGAAAAATATGCAATTGTATGGAAAAGTTCCAAGGAACAAGCCTTTGAATTGCCAACCGGTGGAGCTGCTATTATGCATGAAGGTGATAATCTAATGTACTTTGCAAGAAAAGAACAATGCCTTGCATTAGGGACACAATTAAGAGCTTTCAAACCAAGAATTGAAGATTTTAAAATCTACCGAATTTTCCCAGGAGGGGATATTGAATTTTTACACCCAAAAGATGGTGTTTTCTCTGAAAAAGTAAATGAAGGCAGAGAGAAAGTAGGACATAATCCAAGAAGAATAGGTGAGAATCCAAATCCAGCTGGTTTGAAATTTACAACTAAGAATACTTTTGATTAACTTCCATAAAGTTGATATAAAAGAAGAAAATAATTATAATTTGGGTTGACATTACTAATATGATCAGCTCACAAAAAGATAGTTTTTTAAAGGCTTATAAAGAAGGTAAAAATTTTATACCTATCATTCAAACTTGGCCAGCAGACTTAGAGACTCCATTGTCGACTTGGTTAAAATTATCCTCAAAAGATTCCCATGGTGTTTTTCTTGAATCTGTTGAAGGTGGGGAAAGTTTGGGTAGGTGGAGTATTGTTGCTACTAGACCTCTTTGGGAAGCCGTTTGTTATGGAGAAGAAATAGTTAAAACTTGGAATAATGGCAAAACGGAAACTCATAGAGGTGATCCTTTTGATATCTTAAAAAGTTGGACAAAGGAATATAAGTCAACCGTGCTTGATGACTTACCATCAATTGGACAGTTATATGGCTCTTGGGGTTATGAATTAATAAATCGGATAGAACCAAGCGTTCCAATAAATGCAATATCAGACAATAATATCCCTTATGGTTCATGGATGTTTTTTGATCAATTAGTTGTTTTTGATCAAATAAAAAGATGTATTACTGCAGTGGTTTATGCAGATACCACTTCTTCAAAAGAGTCTTCGATTGAAGAGTTGTATCTATACTCAATTTCTAAAATTCAGAAAACTAGAAATTTAATGAGAGTTCCTCTAAAAGAAGATGAGTTTTTAAATTGGAATGAAAATGAGAATCTGAATTTAGATCTAGAAAGTAATTGGAAGAAAAAAGATTTTGAGGGTGCAGTTCTCTCTGCAAAAGAATACATAAAAAAGGGAGATATCTTCCAAATAGTTATAAGTCAAAGATTCCAAACTCAAGTCAATAATGATCCCTTTAATTTATATAGAAGTTTGAGGATGGTTAATCCATCTCCATACATGTCATTTTTTGATTTTGGCTCATGGTACTTAATAGGTTCAAGTCCTGAAGTAATGGTTAAAGCCAAAAAAAATAAAAATAGTCAGATTGTTGCAAGCTTAAGACCAATAGCTGGCACAAGACCAAGAGGTATTGATAATCAACAAGACTTGGAATTAGAAAAGGATTTATTAAAAGATCCAAAAGAGATAGCTGAGCATGTAATGCTTATTGATCTTGGAAGAAATGATCTTGGAAGAGTTTGTGAAATTGGTACCGTAAGGGTTAAGGATTTAATGGTTATTGAGAAATATTCACATGTTATGCATATAGTTAGTGAAGTTGAGGGAATCTTAAAAAACAATGCTGATGTATGGGATTTGCTCAAAGCATCTTTTCCCGCAGGGACAGTGACTGGTGCACCAAAAATAAGAGCTATGCAATTAATTAACCACTTTGAAAAAGATGCTAGAGGACCTTATGCTGGTGTTTACGGATCTATTGATATTAATGGTGCATTAAATACAGCAATTACGATAAGGACTATGATAGTTAAACCCTTAAAAGATGGTAAATATAATGTTTCAGTGCAAGCAGGAGCTGGAATAGTTGCTGATTCTTTTCCTGAAAATGAATATCAAGAGACAATAAATAAAGCGAAGGGGATACTAAAAGCATTAGCCTGTTTGGATAAATAAATGAGTCAAAATAATCTTTATAAGGGTTTTGAGGTGGAACTTTTCACAGGTTCTTTAACTTCTCATATTGGTGTTTCGGCTGAAATTGAGAAAACATTTCCTGATTTTGTAAAAGAGCCAGATAACAGAAACGTTGAATACATAACAACACCAGAAAAAGACTACAACTCTTTATATGAGAAATTATTAATTCCTAGACAAAAGTTGAGACGGTGGCTAAACAAAAAAGAGTTAACAATCATTCCTTCATCCACTCTTTGTTTTAAACACGATATTCAATTTCAAAGATCTGATATTGATAATGCTTATCATCAATTTATACAAGATAATTATGGAACCTCAATTGCAACTTCCAGCGTACATATAAACTTAGGAATAGATGATTTAGAAAAGCTTTTTGCAGCTATTAGACTAACAAGATCTGAGGCTGCTTTATATCTATCTCTAAGTGCTAGTTCACCTTTTTTAAATAATAAAATTACGGAGAATCACTCTCAGAGATGGATACAGTTTCCTAAAACACCAAGTAAAGTGCCTTTTTTTGTAAATCATAATTCCTATATCGATTGGATCGAGGAAAATATAGCCAATAATAATATGCAAAATATTAGGCATTTTTGGTCTTCAATCCGACCAAATGGTCCCCAAAGACCTTTAATTCTTGATCGTCTGGAATTAAGAATTTGTGATTTTGTTTATGATATTAACTTGCTTTTAGGGATAACAGCCATGATAGAACTAAGGATTCAACATCTTTTTGAAAATATTGATAGCTTAGATCCTTTGAATGCCAGTTTTTTTTCTATTGATAAATTATCAGAAATATGTGATCAAAATGAAACTAATGCTGCTAAAAATAGTCTGAATTCAGAATTAATTAACTGGCAAGATGGTAAAAAAGTTATTTGTAGAGAATGGATTCAAAACTTATTATCAGATTTGTCATCCACAGCAGAAAATTTTGGTATGAAACATCTCTTAGATCCTATTTATAAAGTCCTTGAAGAGGGTAATCAATCTATGAAATGGATAAATCAATATGAAAAAGGTTTTTCTATTGAGCAAATAATGAAAATTTCTATCGAAGATATGATAAGGAGTGAGGCCAATAATGTTTGATTATTTAAATAAACATTTGATCTGAACATTTTTACTTGTGACATAATGATTATATGGAATCTTTTCGACAGATAAAAAATAACAATGTGGATCTGATAAGTAACAATGATCCACTTGATAAAAATCGTCTTTTAATAGAAGATCTATGGGAATCTGTGCTGAGAGAAGAATGTCCTGATGATCAAGCAGAAAGAATGATACAGCTTAAAGAATTAAGTTATTCAAAACAAATTGATGGCGATAGTTCAAAAACTTTTAAGAATGAAATAGTTAATATTATAAATTCTATGGATTTAGCAGAATCCATAGCAGCAGCAAGGGCGTTTTCATTGTATTTTCAACTAGTGAATATTTTGGAACAAAGAGTTGAGGAAGATAGATATATTCAAAGCTTTACCAATAAGGATGTTAAAAAATCGCCTGACAATCTTGACCCCTTTGCCCCAGCATTGGCAAGGCAAAATGCTCCAGTAACTTTTAGAGAACTATTTTACAGGCTGAGAAAATTAAATGTACCACCAGGAAAATTAGAGGAGTTATTGCAGGAAATGGATATTCGTTTAGTTTTTACTGCACATCCGACGGAGATAGTAAGACATACGATTAGACATAAGCAAACAAGAGTAGCAAATTTGCTAAAAAAAATACAGATTGAGCAATTCCTAACACAAGAAGAAAAAAATTTTCTAAAAACCCAATTAAAAGAGGAAGTAAGACTTTGGTGGAGAACAGATGAATTGCATCAATTTAAACCTTCAGTTTTAGACGAGGTTGATTACGCCTTGCATTATTTTCAGCAAGTTTTATTTAATGCGATGCCTCAATTGAGGGGTAGAATCGCTGAAGCACTCACCGAAAATTATCCAGATGTTCAGATGCCCTCTGAATCTTTTTGCAACTTCGGTTCTTGGGTAGGCTCTGATAGGGACGGTAATCCATCGGTCACTCCTGAGATAACATGGAGAACTGCATGCTACCAAAGGCAGTTGATGTTGGAAAGATATATTATTGCGATCTCTAATCTTAGAGATCAATTAAGTGTCTCGATGCAATGGAGTCAAGTCAGTTCCTCTCTACTAGAGTCACTCGAAACTGACAGGGTTAAGTTCCCTGAAATATATGAAGCTAGAGCTACAAGGTATAGATCAGAACCCTATAGATTGAAATTAAGTTATATTTTGGAAAAATTAAGGTTAACACAAGAAAGAAATAATTTATTAGCTGATAGTGGGTGGAAATTTGAATTGGAGGGAGAAACTGATAACAAAAATCTAGATAAAGTTGAAAACTTATATTACAAGTCAGTAAACGAATTTACTTATGATCTCGAACTAATTAAAAATAGTTTGATTAGTACAGATTTAAATTGTGAGTCTGTAAATACTTTACTTACTCAGGTTCATATTTTTGGATTTTCTTTAGCCAGTTTAGATATTCGTCAAGAGAGTACAAGGCATAGTGACGCTATACAAGAGCTTACAAGTTATCTTGATTTATCTGTTCAATATGACCAAATGTCTGAGGAAGAGAAAATTAAATGGCTCATAGACGAATTAAATACAAAAAGGCCTTTAATTCCATCTGACGTTAACTGGACAAAAACTACAGAAGAAACTTTTTCAGTTTTTAAAATGGTTAAGAGACTACAGCAAGAATTTGGAAGTCGCATTTGTCATTCTTATGTAATTTCAATGAGTCATAGTGCATCTGATTTGCTTGAAGTTCTCTTGCTGGCAAAAGAAATGGGACTTCTTGATCAAAATTCACAAAAGTCAAAATTATTAGTTGTTCCTCTTTTTGAAACTGTGGAAGACCTTAAAAGAGCACCAGAAGTAATGGAAAAGTTGTTTAAATTAGATTTCTATAGATCATTATTGCCAAAAGTAGGAGAATCTTTTAAACCTCTGCAAGAATTAATGCTTGGATATTCTGATAGCAATAAAGATTCAGGGTTTGTTTCTAGTAATTGGGAAATTCATAGAGCTCAAATAGCTCTTCAAAATCTCTCAAGTAGAAATAACATATTGCTAAGACTTTTTCATGGAAGAGGTGGTTCTGTAGGGAGAGGAGGAGGCCCGGCCTATCAGGCAATATTGGCTCAACCAAGCGGTACTTTAAAAGGGAGAATAAAAATAACAGAACAAGGTGAAGTTTTAGCTTCTAAATATAGTCTTCCCGAACTGGCTTTGTACAATCTTGAGACTGTAACTACAGCGGTAATTCAAAATAGTTTGGTAAATAATAGACTTGACGCTACTCCAGAATGGAATCAATTAATGTCTAGGTTGGCAGAAACATCGAGGTCTCATTACAGAAAATTAGTGCATGAGAATCCTGATCTGTTAAATTTCTTTCAAGAGGTCACTCCAATTGAAGAAATAAGTAAATTACAGATATCTAGTAGGCCTGCTAGAAGAAAAAAAGGTGCAAAAGATTTGTCAAGTTTAAGAGCTATTCCATGGGTATTTGGTTGGACACAAAGTAGATTTCTTTTACCAAGTTGGTTTGGAGTAGGCACTGCATTGTCATCTGAATTAAATTCAGATCCACAACAAATTGAATTATTAAGAGTTCTGCATCAAAGATGGCCATTTTTTAGGATGCTCATATCTAAGGTAGAAATGACATTATCTAAGGTCGATTTGGAAGTTGCTAGATATTATGTTGATACTCTTGGCAGTAAAGAAAATAAAAATTCTTTTGATGATATTTTTGAAGTAATTTCTAAGGAATATAATCTTACAAAATCTTTAATTCTTGAAATTACTGGTAAAAATAAGCTCCTAGAATCTGATAGAGACTTGAAATCATCAGTAAGCTTGAGAAATAAGACAATTATTCCATTGGGGTTTTTGCAGGTTTCACTTCTAAGAAGATTAAGAGACCAGACAAGACAACCTCCAATAAGCGAATTTATGATAGATAAAGATGAATCTAGAAGGGCTTACAGCAGAAGTGAACTATTGAGGGGAGCACTTTTAACTATTAATGGGATAGCAGCAGGCATGAGAAATACAGGTTGATAATTGCAGTATTTTTCTAAAAAAAAACTTGTTCTCCCAGAAGGTTATTTTGTTAACTCTTCTCAAATTCCATTAGCTAAAGAAGTTAATAAACTTTTAGCAAATTGTGGTTGTGAGACTTTTCCAATAAAACCTCTTTCTGAGGCTATTCAGAAAAGTAATTTCTTTTTTACCATACAGAATGAATTAAAGAATAAATTATATGGTTTTGTAAGGGTTACCTCAGATAGGGGATTGAATGCTAACTTGTGGAATTTAAGTGCATTGCCAGGGAATAATCAGCAACTTTATTATTCAATATTGCTTCAAGTAACTCTTGAGAAAATAAATAGAGAAATGCCTGGATGCAGTATTTCTGTACAGGCTCCAGTATCTTCGTTTTTAAGTTTAGAGGAAAATGGGTTTATACTAGACCCAAATGGAATAAGAGTAATGGGATATAAACTTTAAAAATCATTTTACGAGCATGGAGGGATTCGAACCCCCGACTCTCAGAACCGGAATCTGATGCTCTATCCAACTGAGCTACATGCCCTTTAATTTTTCAATTTCTTTAAAGAAAATCTAAATATTTTAAACTTAGCTAATTTAATTAATGAATGCACAAAAAAAATTTTTTTAAATAAATTAAAAATTAAAAATTTTCGGAACCATAAAAGTTTCGAAATTGATCTAAAAGAGCAAAGAGCAATTGTTCTTGGCTGCAATGGTATTGGCAAATCAAATTTACTTGAATCGGTTGAATTTTTAAGTCAATTAAAATCTAATAGAGCACTAAGCGATAAAGATTTAATAGAAAACGATAGTGATATGGCTGTAGTTATAGGACAGATAAATTTTAAAGACGATTTAAAGTTAAATTTATTTCGTAAAGGGCCTAAAAGAATTTATGTTAATGAATCAATCTTGCAAAAACAGAGTGAAATAAAGAATTATATTCGGAGTGTATGTTTCTGTTCTAATGATATAGATATTGTTAGAAGTGAACCAAGTTATCGGAGAACATGGATTGATAAAGTCGTATCTCAGCTTGAACCAGTATATCTAGACCTGATAAGTAGATTTAATAGGCTTTTAAAACAAAGAAGTCATTTTTGGCGTTCGGAAAGTTTCTTAAAAACCCAATCCACAGATATTGTTGAAAGCTTTGATATTCAAATGTCAATAATAAGTACAAGAATTTTTCGGCGCAGAAGAAGAGCTTTATTAAAAATAAAACCATATGTTGAATATTGGCATAATCATTTAAGTAAATCTCAAGAGCAAATAGACATAAATTATCTATCGGGGATACAAAATATAAGTCCAGAAGAAGAAGAAGAAGAAGTTATTAGTAAAAAAATAGCAGAACAACTCTTAAATCAGCGTTCAATAGAAGCATTGACTGGTAAATGTAATTTTGGCCCTCATCGTGATGATATTGAGTTTCTAATTAATAATGTTTCAGTTAGAAAATATGGTTCCTCAGGACAGCAAAGGACTTTTATCTTGGCTTTAAAGATGGCTGAACTCGATTTATTAACTAAAACATTAAATGTTCCTCCAATACTTATATTGGATGATGTCTTGGCGGAATTAGATTTAACCAGGCAAAATTTATTATTAAATTCTGTTGGTAAAGATAGTCAATGTTTTATAAGTGCGACACATTTAGATAAATTTAATCAGTCTTTCTTAGGCTCTTCACAGATGATTCACTTATAATTCTTAAAAAGCATGTTTTTTAGCTAATCTTAATTTCATATAAATTTCTTAAATGGAAATCTACAAAAAAAGTCAAATTTTAAGTTCGTTAAGAAATGACCAAAAATTAATTCATCAAAGTAAACACCTTTTGTTGGAACTTTATAGATGCGATCGCGAAAAATTAAATGACGAATCCTTTTTGCGCTGTATTTTAAATAGAGCTGCTAAATTGGCAAATGCAACAGTTTTGAATTTGATAAGTAATAAATTTGAGCCTCAGGGGGTTACGGCAATTGCATTACTGGCAGAATCTCATATTTCAATACATACTTGGCCTGAATCTAATTATTCGGCAGTCGATATTTTTACATGTGGTCAAAATATGATGCCTGAACTAGCTAGTCAATATTTAATTGAATCTTTGATGGCTAAAGAACATTCTTTGCGTGTCATTGAGAGAAATCCACCTTCAGCAGTCTCTAATCAGATCAGAACGGTTGTTTGACAATATTTACCTATTTAATTTTCCGCTTACAAGTCCCTCAAGATCTAAACTTGTGCAATTAAATCCTAAATTAGAAAAATATTGAACTAACTCACTAAAATTACATTTGTTAAAAAAATGCTTTAATTCATCTTGGGGAATTTCTATTCTTGCAGTTGAGCCTTGGCATCTAACTCTAACCTCCGATATTCCATATTCTTTAAGATATTCTTCTGCTTTCTCAACCATTTTTAGCCTTTCACTAGTTATTTCATGGCCATAAGGAAATCTTGATGATAAACAAGGTTGAGCAGGTTTATCCCACCAAGGAAAACCCAATGCTCTTGATATATCCCTAATGTCTTGTTTTGAGACTTTAAATTTTGCAAGGGGAGAGATGACTCCTGCTTGTTTTGAGGCTTGTATACCTGGTCTGTAATCTTTAAGGTCATCCAGATTGACTCCATCTAAAACTATCTTGTAATTAAGTTTTTTAGAGAGGTAGGTTGTATGTTTGTGGAGCTCTTTTTTGCATGCAAAGCACCTATCCTTAGGATTTTCACTGTAACTTGATTGGTCTAATTCGGATGTTTTAATCTCTACATGCTTTACTCCAATCCATTTTGCTTGCCATCTTGCTTCTTCACGAAGAGTAGTGGCTAATGCAGGAGAAATTCCAGTTATGGCAATTGCTTTGCTACCTAATTGCTCGAATGCTAATGATGCTACTAATGTACTGTCAACTCCTCCGGAATAAGCAATACAAACACTATCAAGATTCTTAATGTATCTTCTAATTGTATAAAGCTTTTCACTTTGTTCATCAGAGAGAATTTCTAGTTGATTGAACATGCTAATTACTTTAAAATTCAAATTACCTATGAATAGGTTGAATTTATTATTAAATCTTTAATAATATTCTTATCTATATCTTAGATTAAATTTATTAATTTTGTTCAATTGACGAATACGAGTAGAAATAGAGGAATTGGAATTGTCACAGCAAGTGACAGTCAAGAGAGATCAAAAGGTCAATTACATATTTATGATGGAGAGGGAAAGGGGAAAAGTCAGGCTGCTTTGGGAGTAGTTCTCAGGACAATAGGATTAGGAATATGCGAAAAAAGACAGTCAAGAGTTTTACTTCTAAGATTTTTAAAAGGCCCTGAGAGACCATATGACGAGGATTCAGCTATAGAGGCTTTACAAAGAGGCTTTCCACATTTAATTGACCATGTAAGGACAGGAAGATCCGAATTTTTCACTGCTGACCAAGTTACAAAGTTTGATGTTGGTGAGGCCGAAAGAGGTTGGAATATTGCTAAAGGAGCAATTGCTAGTTCTCTTTATTCTGTAGTTGTACTAGATGAGTTAAATCCAGTTCTTGATTTAGGGATGCTTGATATCAATGAAGTAGTTGATACTCTGCAAAATCGTCCAGATGGATTAGAAATAATTATTACTGGAAGGGCAGCCCCACCCTCTTTGGTAAGAATATCTCAACTCCACTCAGAAATGAGACCGCGTTTGATAGGAGACTTATTAGAATTATCCAAACAAAGTAGTTCTAGTGGTGGAATTGAGATTTATACGGGTGAAGGAAAGGGTAAATCCACAAGTGCACTCGGTAAGGCTCTTCAAGCTATTGGTAAAGGAATATCTCAAGATAAAAGTCATAGAGTTTTAATATTACAGTGGTTAAAAGGTGGAAATGGATATACCGAAGATGCTGCTATAGAGGCTTTGAGAGAGAGTTACCCTCATTTAGTAGATCATTTGCGTTCAGGCAGAGATGCCATCGTATGGAGAGGTCAACAACAACCAATTGATTATGTTGAGGCTGAAAGAGCATGGGAAATTGCTAAAGCTGCTATTTTGTCTGGCTTGTATAAAACAATCATTTTAGATGAATTGAATCCAACTGTTGATTTAGAGTTGTTACCTGTGGAATCAATACATCAAACGCTCTTAAAAAAACCCGCAGATACAGAAGTTGTAATTACTGGGAGGTGTAAAAATGAACCTTCATACTTTGAACTAGCTGATGTTTACTCTGAAATGGTTTGTCATAAGCATTATGCAAATGTGGGAGTTGATTTAAAAAGAGGAGTTGATTACTAACTTATTCTTAAAAAATTATTTGCACAATATTTTTTTATTTTTTCAATGCCGCCTTCAATTGATCTTGACTGAATTTTGAATTTAGACAAGATTCTTGAAGCTTTTTCAGAGCGTTTCCCCGATTTACATATAGTAAAAACCTCTTTATTTAAACTTTCTTTTTGAATAAATTTTAAGTCAGATTCTTGCTTCAAATGACTCAGAGGAAGTGAGATAGATCCCTCTATTGCGGATTTAGAAAACTCTTCATTTTCTCTAACATCAATTAAAAGAATTTTGTTAGGTTTTGCTATGTATAAACTATTAAAGTCATTAGCATTAATACTTTTAATTTCATCGTTTTCCCCACAATATTCATCACTATTATAAAAGCTCTCAAACTGAGATAAATTTTTTATTCGTTTATTTAACTGATCACTTTTAAGATGTAATTTTTTCATATTCATATTAAAAAGATCAAAAATTAAAATTTTCCCATCTAAAATTTCACCTTTTTTTAAAATGATTTTGATAATTTCATTAACCTGAAGAATTCCTATTAAACCTGTTGAAACACCAACAACCCCATATTCTGCACAACTAGGGGCAGCATTTTTTGTAGGTGATTCTGGAAGTAAGTCTCTTAAATTAGGACTATTTTTATATAAATTGAAAACGCTCACTTGCCCTTCAAAGCCTTGTACACTTCCAAAGACTAGGGGTTTTTTTAATATCAGGCATGAATCATTTATTAAATATCTTGTGCCAAAGTTATCCGAGCAATCACAAATAACATCAAACTCTTCTATTAATTCAAGAGCATTTTTAGGATTAATTCTCTCTGAAAAGGTTAATATTTCACAATTAGGATTGAATTTTTTAATTCTTTCCCGAGCAGAATCAATTTTAAGATTGCCAATAGTATTTGTTTCATGAATTATCTGTCTCTGGAGATTAGACTTTTCAACTTGATCGTTATCAACTATTCCAATTCTCCCAATTCCTGCTGCAGCTAGATAAAGCAAAACGGAAGAACCAAGCCCACCTGCTCCAATGCATAATACTGAGCTCTTTTTAAGATTTAGTTGGCCCTCATAACCTATCTCTTTGAGGGTCAAATGTTTTTGATATCTTTCTTCTTCATCAGAGTTTAAGAAATTAAATTTTATATCTTTGGACATTGAAATCCTTTAATGTTTGCGAAATAAACTATGAAAATATAATAATTAAAATAAAAATTTTAGACTTTTAAATTTTTCTTATTACTATAATTTATTAATGTTTTTGTTAGAACTAGACCATAATGTGAAGTTTTTATAAATCAATTTTAAGTTTAAATATCTTCAGAAAGCATATATACCAACGCCTCTAAAAAAATACAAAATGTTTCGGTTCGGAATTTTGCACAACAAAAAGGTAGTCAATAGACGTTTTTTCCGATACTGTCTGGTTCATATATTAAGTTTACTGAATTCATGAGTGATAACACTCCAGAGTCAAATCAAGACTCCGGCTCCGATACAAGCTCAGAAACCAAAAGTTTTTCAGAGAAGTACTCTGATGTTATGGGAAAAGTCAACGAAACCCTTGGTAATGTTGATTGGACTCAAATGGGCAAGTACGGCAAGGCGGCAGGCATAATTGCTGTTGTCGTAATAGCTCAGATAATAATTAAAGTTGTCATTGACACGATAAACTTTTTCCCAATTCTTCCTGGTTTACTAGAACTGCTAGGGGTCATTGTTGTCGGTCAATGGAGCTGGCAAAATCTTCGTACCAGTGAAAATCGTGAAGCTGTTCTAGATAAGGTACAAAATCTTAAGAAGACATATTTAGGGTAGTTAAAGATTACATATTAAGAATTGCTTTTACGTAATCTTCAACTTGGTTTAAGTACCCTCCTCCAAACATATTGGCGTGATTCAATATGTGATAAAAATTATAAATAATAATTCTTTTTTCAAAACCGTTTTTTATTGGAAAAATTCTATGGTATTCTTCATAAAATTCTTTTCCAAAACCTCCAAATAGTTTTGTCATAGCTATATCTACTTCATTATCTGCCCACCAAGATGCAGGGTCAAATATAACCCCCTTTCCATTTTTGTCCATTCCTGCATTGCCTGACCATAAATCACCATGAACTAGAGCATTTATTGGTTTGTGATTCAGCAATTCTGATTTAATTTTTTCTTTAACTTTATTTATAATTTCTTTATCTAAAATTATCGATTTAAGACTTAATAATTGAGGTATTATCCTTAAGTTTAAAAAACAATCTATCCAATTATCTTCCAAGCCTTTTTTCTGATCTGTTGTTCCGATAAAACCCTCAACTGGAAACCCAAACATTTTGGGGTTAGATTCAGCTGATTTCAAGTGCAATTCACCTAAACCTTTTCCAAGCTTTTTTTGGTCAAAGTTATGCATATCTATCCATTCAATTAAAAGAATCTCTATATTTTTAATATTTTTATATGCAATAACTTCAGGAATAACTAAGTTTTCTTCATTAATATATTTTCTCAAATTTTGGAGACAATATTTTTCAAATTCAAGAAATTTTTTGTTTCTAATGTTTCTTTTAAGGAATAACTTTCTGTTTGAGAATTGTATTCGCCATGCATTATGAATATCTCCACCATGAACTTGTTCAATACTTTTTGGATAGGTTTCACCTAATTCTTCACAAATTTCGTTAATTTCAATAGGAGATAATTTTTGCATTTTAATGAAAAAGTCTGAAGTTATTGTTGTAGGCGCCGGTATAGCAGGACTAACTTCTGCAGCGATTTTATCAAAACAAGGCTTATCAGTGACTTTAATCGAATCTCATACTCAAGCCGGAGGATGTGCCGGTACTTTTAAAAGAAAGAATTATACTTTCGATGTTGGCGCAACTCAGGTTGCTGGTTTAGAGAAGGGAGGAATACATTCTAGAATTTTTGATTTTTTAGATATTCCATCCCCAGAAGCCACAATTTTAGATCCTGCTTGCATTGTTGATTTAAATGATGGTGGTAATCCTATACCTATTTGGTATGAAAAAAGTAAATGGATTGCTGAACGAGAAATGCAGTTTCCTGGGAGTCAAAGATTTTGGAAACTTTGTACCCTAATACATGAAAGTAATTGGATATTTGCTAATAATAATCCTGTATTACCAATAAGAAATTTTTGGGATTTTTCTCAACTTCTCAAAGCACTAGTACCTTCAAATCTTGTCACAGGTATCTTACTTAAATCTACTATTTTTGATCTATTGCGGATTTGTGGATTATCCAAGAATGAGCGCTTGATTAAATTCTTAAATCTTCAACTAAAACTTTATTCTCAAGAGGACGTTTATAGTACTGCAGCATTATATGGATCAACTGTTCTTCAGATGTGTCAACAGCCACATGGTCTGTGGCATCTTAAAAAATCTATGCAGTCTTTAAGTGAATCATTAGAAAGTTCATTAATTAAAACTGGAGTTAATTTAATTTTTGGACAAGAAGTTAATTCTATAACTTATGACGACGTAAATAAGTGTTGGCAACTATCTGCTAATTCGAAAAAAAAATCATTTATTTATCAAGCAAAAGATGTGATTTATACCGCACCTCCACAATCTTTGCTTAAGCATTTGAAAGATCCTTTAGAAAGAAAAAAAAATTATAAAAATCGACTTAATAATTTGCCTGATCCAAGTGGAGCTGTAGTTTTTTATTCAGCATTAAAAAAGGAACATATTAAAAAAACATTCTCCAATCATTATCAATTTGTTTCAAAAGAATTTTGTTCGTTATTTGTATCAATTAGTGATGATGGTGATGGAAGAGCGCCAAAAGGTGAGGTTACTTTAATTGCCAGTATCTTTACCAAAACTAAAGATTGGTTTGATCTAGATAAACAAACTTACTTAAAGAAAAAAAATGGTTTCATGAAAAAAATATCCCTCGAATTGGAAAGTCAATTTGATATTGATCCTGAAAAATGGCTACATAGAGAATTAGCAACTCCATTGGGCTTTGAAAAATGGACAAAAAGACCTAATGGAATAGTAGGCGGGCTTGGTCAAAATCCAGATATTTTTGGTTTATTTGGATTATCAAGTAGGACACCTTTTGAAGGTTTATGGTTATGTGGAGATTCTATTTATCCAGGAGAGGGGACTGCAGGTGTAAGTCAGTCTGCATTAATGGTTTCAAGACAAATTTTAGCTTCCAAAGGTATAGAAAATTTTAGTTTATAAAATTTTGTCTGTTTTCTTTTGCTTCAGCAAGTTTTTTAGAAAGTAAATCCCAATTTTTTTCTTTAATAAGAGATTCCAGTATATTCAGCTTATTTTTAAAATTATTTATGGAATTTAAAACATTAATCTGATTATTAATAGCTAAATCTAGGCCTAGTTGCTCATTGCCTCCTCCAACTCTCGAAGTGTCAGCAAATCCTGTAGCAGCTAATTTTTGCGAGAGATCTAATAAAGATTGATTATTTTTTGTTTGCGCAGTTTCTATGAGGGCAGAAGCTAAAAATATAGGCAAATGAGAAATTAGAGATACTGCTTCATCATGCTCTTTTGGCGAAGCTTGGCAAATTTCACAATCCATTGATTTTATGAGCTCGGAAATAGTTTTGACTGAATTTAAATCACTATTTTGTGTTGGGGTAATAATCCATTTTGCATTTTCAAAAAGACCTTCAAAACCTGAATCAACTCCTTTTTTTTCAGTGCCTGCCATTGGATGAGATCCAATAAATAGGGGATGAGAATTTTCCCATGTATTTACAATTGGTTCTTTGACAGACCCTACATCAGTTAGTATTGTTTCCTGAGGTATTGATGCTACTAATTGTTGCGACGGACTGATCAAATCTTTGATAGGCAATGCCATAATTATTAGCTCACATTTTTTTAATAAGCTCAGATCACAGCTAACAAAATTTGCAAGTTTTTTATCCTTAGCTTTTTTTTCATTAAATTCATTATTTGCTATTCCATAAATTGTATGATTTAGACTTTGGAGTTTTAATCCTAAGGAACCACCAATTAATCCTAATCCTACTATTCCAATTTTCATAAATTAATTAATTCAAGACCCTCTTTTATTGATACCAATTTTTTGTATATTAGGTTCATAAATTTTGCATGTTTTTGACATTAAATTAATTATAAATGCTTGAAATTTTAAGTCATCAATATTTGAAAAATTTTTTGAGAGATCAAAGTATTAATTGGGAGCACATATATTCTTTTGGGAGGATAGTTTCCAAATGTATTGAAAATGATTCTACTTATCTAATTAATTCAGAAATTTTCTCTAGCTATGATTGGTTAACTCCAATTTTGATTTCTTTATTTTTAAAGGAAGAGGATTCAACTTTTATTTTACCTAAAGAAAAAATCCAATTTATAAGCCAATTTCAGATTGATTCATTGAAAAATCTAGGTTTTAATTTTATTTTGAAAAATGATCAATTTATTTTTGCAAATCATCATGTTCACTTGATAACTATCCAAAATTTTCTTAATGATCCCAATTCTCGTAATCTTAGAAATCATCGAATAGTTTATTCAGGAATTGAGGATATAAAACAGGATTTAAAAAATCATTTTAGGATTTCTTTACTTAAAAAGGATTGGACAAAAAATTTTAAAGAATTTGAATTAATCAATCAAAAATTTTTAAAAGTATATGATTCGTTGAACAAAAAGTTCTTCTTGAAGAAGGTCTTAGGAAATAGTTATATCAATTTAAATGAAAAAGAAATTAGTTTCTTGTCAAACTTTTTTCATGAAAATTCTTTTTTTTCTGATAAATTTTTAAGCGTCAACAAAGCATTATCTCAAGGTTGGGCATGCTGGGTAAAGTTAAATGATACAAATTTAGATTGGAATTTGTATTTACAGCCAATAGATGAACTTTTTCAAATTAAGGAATTTTTTTCAAATAATAAATTTGTTTTTTTATCAGCATTGAGAAAAGATAATTTTTTCCAAATGTATTTTAAAAAGCATAGTTTAGATATTGACTTGGTTATTAATTTTAAAAGTAATTTTGAAGAGAAAAAAATTTTATTATATATGCCCTCTAAACAATTGCTTCCTAATAATCCTCTTTTTACTAATTCAATCTTGGATAAATGCAAAAAGTTAATACTTTTTAGAAAGGGTCTAACTTTAGTTTTGTCTGATGATATTAATTTAAAAACTAACATTGCTACAGAATTAGCTTCTAAGTACGGGAAGAGGGTATTTCTAGAGACAATTCCCTCTGGTAAAGATGAAATTCTTTGCACTAGTTTTGACTGGTGGATTATGAATTCTTATTTAATTGAAATTCCAGAACAAATTATCATTCCCTTACTTCCGATTCCAAATATGTCAGAACCTATTAATGCAATTACAGTCTCTCATAAAAAGAAGCTTTCTCAAGATTGGTTTAGAGATTTCCTTCTTCCTCAAGCTAAAATTAAGCTTGAAAGATCTATTTCTCCTTTAAGAAGAAATTCAGGTAAGTTAATAATTTTAGATGGAAGAGCAAATAAAAGAAACTGGGGAAGATTACTTTTGCAAAACATTCAACCCTCAAAACAAATCAACTATATGCTACCTTTTGATTAAGTTATGATTTTGTAAATAACTAAAGAAATATGGGAGAAGCAAAAAGACGTAAAACACTTGGTTTACCTCCAAAAAAAAATAATAGTCAAACTAAAATTGATGAGTCACCAAGATTATTTGAATGGCTTCCCTTTACAATCAATCAAAGAGATAGCCTAATTAAATTAAGTATTAAGGCCAGTTGGTTTGGAATCGGAGGGTTAGTAATGTTATGGATTGTAGTGAGATTTATAGGCCCTGCTGCTGGGTGGTGGACTTTAGCTGATTCTTTATAAATCTAAGCTACAGTTTTTATATCATTAACAGCGATTGTATTAGCAGGATTGCTATTTAATGCTTTCATTGAATTAGAACTCACTTCAGTTCCTTCTGTTAACTTATCTTTAACCATTGATTCTACTTTGTTCCTGATTTCTAAGTTTTGATCAAGCCAAATAATTGTATTATCTCTTCCTTGTCCAATATTTTCTCCTTCATAACTATACCAAGCACCTCTCCTTATTATGATATTAGTCTCTTCTGCTAAGTCTAATAAACATCCTGTTGTACTAATACCTTTTCCGAAGAGAATATCAAACTCTGCAATTCTAAATGGTGGCGCGACTTTGTTTTTTGCTACTTTCACTTTTGCTCTTATGCCATATTCTTCAGTACCTCTTTTAAGAGTTTGAATTCTTCTGATATCAAGTCTCACTGAGGCATAAAATTTTAATGCATTACCTCCTGTGGTTGTTTCTGGATTGCCGTATGTAACGCCAATTTTTAGGCGTAGTTGATTTAGGAATATTACCGTACATCCAGATTTACCAATATTTCCTGTTATTTTCCTCATTGCCTGGCTCATTAGCCTTGCTTGGCTTCCAATTACGTGATCTCCCATCTCCCCTTCTATCTCAGCTCTTGGGGTTAATGCTGCGACCGAGTCAACAACAACAAGATCTACTGCACTTGATCTTATAAGTTGGTCAACTATTTCCAGAGCCATTTCACCTGTATCTGGTTGTGAAACTAGCAAATTTTCAACATCAACTCCTAAGGAGGCTGCATAAACTGGATCGAGTGCATGCTCAGCATCCACAAATGCTGCTACTCCTCCATTCTTTTGTACTTCCGCAATCGCGTGCAACGTTAATGTAGTTTTTCCTGAACTTTCTGGTCCATAAACTTCTACTACTCTACCTTTTGGATAGCCTCCTCCTAATGCTAAATCTAAGGTGAGCGCTCCAGTAGATATTGTTTCTACTTTCATTCTTGATGCGTCACCAAGTCTCATTATTGATCCTCGTCCAAAATTTCTTTCTATTTGACCTAAGACAAGACTTAATGCCTTGTCTTTTTCTTTGGATTCAGTTTTTTTCTTCTCTTCAAGGCTCATTGTTTGATTTATTGATTAAAGTTCTTGTAATTTATTCTAAATTTGGAAATTTTTATTTAAACCAAACTTCATAAATACAAACCATAGTACATGTGTACTCTAACTGATTATCTTTAAATTGCAACTAATTCCTCAAGGTTATCTAATTTTATTAATTTGATTTCATTACTTAAGGTATATTTATCTGATTTTTTCAAATATCCCCAATCAGCTAGGAAGCATGGAATGTGAGACGTTTCTGAATTTTGTTTAATATCTATTAGAGTTTTTTTTCTGTCTTCTATAAAGCCTAAAATTTCATAAGTTTGTGTAAGTTTTTCAGCTATTTTGACTTTTGTTCCGGATTCATAACCAAAAATAAACTCTGGAAAAATATTTAATTGTTTAAGAATTTTTTCTGCAAATATTTTACCTTTAGTTGTTATAACTCCAGTTTTTATGTCTCTTTTCCTTAATTCTTTCATAAAATTTATAATTTCAAAAAAAGGATTATGTAAATTTACCCACGATTTAAAATCTTTATCAATTTGGTACTTACGCGACTGATCTAACATTTTTTGTAAATCTTCGGCAATCCAGGAATTTTCATTTAATATCCTCTGGCAATTTTGATGATAATTATTAGTGAAATCATCTTTATTTTCATTTTTTAATGGATTTTCTGTTTTTATAATTTCGTGAACAATTAGGATCATTTCCCAACCATATTTAACCAAAGGCCTAATTTCTTTGAAAGAATTTGGTACCCTTTTATAAAGTTTTTGATCAACAGAGATGCAGGGTGAATTTAAATATCTTTCACAGGCCAACAAGGAACTATGCCAGTATTCTTGCATTCCATCGACTATTACTCCATCGAAATCAAATAGAAATATTTTTTGAGAAGACACCTATTGAATATTAGAACTGGGCCGCTAGGATTCGAACCTAGGAATGTCGAGACCAAAACCCGATGCCTTACCACTTGGCGACGGCCCATTGATTTTTTATTTTAATACATGAAAAGATTTTTTTCTATCCAAAAAATACAAAGTTTTTATAAACATGGCGTTAGTTTTGAAAAATAAAATATTATTTGAATGAGCTCGATTTCCATGGCTCTAGAAATTTCTTAGCTTTTTTGATCGCTAAAGCCATCCTTTCAGGATACTCATAGAGTTTTTTGTTATTTTTATGAGCAAATTCAATAAGGGGCTGCATAATTTTTCTTGCAGAACTTCCAAATGCTATTCCGTCTGGAAGATTGTTTGAATTCAAAAATTCATGAGTTTTTTCATTTGTTCCTCCTGCTAATTGAATTAATCCAGGTGGGAGATCTGAACCGATTTTTTCAAACAACTTAACAGCATCTTTACTTGTTGAAGGAGCAAGATCTCCAGACATTGGCCTTCCATCTAGCTGCCAAATAAGGGGAATATCAAGTTTTTTAAGAATTTCATATCTTTCCCAAAGAGCTTTCAAAAGATCTTCGGGCTCTTGTGATTTTTTGAAAGATGAATTTAATCCACAACTGATAGATATTTTGTCTAATTTCATTCCAGAATTATTAAGGATACCGACAACTTTTGCGAAAGAATCAAGGCGATTGATTTCTGTATGAATTTCTACTGCATTAGGCTTTATTTTCTGAAGTGTTGATCCTAAATCGTCTTTTGACAAATTATATTCATACTCACTAATTAGATTTAGAGGGCAGCTATTCAAACATCTTCCACATCCATAACATTTACTCTTTTTGATCCCAGAATTATCAATTGCAAAGGTGGGGCATACTTTTTCGCACGGTCTTGGACAATTAGGAGGACATTTCAATGGATCAAATTTTGCTTTACGAAAGTGGATATCATTTCCATCACTAATGCTTATCATTAATCCAGGGGAGTTTTTAAAGACTTTTTTTGCCCACTCGATTCCTTTTTTTGCTGCGTGGACTATAGATTCTTCTGCGGCAACATCTATGTAGTCGACACCAGCAGCAGTATAAATTGCACACAAATCTTCTATGGCAACAATATCTTCATTACTGGCGCCACAAATTAATTTAATCCATTTATCTTTTTTATTCTTAGTTGTCAGCAAACAATTTAACTTTCAAATTCATTAAAAATATAATCACTTAACGGCTTCCATTCAAGTTTTCTTGAGCCCCCCATTTCAACAACTATCGTTAGTTTATTATCGTTAGTGCAAATCTCTATTAAGCTCTCTAATTCAGACTGAGAAAGTACTTGACCTTCTAATAACCAAAGTAATTTATTTTTATCATTTTCATTAAATAACTCAGAAGCTTGTGGGATAACTTGTTGAACTTCCCCGAGTGCTCCATTTCTTCCTACGCTTTGATGACCAAGGTGGGGTGGTCTAACGCCATGCAATTTGAGCAAGAAGACTTCTGGATCTCCAAGCCCTCTTGCTGAGGTTATAAAAGTTTTAAAGCCCTTGGCCCTCATCCTCCTCAAAAGACGAGTTTCATAACCACCTTCAAGAGGAGCAAAGATTGCAAGACATTTGTTAGTTTTTAAATCGTTATGAAACTTTTTCCCTGTGAGAAGTAATGGCATAAAAATTTCCTTTATTTTATTTTATTTTATTTTATGGTACCCGATGATGTACAATTGTAACTCAGTGAATTTTTAAGCTCGCAAGCTAGCCGAGCCTCTATAAAATTTCACATTTTTTAGCGTTTCGTTAAAAAACACAGGTGGGTTTATCCCATGAGAAACTATCAAGATTTTCTGTTAAGTCTCAACCTTATTAATTGTTTTTTTATTAACTTCACCTGATAACTGAAGGTTTAGATAATTTAAAAATCATTACGAGCTAGCCTAATCTAGTCTTATGTCTATAGGAATTTTAGGAAAGAAATTGGGCATGTCCCAACTTTTCGACGAGAAAGGCAATTCAGTGCCAGTTACTCTTATTGAGGCTGGTCCTTGCCGAATTACTCAATTGAAAACAACCGCTTTGGATGGTTATACTGCCGTTCAAATTGGATATGGCTTGTCCAAAGATAAGCTTATAAGTAAGCCTGAAAAGGGACATTTGTTGAAATCAGGTGAAGAACTTTTAAAGCATTTGAAAGAATATAGAGTTGAGGAAACTTCATCTTATGAAATCGGAAATCAAATAACTGTAAAAAACTTTGAGGTTGGTCAAAAAGTTGATATCAGTGGCAAATCTATGGGTAGAGGTTTTGCTGGTTACCAGAAAAGACATGGTTTCAGCAGAGGTCCTATGAGTCATGGTTCAAAAAATCATAGAGCACCTGGATCTATAGGTGCAGGTACAACGCCAGGCAGAATTTATCCTGGAAAAAGAATGGCAGGAAGATATGGAGGAAAACAGATTACTACTAAAGGTTTGTTAGTTCTAAAAATTGATGATCAGAAAAATTTACTTGTAGTAAAAGGTTCTGTCCCAGGTAAGCCAGGCTCAATAATAAATATTAAGCCAAATAATGTTGTAGGCAAAAAAGGAGGTGAAAAATCATGACAACACTTGAAACTCTTAAGTGGGATGGTAAGAAATCTGGCAAAGTTTCTCTTGATTTAGCAGTTGCTAAAGAAACTTCTTCTGCAGACTTAATACATAGAGCAGTCCTTAGACAGCTAGCAAATAAAAGACAGGGGACAGCATCAACTTTGACAAGATCTGAAGTGCGTGGGGGCGGCAGAAAGCCATATAAACAGAAAGGTACAGGAAGAGCCCGCCAAGGATCAATAAGGACACCTTTAAGACCTGGGGGCGGAATTATTTTTGGACCAAAGCCACGTTCTTATAATCTTGATATGAACCGTAAGGAACGTAGGTTAGCTCTTAGAACCGCACTTATGTCTAGAGTCTCTGATATGAAGGCCGTTGAAGATTTTGGATCTACTTTAAAGCAGCCTAAAACAAGTGATATCGTCAATGGCCTTGCTCGATTAGGTATACAAAAAACTGAAAAAGTTTTGGTTATTCTTGATAGTCCGTCCGATGTTATAAAAAAATCCATTAATAATATTGAAAAAGTAAAATTAATTGCCGCCGATCAATTAAATGTATTTGATATTCTCAATGCTAATAAATTGGTCATAGGGCAATCAGCGATAGATAAAATTCAGGAGGTTTATGCATCATGAGTAAATTATTCGATTCTCGTTTAGCCGATGTAATAAGAAAGCCAGTTATTACTGAGAAAGCTACAAATTCGCTAGATCTTAACCAATATACTTTTGAAGTAGATCCTAGAGCGGCAAAACCACAAATAAAAGCTGCTGTTGAAGCCTTATTTAGTGTTAAAGTCATAGGAGTAAACACTATGAATCCTCCTAGGAGAACAAGAAGAGTCGGGAAATTTTCCGGTAAACGTTCTCAGGTCAAGAAGGCAATTGTGCGTCTTGCTGAAGGAGACAAAATCCAACTATTTCCAGAATCTTAAGGAGTTTTAATCATGGCAATCCGTAAATTTAAACCTTATACACCTGGCACTAGGCAGAGAGTAGTTACTGACTTTAGTGAAATAACAAGTGCAAAACCCGAAAGATCACTTATAGTTTCAAAACATAGAGTTAAGGGCAGGAATAATCGTGGAGTTATCACTTGCCGTCATCGTGGAGGTGGTCATAAAAGGCAATATAGATTAGTTGACTTTAGAAGAGATAAAAGAAACATAAACGCTAAAGTTGCTGCTATTCACTACGATCCTCATAGAAATGCAAGGCTGGCACTTTTATTCTACGAAGATGGGGAAAAAAGATATATTATCGCTCCAGCAGGAGTAAAAGTCGGACAAAATGTCATCTCTGGAGAAAGTGTTCCAATTGAAGATGGTAATGCAATGCCACTTTCTTTCATGCCATTAGGATCTAGTGTTCATTGTGTTGAGTTATATGCAGGTAGGGGTGCTCAGATGGTTCGATCCGCAGGAGCTAGTGCTCAAGTTATGGCAAAAGAGGGAGATTATGTTGCTTTAAAACTCCCATCTACCGAGGTAAGACTTGTAAGAAAAGAATGCTACGCAACTCTTGGTGAAGTTGGTAATTCTGAAATAAGAAATACTAGCTTAGGTAAAGCAGGAAGAAGAAGATGGCTTGGAAGAAGGCCTCAAGTAAGGGGTAGTGTAATGAACCCATGTGATCATCCACATGGAGGAGGAGAGGGAAAAGCACCAATTGGTAGAGCAGGACCAGTTACTCCTTGGGGTAAACCAGCTCTTGGATTAAAGACACGTAAAAAGAACAAACCAAGTAATAAATTAGTTGTTCGAAGACGCCGTCGCGTTTCTAAGAGGAGTAGAGGAGGAAGAGATTCTTGATTACTTCATTTATTATTTTAATTTCTATTACATAATCATGGGACGTTCACTAAAAAAAGGACCTTTTATAGCAGATAGCCTGCTCAAGAAGGTAGAAAAACAAAATACTGATAATGACAAGTCTGTTATCAAAACTTGGTCTAGATCCTCTACGATTTTACCTTTAATGATTGGTCACACAATCGCCGTACACAATGGCAAGACTCATATTCCAGTATTTATTACTGAACAAATGATTGGTCATAAACTTGGTGAATTTGCTCCTACACGCACATACCGAGGTCATATAAGAGATAAGAAAGGAGCAAAATCATGACAAAAACACCTGAAACAACAAAAACAGCAATCGCTCATGGGAATTACGTTCGCGGATCAGCCTCTAAAGTGAGAAGAGTTTTGGATCAGATAAGGGGTAGGTCTTATAGAGATGCATTGATTATGTTGGAATTTATGCCTTACAGATCTACAGAACCCATCACTAAAGTCTTAAGATCTGCGGTTGCCAATGCAGAACATAATCTTGGAATGGATCCATCCACCTTAGTTATTTCCTCTGCATGGGCTAATAGTGGTCCAGTAATGAAAAGGTATAGGCCCAGAGCTCAAGGTCGAGCTTTTTCAATTAAAAAACAGACTTGCCACATCAGTATTTCTGTTGAATCTGCTCCTACTCAAACTAATGCGGAGGTACAAAACTAATGGGACATAAAATACATCCTTCTGGATTAAGATTAGGAATTACACAAGAGCATCGATCTAAGTGGTTTGCTACTTCTAAAACATATCCAATTCTTCTTCAAGAAGATTTTAAAATTCGTACCTTCATACAAAAAAAATATGGAGCAGCAGGAATTAGCGATGTTTTAATAGCTAGAAAAGCTGACCAACTGGAACTTGAATTAAAAACAGCAAGACCAGGAGTTATAGTTGGAAGACAAGGAAGTGGGATTGAAGAATTAAGATCTGGTATTCAGAAAACTATAGGGGATAGAACAAGGCAAGTCAGAATAAACGTTGTAGAAGTTGAACGCGTAGATGCTGATGCTTTTTTACTAGCTGAATATATTGCGCAACAACTTGAAAAAAGAGTCGCCTTCAGAAGAACTATAAGAATGGCCTTACAGAGGGCCCAAAGAGCTGGAGTCTTAGGTCTAAAAATTCAAGTAGGGGGAAGGTTGAATGGTGCTGAAATAGCTAGAACTGAATGGACTAGAGAAGGTAGAGTTCCATTACATACATTGAGAGCTGAAATTGACTATGCAACACGTGAAGCTAATACAACTTACGGTGTTCTAGGCATTAAAGTTTGGGTTTTCAAAGGTGAAGTTCTCCCTAAAGAAGAACAAACTATCCCTGTGGGTGCGAGCCCTAAGAGGAAAGCTAGTAGAATACCTCAGCAATTTGAGGATCGTTCAAATGAGAATTCATAGGAGGTATAAAAATGCTTAGTCCAAAACGTACTAAATTCCGTAAACAACACAGAGGCAGAATGAGGGGTGTAGCCTCAAAAGGTAATACTATTTCATTCGGTCAATTTGCTCTCCAAGCTCAAGATTGTGGCTGGGTAACTGCGCGTCAGATTGAAGCAAGCAGAAGAGCTATGACCAGATATATCAAACGTGGTGGTCAAATCTGGATAAGAATATTTCCTGATAAACCCGTAACTATGAGACCTGCCGAAACCAGAATGGGTTCTGGTAAAGGTAATCCAGAGTTTTGGGTCGCAGTTGTAAAACCTGGAAGAATACTTTTTGAAATGGGTGGTGATGATATCACTGAGGAAATTGCAAAGGAAGCTATGCGTCTGGCTCAATACAAACTTCCTGTAAAAACTAAATTTATCTCCATTGATAAAAATCTAGAAAATTCCTCCCAAGAAAATACAAAAAATAGTAAAAAATCTCAAGAGGAGGTTAAAAAATGAAAAACTCACAGTCACTTAAGGAATTTAAAAAATTAAATTCTGAACAAATTACTGAAAAGATTGACCAATTACGAAAAGATCTTTTTGATTTGAGATTCAAGCAAGCTACAAGACAGCTCAATGAAACTCATAAATTTAAAATTATCAAGAAACAAGTTGCGCAATTACTCACTCTCAGTAAGAGTCAATCTGCTTCTCAAACAACTTCTGATTAATTATTAGTTATGGCACTTAAAGAAAGAATTGGTACTGTTGTAAGCGACAAAATGGATAAAACAGTTGTTGTTGCTGTTATTAACAGATATCCTCATCCCACTTATAAAAAAATTGTAAGTAGAACTACACGATACAAGGCGCATGATCCAGAAAATACATGTGTTTTAGGTGATCGAGTTAAAATTAGAGAAACTAGACCATTAAGTGCTCATAAAAGATGGGCAATAGAAGAGATTCTTAATAAAACAAATCAGGCTCAGGAGGTTAAAAAATGATTCAACAAGAAACTTATTTAACAGTTGCCGATAATAGCGGAGCAAAAAGACTTCAATGTATTAGAGTTTTAGGTTCTAATAGAAGGTATGCGCACGTCGGAGATGTAATCGTAGCAACTGTAAAAGATGCTCTTCCTAACATGGGAGTTAAAAAATCTGAAGTTGTTAAAGCTGTTATCGTCAGAACTAAAGCAACATTAAGAAGAAATACTGGTAATTCAATAAGATTTGATGACAATGCGGCAGTATTGATTAATGAAGATAAGAATCCAAAAGGTACGAGAGTCTTTGGTCCTGTAGCTAGAGAACTGCGGGATAAAAATTACACAAAGATTGTTTCTCTTGCTCCGGAGGTGATTTAAATGTTGGATTCATTAAAGCAAAAGAAAAATTTCCAGAGAATAAAAATGAGAATCAAAACTGGAGATTTGGTAAAAGTAATTAATGGAAAGGACAAAGGTAAAACTGGTGAGGTTTTAAAAACTATCCCTCTTGAAAATAGAGTAGTTGTGAAGGGAATTAACCTTAGGACCAAACATGTAAAACCAACTCAGGAAGGAGAAACTGGAAGAATACTTACAGAAGAAGCATCTTTACATGCATCAAATGTAATGTTCTTCTCAAAGGATAAAAATCTTACAAGTAAGATTGAATACTTTATTGATAAAGAGGGGGTTAAGAAAAGAAGATTGAAGAAAACTGGTGAAGTAATTGATTAATTTTTCATCAGAAACCAGATTTCAACTTTTCCTAATTTATCAATTCTGACAAAGACCAGAATTAACAAAAAATTATGACTCTAAAAAATCGCTACAAAGAATCAATAAGACCAAAACTTTTAAAGGACCTTGGTCTTAAGAATATTCATCAAGTACCTAAAGTTGTCAAAGTCAACGTTAACAGAGGTCTTGGTGAGGCAGCTTCAAATTCGAAAGCTCTAGAAGCCTCTTTAAACGAAATGGCAACAATTACAGGACAAAAGGCCCTTGTGACTAGGGCTAAAAAAGCTATTGCGGGTTTTAAAATTCGTGAGGGTATGCCGATTGGTTGCACTGTTACTTTGAGAGGAGACAGGATGTATTCCTTTTTGGAGAGATTTATAAATTTAGCTTTACCTAGAATAAGAGACTTCAGAGGAGTTAATCCAAAAAGTTTCGATGGGAGAGGGAATTATACCGTTGGAGTGAAAGAGCAATTGATTTTTCCTGAAATCTCTTTTGATAAAATAGATTCAATAAGAGGTATGGATATAACTATTGTCACTAGTGCAAAATCAGATCAAGAAGGTAAAGCTCTTTTGCAGGAGTTAGGAATGCCTTTTAGTAAGAATTAAATTAAAACTATGTCAAATCACGATCCTATTTCAGATATGCTTACTCGAATCAGAAATGCGAGTCAAAAAAAGCATACAACCACAACAATCCCAAGTTCAAAAATGTCCTTAAGTATTGCAAAAGTACTTCAAAAAGAGGGGTTCATTTCTGAAATTAACGAGGAAGGTGAAGGCTATAAATCACAATTAATACTTGGCCTGAAATATAGTGGTAAAAATAAATTCCCTACTATTCGATCTATGCAAAGAGTTAGTAAACCTGGTTTGAGAATTTATAAAAATACTAGAGCTTTACCAAAAGTTCTTGGAGGTCTCGGAGTTGCTATCATATCGACTTCTAAGGGTGTCATGAGTGATCGTGATGCTAGGAAGCAAGGTATAGGTGGTGAAGTACTCTGCTATGTTTATTAAGGAGGATTAATCATGTCAAGAATTGGAAAAACACCAGTGCTGATCCCAGATAAAGTAACTGTTGATTTTGATGGATTAACAGTAACGGTTAAAGGCCCTAAGGGTGAATTAAAACGTCAGATGCCGGAAGGAGTTAGTTTTGATAAAAAAGATAATACTGTTGTCGTAAGTCCTACTACCACCAAAATATTCTCAAGGCAAAGACATGGTTTATGTAGAGCCTTAATTGCAAATATGGTTAAAGGGGTTAGTCAAGGTTTTTCAAAAAAGCTGGAAATTGTTGGAGTTGGATCAAGAGCACAAGTAAAAGGCAAAAATCTTGTTGTTAGTGCAGGTTATAGTCATCCTATAGAAATGACCCCCCCTGATGGTATAACATACAAAGTTGAGAGTAATACAAACGTTACTGTATCTGGAATTGATAAGGAAATTGTTGGCAATGAAGCAGCAAAAATCAGATCAATTAGACCCCCAGAGCCCTACAAAGGTAAAGGAATTAAATACCATGATGAGAGAATTCTCAGAAAAGCTGGTAAATCTGGCAAAAAATAATTCCAATTAAAAAAATGACCAAACTTTCAAGGAAATTACAAACTCAAAAAAGACATAGAAGATTAAGGAGATTCTTAATTGGAGATGCTATGCGTCCTAGACTGTCTGTTTTCCGCTCTAATAACCATATTTATGCCCAGGTTATAGATGATAGCGCTCAAAAAACTATTTGTTCAGCTTCAACTATTGATAAAGAACTAAGAGAAAAATCTGAGAAATTACCCTCTGATTGTAATTCCTCATCCATTGTTGGAAAATTATTAGCAAACAGAGCAATAAAAAAAGGTATCAAGCAAGTAATTTTTGACCGTGGAGGTAATTTATATCACGGAAGAGTGAAAGCACTTGCTGATGCTGCTCGTGAAGCTGGCCTAGAATTCTAATTTTTAATTTATTACTATGACTGACACTCCAACAAAACAAGAAATTCAATCCAAGAATGATAAAGCCCCAGGAGCTATGCCTGGCGAGCAAAAAAAGAATAATCGAAATGATCGCAAAAGAAACAAAAGAGGTGATGCAAAAAATCTTGAAAGAGATTCTGATTGGCAAGAAAGGGTTGTTCAAATAAGACGTGTATCGAAAACTGTCAAGGGCGGAAAAAAAATGAGTTTTAGAGCAATAGTTGTTGTTGGTAATGAAAAAGGTCAAGTCGGAGTTGGTGTTGGTAAAGCTGGTGATGTTATTGGTGCAGTTAGAAAGGGAGTTTCAGATGGAAAAAAGAATCTTGTCAGAGTTCCATTAACGCCAAATAACTCAATACCAACTTTATCTTTAGGTAGTGATGGTGCTGCTAACGTGTTGATTAGGCCTGCCGCTCCAGGTACAGGTGTAATTGCTGGCGGTTCAATTAGAACAGTTTTAGAATTAGCAGGTATAAAAAATGTCTTAGCAAAAAGATTGGGCAGTAAAACACCTTTGAATAATGCAAGAGCTGCTATGGTAGCTCTCTCTCAATTAAGAACACATAAATCTGTTTCAAGGGAGAGAGGTATCTCACTTGAACAGCTTTACTCTTAAAAATCATGACTTCAACATTAAATACACTTAAATCAAACTCTGGCTCTAGAAAGAAAAAATTAAGAAAGGGTAGAGGTATTGCAGCTGGTCAGGGTGCTTCATGTGGTTTTGGAATGAGAGGACAAAAGTCACGTTCTGGAAGACCCACACGGCCAGGTTTTGAAGGTGGCCAAATGCCTTTGTATAGAAGAGTTCCAAAATTAAAGCACTTTGAAATAATTAATCAAAAGAACTTTTCTATAATTAATCTAGAAAAATTAAATGATTTCAAAGATAACGATACTGTTAACATAGACTCACTAGTTAAGAAAGGATTGATCTTCAAGCCCAAATTTCCTTTAAAAATTCTTGGTAATGGAAAACTTAATGTGAAGTTAAAAGTCCAAGCCCATGCATTTACAAAAGTTGCGAAACAAAAAATTGAGGACGCAGGTGGATCCTGTGAGCTTATAAATAATAAATAAATTTGCTAACAATTTAGGTAAACTTCAAAATGTTTGTCAATAAAAGTAGAAATCCTGGCGCTTCTGAAATTCTTTCCCAATTATTTTTAAATAAAGAGCTAAGAAGTAGAGTTTTAACAACTTTAGGTCTTCTTCTTTTAGTAAGACTTGGTATCTATATCCCCATGCCTGGGATTGATAGAGTTGCTTTTAAAAGTTTTATAGATCAAGGGGGTCAATTAATAGGTTTTTTAGATATTTTTACTGGAGGAGGAATTTCAACTTTAGGAATATTCGCATTAGGCATACTTCCTTTTATCAACGCATCAATTATTATTCAGCTTCTAACAGCTTCTTTGCCTGTACTTGAAGATTTACAAAAAAATGAAGGAGAAGCGGGAAGAAGAAAAATTGCTCAAATAACTAGATACGTTTCATTAGGATGGGGTTTTTTGCAAAGTATAATTTTTTCTTTAATTCTCAGACAATATGCTATCGAAGGTATAAGTGAAACTACATTTGTCTTACAAACCTCCATTGCCTTAGTTACTGGTTCAATGTTGGTAATGTGGTTTAGTGAAATAATTACAGAGAAAGGGATAGGTCAAGGTGCTTCACTGGTAATTTTTTTGAATATTGTTTCGACATTACCTAAGGCTCTGAGTTCAACTATTGAAAAAGCTCAAACTGGCGATAGAGGAGATGTTTTAGGTATAGCTGTTTTACTTGGAGTATTTTTACTGACAATTGTTGGGATCATTTTTGTTCAAGAGGGAGCCAGACGCATTCCTATTGTTAGTGCAAAAAGGCAAATAGGAAATTCAACACTTCTTCCTACAAGGCAAAGTTATTTACCTTTGAAATTAAATGCAGGAGGAGTAATGCCTATTATATTTGCATCTGCTTTAATCTTTTTACCCATAACCATTGCAAATGTTACGGGAAATCCAGTCTTAATAAAGTTAGCGAGTAGTTTAAATCCAGGATCTTCTAATCCATGGCCATATGCTCTTACATTCTTCTCCTTGATTTTGGGGTTCTCTTATTTTTATGCATCTCTTACCATCAATCCAGTGGATGTTGCTTCAAATTTAAAGAAAGGAGGAGTAGCGATACCAGGAGTTAGACCAGGAAGTAATACAGCAAACTATCTATCAGGTATACAAAATAGGCTGACATTATTGGGAGGATTATTTCTGGGTTCAGTAGCCATAATCCCAGCTGCAGTAGAAAGAGCTACAAATGTTCAGACCTTTCAAGGTTTAGGAGCTACTTCATTACTTATTCTTGTGGGTGTTGCTATAGATACTGCTAAGCAAATTCAAACTTATGTTATTTCACAAAGGTATGAGGGACTAATTAATAATTAATGAAGAAACATTTACTATTTTTAGGAGCTCCTGGAGCAGGGAAAGGGACGCAAGCGGAATTGCTAAGTCAAACTAATTCTTACTTACACCTTTCTACTGGTGAATTATTAAGAAAAGAAATCGAAATGAATACTGCCCTTGGTATCCAGGTAAAAGATATTATGAATCGAGGGGAACTTGTTAGTGACGAACTTGTATTAAAGATAGTAAGACATAATTTAGTTAAGGATAATGAAGGTTGGATTTTAGATGGTTACCCAAGAAATTTATCTCAAGCAAATTCATTGAATGAAGTCCTCAATGAAATAAATCAACCTTTAGAAGTGGTGTTTTATTTAGATATTCCAGAAGAAGTGCTAATTAAGCGTTTGCTTTTAAGAGGGAGAAAAGATGATACTGAAGAGACAATTAGAACAAGAGTTGATATTTATAAAAAAACTACAGAACCACTGATTCAATATTTCAAAGATCTCTCATTGTTAGAATATATTGATGCTGATAGAGATTTAAAAACTATTTCCTCTGATATCAAACAAAAAATGGCATGACGATGATGTAGAATATAATATTAACGTTTTATTTGTTAAACCCCTATGAAGGTCAGATCTTCAGTCAAAAAAATTAGTCCTGACGATCAGATCGTGAGGAGAAGAGGTAAAATCTATGTTATTAACAAGAAAAGACCTCGCAATAAACAACGTCAGGGTTAAATTTCAACCCTTAAATTCAAACTTTTACTTATTCAAAACACGTGGCCAGGATTGCAGGAATTGACATACCTCGCGAAAAGCGAGTTGAAATTGCACTAACATACGTCTATGGGATTGGTTTAACGAGATCAAAGCTAATTCTTGCTGATACGGGTGTAAACCCAGATACTCGTGTCAAAGATCTTTCAGATTCTGATGTTCAAAAACTTAGGGGTGCCACAGAAGAATTCACTTTGGAAGGGGATTTGAGAAGAAAAGAGGGAATGGCTTTAAAACGTCTACAAGATATTGGGTGTATAAGAGGAAGAAGACATAGAATGAGTCTTCCAGTAAGAGGTCAAAGAACTAGAACAAATGCCAGAACAAGACGTGGCTCTAGGAAAACGGTTGCTGGAAGAAAAAAATAATTAACTAAATCTATCTACAAATTGAAGTACTAAATTAAAACATTATGCCAGCTACAGTAAAAAAAACAGGTTCAAAGAAATCTAAACGTAATGTACCTAATGGTGTGGTACATATCCAAAGCACATTTAATAATACTATCGTCTCAATTACTGACACCTCTGGGCATGTAATTTCTTGGTCTTCAGCAGGTGCCAGTGGATTCAAAGGTGCCCGTAAAGGTACTCCATTTGCTGCTCAAACAGCTGCTGAAGCTGCAGCTAGAAGAGCACTTGATCAAGGCATGAGACAAATAGAAGTACTTGTTAGAGGCCCTGGCGCAGGTAGGGAAACGGCCATAAGAGCTTTACAAGTGGCCGGATTAGAAATAACTCTAATAAGAGATGTCACTCCATTACCTCATAATGGATGTAGAAGACCTAAACGGAGACGCGTTTAGGTCTTAACCATTCTCACCCCCCCAAAAAAAAACTCTTAACCTCATTATTTTCCGTGTTGCAATACCAGATAGACAGAATCGACCATCAAATATCAGATGATCGCTCCCAGACAGGAACTTTTTTAATTGGTCCTCTAGAAAGGGGACAGGCTACAACTTTGGGTAATTCTCTTAGAAGAGTCCTTATGGGAGGACTTGAAGGGAGTGCAGTGACTGCAGTAAGAATAGCTGGAATTAATCATGAATATGCCACTATTCCTGGAGTTAGAGAAGACGTTTTAGATATTCTCCTCAATTGCAAGCAATTATCAATAAATAGCTCTAATCCAGAGCTTGAAATTGGCAGGTTAGTAGCTAGTGGCCCAATGGAGGTGAAGGCGAATGATATTCAATTCTCCTCTCAAGTTGAAATTGTTGATGGCGAAAAACCGATCGCGACTATTCAAGAGGGTCATAATTTAGAATTGGAAATCCATGTTGAAAGAGGTGTTGGATATAGACCTGTGGATCGAAAGAGTGAAGAGACAACTGCAATTGATTTACTTCAAATAGATGCTGTATTTATGCCGGTGAAAAGAGTGAATTTTACGATTGATGAAACCGCTGTAGCAGAAGGAGGAACAGGAAGAGAAAGATTAAAAATGGAGGTAGTAACAGATGGCTCAACAAGTCCTGACGATGCTATTGCTCAAGCTGCAAATCAATTAATAGAACTCTTCCAACCCCTTGCTACTGTAACAATGGTTGAAGAAATTCCTGAGGAACCTGAACCATCTCCTGAAGCTCAAATTCCGCTCGAGGAACTAAACTTGTCCGTTAGAGCATATAATTGTTTAAAACGGGCGCAAGTTAACTCAGTTTCGGATTTAATGGGCTTCAGTTATGAAGATCTTCTTGAAATTAAGAACTTTGGCTCTAAATCTGCAGACGAGGTTATTGAAGCTCTCGAGCGCATAGGCATTTCTATTCCACAAAGTAGAACATCTGTTTAACAACTTTTAAGATTATGAGACACCAACTTAGAATTCCATTATTAAGTAAACCTGCTGACCAGAGGAAAGCACTTCTAAGAGGTTTAACTACACAATTAATTAGGGAAGGTAGAGTAACGACAACAAAAGCTAGGGCAAAAGCTTTAAGAAACGAAGCTGAAAGAATGATTTCACTTGCCAAAGAGGGAAGTTTAGCTTCCAGGAGAAGAGCTATTGGATATATTTATGATAAGAAATTAGTTCATTCATTATTTGAAAAAGCAAAGGAAAGATATGGAGACAGAAATGGAGGTTATACACGCATAGTAAGAACTGTATCTAGAAAAGGTGATAACGCTCAGATGGCCATCATCGAGCTAGTTTAAGTTAGTTAATAAAGGGGCTTTTTGGAAAAATAACTTTTGAAAAGGGTAGCTTTACTAGTCCAATATGACGGATCTCATTATTCAGGTTGGCAAAAACAAAAAAATACAACCACTGTTCAAGAAATTTTAGAAAGAGCTCTCTTAAAGATTACAAATCATAAAGTAAAGACATTTGCAGCAGGTAGGACTGATGCTGGTGTTCATGCATCAGGTCAAGTAGTACACTTTGATGTTGATTGTGTTATTCCAGGAGATAGTTATTCTGATGTTTTAAATAATCTTTTACCCTTAACAATTAGGATCTTGGAATCAGTTGAGGTTAAAGATAATTGGCATGCATGCTATTCAGCAATATATAGACATTATCGATATGTTATTAATAACAGTAAATTCCCTAACTTGTTTATCAATAATTGGTCATGGCATAGATATCAAAAAGTATTAGATGAAGATTTAATGTTAAATGCATCCAAGCGAATGGAAGGAGAACATGATTTTTTTGCTTTTCAGAAAAGTGGTTCTAATAGAATAAACTCTATTACAAATATAAAAAATATAGATATTAAAAGAGTAGAAAATTTGATTTTTGTTGATATTAAAGCTACTGGTTTTCTATATGGAATGGTCCGTTTAATTGTTGGTCAATTAGTTTTAGTTGGAGAAAAAAAAATATCGCCAGAAATTTTTACAGACAGATGGGTAAATAAAAAGAAAAATGATGTTAAAGAATCTGCTCCTGCTAAAGGGTTATGTTTTGTAAATGCTGTTTATGAAGAAAATATTTTTAAAAAGATTAATTACGATGATTTTTTCCCTGTATTTTTAATTAAGGGTTTTTCTTAAGTAAAATTTAATTAAAGCGGAATTTTGTATATAAATCATCCAAAACTGTTGTTTAATATTCCTCCAATAAGGTAGAATTTATAACTAACTTAAATTTATTTGCATAAATTTGGTAAATGAATAAAACAATTACTCCATCTTTAGAAACCATTGAAAGAAATTGGTTTTTAGTTGACGCAAAAGATAAGACACTTGGTAGACTTGCTACAGAAATTGCAACTGTATTGAGAGGTAAGAATAAACCAACATTCACACCTCATCTAGATACAGGAGATTTTGTCATAGTAGTAAATGCCGAAAAAGTTGAGGTAACAGGTAAAAAAGCATCACAAAAGTTGTATAGGAGACATTCTGGAAGGCCCGGAGGAATGAAAATTGAAAAATTTGAGTCTCTACAAGAAAGAATTCCTGAAAGAATCATTGAGCAAGCTGTTAAAGGTATGCTGCCTCATAATTCTTTAGGAAGACAGCAATTTAAAAAACTAAAAGTTTATAAAGGTGCTGATCATCCTCATGCTGCTCAGAATCCTGTATTATTAAATAGTTAATTTATCAAAATGAATAGTCAAATAAAAAACAAAGCTGTGTATTGGGGAACTGGAAGAAGAAAAACTTCAGTAGCTAGAGTTCGCTTGATTCCAGGAAATGGATTAATAAAAATCAATGGTCGTGCTGGAGATGATTACTTAAACTTTAATCCTCTGCACTTAAATTCAATAAAAGCACCTTTGCAAACATTAGGCCTTGAAAATTCTTATGATATTTTGGTAAATGTTTTTGGAGGTGGATTGACTGGTCAAGCTGATGCTATAAAGCAAGGTGCAGCTCGAGCACTTTGCGAATTATCTCCTGAAAATAGGAAACCGCTAAAAACTGAAGGCCATCTTAGTAGAGATCCTAGAGCTAAGGAAAGAAGAAAATATGGTCTTAAAAAAGCAAGAAAAGCTCCTCAATTCTCTAAACGTTAAAGGAATTTAAATCATGCCAAAATCAGAAATACACCCAAAATGGTATCCAGATGCAAAAGTTATTTGTAATGGAGAAGTTGTAATGACTACTGGCTCCACACAGCCTGAATTACATGTTGATGTTTGGAGTGGTAATCATCCATTCTTCACTGGAACTCAAAAGATTCTTGATACAGAAGGTAGGGTTGATAGGTTTATGAAAAAATATGGAATGGGTTCAGCCGATACTGCTTCCTCAACAGAGAAAAAAGAAGAAACAGATTCTAAAAAATAGAATTTTCAAAAATCAAGCATAATTTCAATTGGAATACTCAACATTAATTACAAGGTTGAAAACTGCTGCTGAAAGTTTTGAAAATTTGGAAGTGCAGCTTGCAGATCCTGATATAGCTAATGATCCAAAAAAATTAGAATCAATAGCAAAAGAAAGGTCAAAATTAGAACCTTTGGTTGTTGATTTTAATAAATTGCTTGATACTGATAAAGAAATCGAAGATTCAAAAAATTTACTAAAAGAGAATAGAAATGATAAAGAAATGGAATCTTTAATAAATGAGGAGTTAATAACTCTAGAGGAATACAAGAATGAACTGATTCAAAAAACCACAATCGCCTTATTACCAAAAGATCCAAGAGATGAGAGAAGTGTAATGTTAGAGATCAGGGCTGGTGCTGGAGGTAATGAGGCTTGTATCTGGGCGGGTGATTTAGCAAGAATGTATGAAAGATATGGACAAAAAATTGGATGGTCTGTCAAACCTGTAAGTGCTTCAGAGTCAGATATGGGAGGATTTAAGGAGTTAGTTATCTCAGTTAAGGGTAATTCTGTATATAGTCAACTTAAATTTGAGGCTGGAGTACATAGAGTCCAAAGAGTTCCCGCTACTGAATCTCAAGGCAGAGTTCACACTTCTACAGCTACAGTTGCTGTCATGCCTGAGGCTGATCCTGTTGAAGTTACAATTGATCCAACTGACTTAGAGGTTGGTACAGCAAGATCAGGAGGTGCAGGGGGACAAAATGTTAATAAAGTAGAGACTGCTATTGATCTTCTTCACAAGCCCACAGGAATAAGAGTTTTTTGCACTCAAGAGAGATCTCAATTGCAGAATCGTGAACGAGCAATGGAAATTTTAAGGGCAAAATTATATGAAATTCAATTAAAAGAAGCAAATGCGAAAGAGAGATCACAAAGGCTTTCGCAGGTTGGAACAGGCGATAGAAGTGAAAAAATTAGAACTTATAATTTTAAAGACAACAGAACAACTGATCATAGATTAGGTTCAAATTTCTCACTAGAACCAATTCTCGCCGGTCAATTGGACGAAGTGATTGATGCATGTATAGCCCAAGAACAAAAGAGAATGATGGAAGATTTTAGTAACGAATCGAATTAAGACCTTATTTTTGTTAGATTGCGACACCTATCACATATTTACTCCATTCTCTATGTCTGCCAGAGTCAATTTGTCTTGTAGCTTCAAAATTGAGATTGCTTAGTGGACGGTACGGCTTTCGTTTTAAAGGCATATTTGCCTCTTCAGGAGTACGGTTGCCTTTTTGTACATTACATCTAAGACATGCTGTAGTAACATTTTCCCAGTTATCAGTTCCACCTCTGCTTCTCGGTAAAACATGATCTATTGATAAATCACTACCTCTATAATTGCAGTATTGACAAGCATTGTTATCTCTTAGAAGAATATTTTTTCTTGTTAAAGAAACCTCTCTAAAAGGCACCTTAACGTAGTAACGTAGTCGTATAACAGTAGGTAATTTTCTTCCAAAATGAATTGAATATGATTTGTCTTCCTCTAAGCTTTCTGCTTTACCTTTAATCATTAAAATCACAGCTCTTCGCCATGAAGTGATGTTTAAAGGTTCATAAGATGCATTTAAAACTAGAGTCTGGCCCATGCCAAAATACAATTTACATGTCATGCTAACTGTATATTTCAATAAGCGCATATATTTGTGCAAAGTTAATGCAAAGACGGAAAGCAATTCAAGGATTTAATTTTGATAAATATCCATTTTTTGAAAGAGATATAGATCCGAAACAAAGAGCATGGATTGAAGTCAATGGTGAAGCAATAGAAAAAAATGTAAGACAATTAAGATCTAAATTAAGTAAAAGTTGTCAATTCATGGCGGTTGTCAAAGCTGATGGATATGGACATGATGCAAAAGTAGTATCTGAATATGCTATTAAAGGCGGAGCTTCAGAATTAGGTGTTGCCACCTTAAAAGAAGGTATTAAGCTTCGTTCTTCTGGAGTTAACAATCCAATTCTTGTTTTGGGAAATCTATATACGAAAAAGGATTTAATAATAGCCTTTAAAAATGATCTTATGCCAACTATCAGTAGTCTTAGAGAGTGTTTAATTTGCAACAATATTGGTAAGCAGTTTGGGTTGAAATATTCTTTACATCTTAAGGTTGATACTGGAATGTCAAGATTAGGATTTGAATCTGATAAGTTTATTCAGGAATTTGAAAAAATAAAATCTTTTGAAAACATTTCAATAGAAGGAATATATAGTCATTTATCATCTGCAGATGAAGATAATTCATTAGATCCTAAAAGCAGTACACAATTACAAAGACTTAAGTTTAAGGAATTATTAAAACAAATTAACGTTGATAGTGATCACAATATCAAGATTCATTTGGCAAATTCTGCAGGCATGCTTCTCAATAAGGATTTTCATTTTCATATGGTACGAGTTGGACTTTCTATGTATGGATATAGTCCTCTAGAAAAAATAGAAAAAAATTTATGTCTTAAACCAGCTTTATGTTTGAAGGTCAAAGTAGCTTTTATAAGAGTTATTGATCAAGGTGTAAGAGTAAGTTATGGAGGCAAATTTGTAAGTAGTAGAAAAACTAAGTTGGCTGTATTAAGTATTGGTTATGCAGATGGAGTCCCTAGAAATCTCTCAGGTAAGATAAAAGTTATCTTTAAAAATAAACTTTATCCCCAAGTAGGATCGATAACTATGGATCAAATGATGGTGGATATTACAGGTTCAGATGAAATTAAAGTTGGTAGTACGGTGGTATTACTAGGATCTGAAGGCGATAAAACAATTTCTCCCATTGATTGGGCAAGAGAATCTAATACTATTCCTTGGGAAATTCTTTGTTCTTTTAAAAATAGATTGCCGAGAGTTCAAGTTGATTAGACATTTCGATTAAATAAATAATTTTGAATGTTTGCAAAAAAATTGATAATCTATAAGAACTGGAGAGGTGGCTGAGTGGTTGAAAGCGGCTCCCTGCTAAGGAGTTACAGGAGGTAACTTTTGTCGAGGGTTCGAATCCCTCCCTCTCCGTAATTTATTAAGAAAATTTTTAATTAATATTTTTAAAATAAGTCAAAATTAATATCTATGAGGTCATAAATAGAATTTAAAATCAATTCAGCACCTGCTTTTTGAAGATTTTTTTCGTATGCATTTCGTTCTTTTAATCGGGACTTTGAATGTAAATGAGGAGGAGCTATTCCAATACTTATGAATTTCTGAGATGGAATTTCTTTTTTAGCGTTCATAACTGTATTTATATCTGCGATAGTATCTCCTACATATCCAATAGGAATATTTGATGAACCAAGTTTATCTCCGAGAAGTTTTTTGGATAAGTTAATAAAGCCTTTTGGATCAGGCTTGTCGGGCGCATCTCTCATAGATATTAATGGTGGTGATTTTAGACCAAGTCTTTTTTCTAAAACAAATTTTGCCGAGGCAGACTCTGCGCCACTTACAAAACCCCAAATTAATCCATTGCTTTCTAATAAATCAAAAAAATTTTTATCAACTAATAACTCTTCATTTGTTATTAATCCAGACCAATATTTGCTATCTTCATTTGGATCTCCTCCAAAGTAGAATTCTTCAAAGCATTTAACTATTTCCTCTTTTGAAGGTATTTCAATATTAAAGTTCTCTTTTTTTTTAAATCTTTTTATAAATTCTAAACTTAAATCCCAGTCATTATTCCAAATTCCTTCATTTTTGGCATTATCAATATCTATATAACTTGGCTCCCATCCAGTAAATTTGTAGACTGTTTTTTTTAATGAAAGTCTATAACTATTCTCTACGCTTCTTATTACACCATCTATGTCAAATAAAATTAAACCAACATTTTTCAACGTAATCACTTAATACTTTATAAAAGACTAGTATTCTTATTAAAAAAAAGCAAAAAAGATTCTATGGATAATTTATTTATTATCTAAACTTAATCTTGTAAATAGCCTCTTGGAGTAAGAAATATTCCATCTATTAATGTGGTTTGAGAATTGCCAATAATTATTATTGATAACATATCAACCTCTTTAAAAGGAATTGTGTTTAAAGTAAAAAATTTTTTGGTTTGATTTTCTCTCCCTACTTGTCTAGCTATTAAAACTGGAGTATCCCCGTGCCTATATTGTAAACATATATCTATTACACTTTTTAGCTGCCAATTTCTTTCAATGGATTGAGGATTAAATAAAGCTATTACAAAGTCACCCACAAGAGCTCCTTCAATTCTTTTTTTTATTAAAGACCATGGAGTTAATTTATCGCTTAAGCTTACTGTACAAAAGTCATTCATTAGTGGTGCTCCACTAATCGCAGCCGCTAATTGAACACTACTTATACCTGGATGTACTTCAAAGTAAGATCTATATTCTTTTTTGATTTTTTGAAGTAATTCTAAAACTAAACCTGCCATGCCATAAAATCCAGATTCACCTGAAGAAATTAAAGCCACTTTTATTCCTTCCTCAGCTAGTTTAATTGCCTTACTGCATCTCTCTTTTTCTTCAGTAAGTTTACTTTCAATTAAAACTTGGTCACTTCTTTTTAAGGATTTAATTAAATCTAAATACATTTTGTATCCGATCCAAACAGTACATCTTGAAAGTGCTTTTTTTGCACTACTGGTTAGGAAGGAGATATCACCAGGACCACTTCCAATAATATGTATTTCGCCATGGGTTGGATTATATTGATTTTTTGATTCTGCTACAGCGATAGTTACTGCCCCAGATTGATCTTTAAAAATTCTTTTTTCTTCTAATAATTTTGATTCTTCTCCTGCGGCCATTAAGGAAGAGGCTTCTGCTACAGAAGGAGTGCCAATTTCTTTTTGAACGATATTTGATGGATTTGGAACAATTATTTTTGAAAGATCATCTTTACTAAAAAACTTTACAGGCAAGTTTTTTTCTTCAGCAAGTTCTAAAATACCTCTTTCATCTTTTTTAATATCAATAGTTGCAAATCCCGCAATAGATTGCTGTGATAAATTTCTTGACTCCAAAAAATTATTTAAAGAATTTGCTATTAATTCTTTGCTTGTATTTCTTTCACATCCAATGCCAATCCATAATACGGGCGGGTGCCAAGTTGTTTCATGATTTTTGAATATACTTATATTAAATGTTGAATTTGGTTTTCCAGTTTCTTTTTTATTAATTTGATTAATAATCTCACCTGATTCTGAAGTTTTCCATAAGCTATTACCAGATGATTGTTTGCAAAATATTTCTTCGTTATTAGCTTGTTTAATTACTAGTTTTGACCAATCTTTTATGTTTCCAGATCTTTTCCAACCCCATTGATTTCCAAATGCATCAAGATTTAAAAAGCTTTGATCATTGGAATTATTAGTTTCTATTATTTCGCCACCGAGTAAATTAGCAATTTGAAATGCAATATTTTGTGTATTTGACTGATGTAAGCCAATTAAAGGAACTATCTTGGAACATTTGTTATCTATAACGATAACTCCTGGATCTTGATCTTTAGAGGTTAAAAATGAATTCACTATGCGTATTGATGCAGCAATTGAGCCTATAAAAATTATTAAATCTATTTCCGGCCATTTTGTTAGTAAGATTTCTCTAGGTTTTTGTACTTGAATAAGTTGATTTCCCTTTCCATCTTCTTTTGGAGAACCTGCAATATATATGTCTTTGACAAATTCAGTTTTTTTAAGCCTTTTTAAAATTTCTTTTGAATTATTAGATAGACCTATAGCAATTCCTTTCAAATCAGAAACTTTTAATAGTTACGTTGAAATTATATCCTGTCGCTGTATTTAAAAAATTTTCTTTGAAATATAAAAAAAAATTTAAGAAATTTATATAAAATTTGAGTAAAAATACCCATAATTTAGTCGTAGACTAGAATTTAACAAAATATTCATATAGTAACAATCATTAGAACATTTGTTACGTTAATGCATAACGAAAGAATCTTTGCCTTATTATTTTTGAAACGAATATCTAAAGTTTCGATGGATTCGTTTTCTTGAACATTATCATTAGAAATAAGTTCAAGATCCGATCAATCGGCTTTAGTGTCAATTATTTTCGAGGTGCTAGATGACCATCAGCCCACCAGAAAGTGGAGAAAAAAACAAAAAAGTTTTGGAGGATCCTGTTAAGGCCGATCCAAGACCTATTGATTTTGCCAAATTAGATAAGCCAGGTTTCTGGTCAAGTAAATTATCTAAGGGTCCAAAAACTACAACTTGGATCTGGAATTTGCATGCTGATGCACATGATTTCGATGTGCATACAGGCGATGCTGAAGAAGCAACAAGAAAAATCTTTTCGGCTCATTTTGGACATCTTGCAGTCATTTTTATATGGATGAGTGCTGCATTTTTCCATGGAGCAAGATTTTCTAATTATTCAGGCTGGTTAGCTGATCCAACTAATGTCAAACCGGGCGCTCAGCAAGTATGGGCAATTGTTGGTCAGGAGATGCTTAATGCTGATCTTGGTGCCAATTACAACGGTATTCAAATCAGTTCAGGAATATTTCACATGTGGCGAGCATGGGGAATTACTAACGAGAGTGAATTAATGGCTCTAGCAATAGGTGCTGTTGTAATGGCTGCACTTATGCTTCATGCTGGGATTTTTCATTATCACAAAGCAGCTCCAAAAATGGAGTGGTTTCAAGAAATTGAGTCTATGCTTAACCACCATATAGCTGGTTTAGTAGGGCTAGGATCTTTAGCATGGGCTGGCCATTGCATTCATATAGGAGCTCCTACTGCAGCTCTTTTAGATGCAATTGATGCAGGTTCTCCTTTAGTTATTAATGGAAAAGAAATAGCAACTATTGCAGATATGCCAATGCCGCATCAACTCTGCGATCCACAAATTATCGGTCAGATATTTCCAGGATTAGCAAGTGGTACAGGTAATTTCTTTAGTTTAAATTGGTTAGCTTTCTCAGACTTCCTTACTTTCAAAGGTGGACTTAACCCTGTGACAGGAAGCTTGTGGATGACTGATGTTTCACATCATCATTTAGCTTTTGGTGTAATAGCGATAATCGGTGGTCATATGTACAGAACCAATTACGGTATTGGTCATAGCATGAAAGAAATATTAGATTCACAACAAGGAGACCCAATATTATTCCCTGCACCTAAAGGTCATCAAGGTCTTTTTGAGTTCATGGCAGAAAGTAGACATGCTCAGCTATCAGTAAACCTAGCGATGCTTGGATCAATAAGTATACTTGTATCTCATCACATGTATGCGATGCCTCCATATCCTTATATAGCTACTGACTATATGACAGTTCTTGGATTATTTACCCATCACATGTGGATAGGTGGATTATTCATAGTAGGAGCAGGTGCACATGCTGGAATTGCGATGGTTAGAGATTACGATCCTGCAAAACATATTGATAATGTATTAGACAGAATTCTTAAGGCAAGAGATGCTTTAATCAGTCACTTGAACTGGGTTTGTATGTGGTTAGGATTCCATAGTTTTGGACTCTATATTCACAACGATACTATGAGAGCTTTGGGTAGACCTCAAGATATGTTTAGTGATTCTGCTATCCAACTTCAGCCAATCTTTGCTCAATGGGTACAGAGTATTCAAGCATCTGCTGTTGGGACTTCCCTTTTAGCAGGTACTGCAGAAGCTTTACCTCACAAAGCTTTAAGTGAAGTCTTTAATGGAAGTTTAGTAGAAGTTGGTGGGAAGGTAGCTATAGCGCCAATTCCGTTAGGGACAGCTGATTTAATGATTCATCATATTCATGCTTTCCAAATCCATGTAACTGTTTTGATACTTCTTAAAGGAGTTCTTTATGCAAGAAGTTCACGGTTGATTCCTGACAAAGCTTCTCTAGGATTTAGATTTCCTTGTGATGGCCCTGGAAGAGGTGGTACATGTCAAGTTTCTTCATGGGATCACGTTTTCTTAGCTCTCTTCTGGATGTATAACTGTTTATCAATAGTTATTTTCCACTTCTCTTGGAAAATGCAAAGTGATGTTTGGGGACTTACTGGTGGTAATTTTGCACAAAGTTCAATTACTATAAATGGTTGGTTAAGAGATTTCCTCTGGGCTCAAGCTTCTCAAGTATTAACAAGCTATGGTCAATCCATAAGCATGTACGGTTTGATGTTCTTGGGAGCTCACTTTATATGGGCGTTTAGTTTAATGTTCCTCTTCAGCGGAAGAGGATATTGGCAAGAATTGTTCGAATCAATTGTTTGGGCACACAATAAACTAAAGGTTGCACCAACCATTCAACCTAGAGCTCTATCTATTACACAGGGACGTGCAGTAGGTGTTACACATTTCCTTGTAGGTGGTATTGCTACCACATGGGCCTTCTTCCATGCTCGCCTTTTCGGGCTGGGCTAATAACCTGAACTTCACCTTTTTAATTCAATGGCAACAAAATTTCCATCATTTAACCAGGGTCTAGCTCAGGACCCCACAACCCGACGAATATGGTACGGAATAGCTACCGCTCATGATTTTGAAAGTCATGATGGTATGACCGAAGAAAAACTTTATCAGAAGCTATTCTCTACACATTTTGGACATCTAGCAATAATTGCTCTCTGGGTAGCTGGTAACTTATTTCATATTGCTTGGCAAGGCAATTTTGAGCAATTTGTACTCGACCCAACTCATGTCCGTCCTGTAGCTCATGCTATTTGGGACCCTCATTTTGGATCTGGCATCACAGAAGCCATGACACAAGCTGGAGCAAGCGGTCCAGTAAACATAGCTTATTCAGGTCTCTACCATTGGTGGTACACAATTGGAATGAGAACTAACGAGCAACTCTTCCAAGCTTCAATATTCATGAGTATTTTGGCTTGTTGGACTCTATTTGCTGGTTGGTTACACTTACAGCCAAAATTCAGACCTTCTTTAGCTTGGTTTAAAAATGCAGAGTCAAGATTAAATCATCATTTAGCTGTCTTATTTGGTTTTAGTAGTATCGCTTGGACAGGACATTTGGTTCATGTTGCTATACCTGAATCAAGAGGTCAGCATGTAGGTTGGGATAACTGGTTAACAGTTCTTCCTCACCCTGCAGGATTAGCTCCTTTCTTTACGTTAAACTGGGGAGCTTATGCCCAAAATCCTGATTCACTAGATCAAGTATTTGGAACAGCTGAAGGAGCTGGAACAGCAATCTTTACTTTCTTAGGTGGTCTTCATCCTCAAAGTGAAGCATTATGGCTTACCGATATTGCTCATCACCATATTGCGATTGGAACAGTTTTTGTAATTGCTGGTCATATGTATAGAAATACTTTTGGTATTGGTCATAGCCTCAAAGAAATTACAGAAGCCCATAATACAAGACACCCTAATGATCCTCATAAAGGTAGTTTTGGTATTAATCACGATGGAATATATGAAACTGTAAACAATTCATTACATTTCCAACTTGGATTAGCATTAGCATCCCTTGGTGTAGCAACTTCTCTTGTAGCTCAACATATGGGAGCACTTCCTTCTTACGCTTTTATCGCGAGGGACTACACTACACAATCTGCTTTATATAGTCATCATCAGTACATAGCAATGTTCTTGATGGTTGGTGCATTTGCACACGGAGCTATTTTCTTTGTAAGAGATTATGATCCAGAATTAAATAAAGATAATGTATTGGCAAGAGTTCTTGGAACAAAGGAAGCTTTGATAAGCCATCTTAGTTGGGTAACAATGCTGCTTGGATTCCATACTCTAGGAATTTATGTTCATAACGACGTTGTTGTTGCTTTTGGTAATCCTGAAAAGCAAATTCTAATTGAGCCAGTATTTGCTCAATTTGTTCAAGCTGCTCAAGGTAAAATGATGTACGGCTTTAATGCTTTATTATCGGATCCAACAAGTTCAGCAAGTCTCGCTGCTAATTCATTGCCAGGTAATCACTACTGGATGGATTTGATCAATAGACAAGATGCATTAAGCGCTTTCTTGCCTATAGGTCCTGCAGATTTCTTAGTTCACCATGCTATCGCTCTAGGTCTTCATACAACCGCTTTAATACTTATCAAAGGCGCACTGGATGCTAGAGGAACAAAATTAATTCCTGATAAGAAAGATTTAGGTTATGCATTCCCTTGCGATGGTCCTGGACGTGGAGGTACATGTGATAGTTCATCTTGGGACGCTATGTACTTAGCTATGTTCTGGGCATTAAATTTAATAGCATGGGTAACTTTCTACTGGCATTGGAAACACCTAGCAATTTGGCAGGGTAATGTAGCACAATTTAACGAATCAGGAACTTATCTAATGGGTTGGTTCAGAGATTATCTCTGGTTAAACTCTGCTCAACTTATCAATGGATATAATCCATTTGGAGTAAATTCCCTATCTCCTTGGGCTTGGATGTTCCTATTCGGTCACTTAGTTTGGGCTACTGGTTTCATGTTCCTAATATCATGGCGTGGTTACTGGCAAGAATTAATTGAAACATTAGTTTGGGCACACCAGCGTACTCCAATTGCTAACCTTGTTGGTTGGAGAGATAAGCCAGTTGCACTTTCAATTGTTCAAGCTAGATTAGTTGGACTTGCACATTTCACAATTGGAAACATACTTACATTTGGGGCATTTGTTATCGCATCCACTTCAGGTAAGTTTGGTTAAATTTCCCTTAAATAATTTAAATCGCCACTTTTGTGGTGATTTTTTTTGTTTAATTTTAATGTTCTAAATTAAGTTAAAATTGTGTAATTATTATTAGATATAAATGTCAGATATAAAACAATTAATTTCTATTATCGTACCTGTTTTCAATGAAAGCGAGAGTATTGGTCTTTTATTGGATGAAGTTATAAATGTAATGTCATCTCATAAATTTAATTTTGAATTGATTGTTGTAAATGATGGTTCTAAAGATAATACTCATCAAGTATTAAAGCAACTAACTCTCAAAATTAAACAATTGTCAGTAATTTCCCTTCGCAAAAATTATGGTCAAACTGCAGCAATGTCAGCTGGCTTTGATAATTCTAAGGGCGATATTGTTATTACTTTGGATGGTGATTTACAGAATGATCCAAATGATATTCCCTTATTAATTTCAGAAATTAATAATGGCTTTGATTTGGTTTGTGGTTGGAGATTTGATAGAAAAGATAAATTAATTAATAGAAAGATACCATCAAAAATAGCGAATAAGTTAATAGCTCACGTAACAGGTTTGAAGTTGCATGACTATGGTTGCTCATTAAAAGCGTTTAAGAAAGAAATAATAGAAGATATAAAGTTATATGGGGAACTTCACAGGTTTTTGCCCGTTTTAGCAAATATTGAAGGTGCAAGAATCAAAGAAATTAAAGTAAATCATAGGAGCAGGCAATATGGATCTAGTAAATATGGAATTGATAGAACTTTTAGAGTTTTAATGGATTTACTAACTGTTTGGTTTATGACTAAATTTTTAACAAGACCGATGTATGGATTTGGTTTTGTTGGAATTATAAGTATTTTCTTTAGCCTTGTGATAAGTTCTTATTTGATAGTTTTAAAAATAATGGGTGAGGATATTGGAAATCGTCCGTTGCTGATGTTTGCATTAATATTAGGAATTACTGGTGTACAATTATTTAGCTTTGGATTGTTGAGTGAACTTTTAATTAGGACATATCATGAAAGTCAAAATCGTCCAATTTACAGAATTAGATCAATAAACAGTGCTAAGCAAAATTGATTGTTTACTTGAACTGTCTTATTAATAAAGCTGAAATTTCAACTACTTCAGGAGAAATATCTCTTAAGCCTTTTCGTAAAATGGGTAATGTTGATTTATCAGCTAATTCTTCCGCAATTTTTAATGCCTTTAATTTATTTTCTGTATCACCCTGAAAAAGACTAATCATTTTATTTCTTTGAGAATTTTTATAAAATATTGAGTACTTTTTTTCTTCGTGATTGTGCAAATAACTATTTTTTTTAGATAGAAATTTATTATTACTTTTATTATTTTTCTTTAATTGAATAGAATTTAAATTGCATTGATTTATTAACTTTTTAAAGTTTCTTTTTTTAAAAACTAGAAGTAATATTCCTATAAAAATAATAATTAAAATTGCGAAAAAATTTAACATGTAAAAAGTTAATAATTTTTATATCATCCAGTAATAAAATTAACATTATTTCGCTGATCAATACTAAAGTGTTTAAAGATGTTTAAAGAACTATGCCATCTGATTTACCAAGTCTTTTACCCTCAATTTTTGTTCCATTAATTGGTATAGCAATGCCTGCTGTTTTTATCGTATTGATTGGAAGATTAATTACAGCAACTGAATAAATTATCAAACACTAAACTATTAAAAAAATGAGCGACTTTCAAAAATCATTCTCTGAATCAACAAGTTCTATTAAGTTTGAAGAGAAATACATAGATAGTTCTGTACAACCAAATGATATTGGCGTAGCAGAACAATGGGCAGTAAAAACAGTTGCTGATCCTTGTGTTGGTAATTTAGCTACTCCAGTTAATAGTGGTTATTTTACAAAAGCCTTTATAAATAATTTACCTTTTTACAGAGAGGGTATTTCCCCTAATTTTAGAGGTTTAGAAACTGGAGCAGCTTTTGGATATCTTCTATATGGACCTTTTACCATGACTGGTCCATTAAGAAATTCTGAATTTGCTCTAACAGCTGGACTTCTCGCTACTATTGGAGCTGTTCATATTTTGACAGCACTTTTTGTGCTATACAATGCACCTGGTAAAGCACCTAATGTTCAACCTCCAGATACGACTGTTAATAATCCGCCAAAGGACTTATTTACAAGAGCTGGTTGGGCTGATTTTACAAGTGGTTTTTGGTTAGGAGGATGTGGAGGAGCTGTTTTTGCTTGGTTACTTGTTGGGACATTACACTTAGATACCATAATGCCAATCATTAAAAATATTTGGACTTCAGGTTAATCTCTAAATAAAAGAATAAGTAATATTTTAATTTAATTCAAAGTTGAGCTAAATTAATTAACGTATAGTTCGGTCCCATCTATAATTTCTAACTACTCTTCCTGCCGAAATTAGTTTAGATTTATAATGCAATGAGATTTTATCATTAGACGTTTTTAGGGTATCTAATCCTATTCCATTTCTGCCAAAATCCATTCCAGAGCAATGGTAATAGAATCCGTCTCCTTTGTAGATTCCAATATGATCACATCTTTTTTCATTTCCAAAAAATAAAAGATCGCCAGGTCGTAAAGCCGCATACGATTTTTTGTAATAAAAAAGGTGCTTACAAAAACTTTTTATTTGAAAAGAGTCTCGCGGTATATAAATTTGATGCTTTAAAAAAGCGGTCTGAATTAATCCAGAACAATCAAAATTGGGTCCTAATGTACCTCCCCAAAGATATTCATTATTTAACTCAGATTGATCTTTGATCCATTGTAAAATTGAGTTAACTTTATCTTTTATAAAGAAGTGTTCATTTTCTAAACTGTTATTTTTTTTGAATTCGTATTTCTCAATAATTAACCCATCTAAATTTATCCAACAGACGTAACCATCTTCATATAGTTGAACTAGTATTCTTGAAAATTTATGGTTGTTTTGATAAATATTTGGATAAATAAGCCTAAAAATTCTATTTTTAAATATTTCAGTAACTAATTTATCTTCTGTTTCATTTTGATATCCCGAAATATTAACTTTTAATCGCCACCAAATAGTTTTTGAAAAATTAGTTTGTTTAAATAGTGAGATAGGATTTTTATAAATTTCCATTCAATGTCCTTTTACTATTTAAGTCAGGAAATGGGACTAGCCTTAAATGATATTTTAAGGAGAGTATGCTCTCATGATAAAGATTTTTCAAGAGAAGATATTTCGATAACTTGGATTAATTATAAAAGTAAAAATAAAAGTGTATTTAAAGGTTTTGGAACTGGCATTAATAACAAAAAAATGGTTTACCCTGCCAGCATAGTCAAGTTAGTTTATGGCCTTGCTGCATTTTATTGGATTAAAAAAGGAAGTTTATTATTATCAGATGAAATTATTGATGCTGTAGGGAAAATGTTGTCTTTCTCCAGTAATAATGCAACAAGCTTTTTAATTGATTTACTTACTGGAACAACAAGTGGACCTCGAATTGAAGGCGAATTATGGGAAAATTGGAAATACCAAAGAAGTATAATAAATGATTGGCTACATGATTTAAATTGGGAAGAATTGGTTGGTATAAATTGCTGTCAGAAGACTTGGGATGATGGACCATTTGGTCGTGAGAAAGAATTCTATGGATATGATAATAAAAATAGAAACGCTATGAACTCTGATTCAGCTGCAAGGATTTTGGAGGAAATTATGATTCATATTGATTATCAAGAAAATAATTTAAATTTGCGAAGTTTTTTAAAAAGAAATTTAAATAAGGTTGTTCTTAAAAAGGATTCTCTTAATCAAATAGATGGTTTTTTGGGTGAAGGATTACCAGAAAGCATTAATCTTTGGAGTAAAGCAGGCTTAATGTCTGAAGTTAGACATGATTCAGCTTGGTGGATTAATAATCAATCTCTTCAAACTTTATTAGTCGTTTTTTGTAATGGAGAAAAATATTCCAAAGATTCTTCTCTTTTACCGTTTATAGCAAAAGAAGTATACGATTTTAATAAGAGATATACCATTGAGGACTAAAGTGAATCTTCTAAGAAATTAGAATCTAATTTGTCAGTATAGGCTTCATAAGGTAGCATCATTACTTCTTCAAAATCTAAATCATTCATAATCCATTCTCTATATTCTGCTAACAAACTTTTTCTATCTTCATCATCTAATTCATAAATACGCAATGCGGTATCTTTAAAATTTTCTTTTATTAAATTTTCAATTTCTTTCTTCATCATTTTATGTTAATTCTCCCTCCAAAATCACTCTCCTAATTGTTGATAAAGCAATTCCAGTTTGTGTTCTGATTGATCGATATGAATATCCTTCATTACGCAATCTGATTACTAAAGATTCTTTTAAAGGACTTATTTTGGGCCTGCCTCCCAAATTATTTCCAGATAATTTTCTGTCTAATAGTTGTTCTTTTTTTCTTTCACCTAAACTTTTGTCTTCTAAATTATCTAATTCATATAAAATCTTAAAAATTGAAGAATTTGCATTAGAAGATTCATTAGCAGCAAAAAAACCAGTCAAAGTTCGTAATTGAATATCCCTATTAATAAGTTTATTTATTGTTATCAAACATTCTTTTTTATTTTTAAATGCTCGATCAAGCTGAGTTATTATTAATTGATCGCCTTTTGATAAGAAATTGATAGCTTTATTGAGTTGGGGTTTGATTTCTTCAGATAAACTTATTAATTCAGAGAACACTAAACTGCAACCCTCTTCCTTTAAAATTTTTATTTGCTCTTCTAAATATTCATATTCGTTATGAGTAGCTCTTGCATAACCTATTGCTTTAGAGTTTTTATTTTTTTCCGATAATAAAATACGTTTTCTTTTGAATTTAAAAGTCAATGTTTTATTACATATATTTTTTACTGTATCAAAAAATAATTAAAAAAACACTTTTTGGTACAAAATAATTCAACTATAAAATTTTTTTTAGGATATATCTAAAAAATTTATACGTTCTGATATCTGTATTAAAAATAACGTTATGAAATCTGATTCAATTTTAGTTAATGAAACAAGAATGTTGTGTAACGAATAAATTTAATTAAGATTTTCTAAATTGCAGAAGGATTAGTTGAATTCATTTATTTATTTACTTCCGTTGAATGAGTTTCGTCTTTGAAATTATAAATAGTTAATTAGTCTTGTTTTTAGTAAAATAAAATTACAGGCAAGAAGATTTAATGTGACTAATAATCCTAATAGTTTAATTTCAAAACCTGAATGGTTAAGGGTCAAAGCTCCACAAGTTGAGCGAATTGGTAATACTGCAAATTTATTAAATGATTTAAATCTCAATACTGTATGTCAAGAAGCAAGCTGTCCAAATATCGGCGAATGTTTTGCTAGTGGAACTGCAACTTTCCTCATAATGGGTCCTGGTTGCACTAGGGCATGTCCATATTGCGATATTGATTTTGATAGATCTAAGAGAGACTTAGACCCAACTGAACCATATCGTCTGGCCGAAGCTGTTTTTAGAATGAACCTTAAGCATGTTGTAATTACATCAGTCAATAGAGACGATCTTGAGGATGGTGGCGCATCTCAATTTTTCCAATGTGTTCATCAAATAAGAGAAAAATCTCCTGAAACTACTATTGAGCTTTTAATTCCTGATTTTTGTGGCAACTGGAAAGCTCTTGAAAAAGTTCTTGATTCAAATCCAAATGTTTTAAACCATAATATTGAGACTGTGCCTGCGCTTTATAAAAAAGTAAGACCTCAGGGTAAATATGTGAGAACTCTTGAGTTGCTTAGGAGAACCAGAGACTATTCTCCCAAAATTTATACAAAGTCAGGCTTTATGCTTGGTTTAGGAGAAAAAGACGAGGAGGTCTTAAATCTGCTTAAGGATTTAAAAAGTAATTTCGTTGATATTGTTACTATTGGTCAATATTTATCTCCTGGCCCTAATCATTTACCTGTTAAAAGATTTGTAAGTCCTTCAAAATTTAACTATTTTAAAGCGTTCGGGGAAAAAGATTTAAACTTCATGCAAGTAGTTAGTTCTCCTTTAACTCGTAGTAGCTACCATGCTGAAGAGATTCAAAAACTTATGAAAAAGTATCCAAGATAGTCATTTTTATTTATTTGGATCTATCCACTCATTCAATTTCCATTCAACTAGATCATTTTTAATCATTGGATCATTCTTAATGATTTTTAGTGCATTTTTATAATTATTAACCTCAAGAATGAGTAATCCGCCATCACCTGGCCTTTTTAACTCATCTACTAAAAATCCACTTTTTATATTAATTCCCTCTTTTTTTAATTTTTTTATCCAATCATTATGTTCGTTAATTATTTTTTGTTTTAAATCATGATTAATTAAGTATTCTTTTTTTATAATTTCAGTTTTTATAAAGAAAGGCATTTACATTTTCTTTATGCCAAGCATGTCTTCTTCGCTTGGGGGAACTATTAATTTGAAAATATTCCTGTAATAGGACCAATTTTCAATTATTTTGGCAGCCTTTAAGCTATTTGTTTTTGATACATATTCTCTAATAATTTCCAATAAGATATCTTCCTGCTTTAATGAAGTTATTTTATGAATGCTAACTATTTCCTTGTTAACTTTATTACTTAAATCGTTCTTCTCATCGATTATAAAAGCTATTCCACCAGTCATGCCCGCACCAATATTCCTTCCTGTGGAACCTAGAATAACTACTTTTCCACCAGTCATGTATTCACAACAATGATCACCTGCTCCTTCTGTTACCGCTGTAGCACCACTATTTCTTACTGCAAATCTTTCTCCCGATTTTCCTAATGCAAACAATTTCCCACCTGTTGCTCCATAAAGACAAGTGTTTCCTAAAATAACCTGTTCGGAGGAAGTTTTTTCTATTTTTGGTGGAATTATTGTGAGTATTCCTCCATTCATTCCTTTACAAACATAATCATTTGCTTCTCCGATTAATTGAACATTCATTCCCTTCAATAAAAAGGCACCAAAGCTTTGTCCTGCATATCCTTTGAAATTTAAGTTGAGTTCGCCATTGAAGCCAGTGTTGCCGTGAAGTTCTGCGATTTCGCCTGATATTTTCGCGCAAACACTTCTATCTGTATTTTTTATCTCAATTTCTTTGGTTAATATTGCATGATTTTTAATTGAATCTATAAATTCAGTATCAGACAAAAACTCGTCTTCTAATACAGAACCATTACTATGGGCAGTTTTTGAATGTTTTAACCATGATCTATCAGGGGTTGAGTCTTTATTTACTAAAGAAGAGAGATCAATATTAGAAGTTTTTGGAAGATCGATATTTCTTGCAGAAAGAAATTCTTTATTACCAATCAGTTCTTCCATATTAGAAACACCGATACTACTCATTATCTGTCTTACTTCTTCAGCAATATACAAGAAAAAATTGACAACATTTTCTGGAATACCTTTAAATCTTTTTCTTAATTCTTCTTTTTGAGTGGCAACTCCAACAGGACATTTGTTTGTATGACAAACCCGAGCCATTATGCATCCTTCAGCAATCATCGCTACAGAACCAAAACCGTATTCTTCAGCACCTAGTAAAGCTGCAATAACTACGTCCCAGCCTGTTTTAAGACCTCCATCAGTTCTCAAAATTACCCTTTCGCGTAAGTTATTCTCTAAGAGAGATTTATGAACCTCAGCAACACCTAGTTCCCATGGTAAACCTGCATGTTTAATAGAACTCAGGGGTGAAGCACCTGTACCTCCGTCATGGCCTGATATTTGAATTACATCTGCATTAGCTTTGCTTACTCCAGCAGCGATAGTGCCTATACCAATTTCAGAAACTAATTTAACGCTTACTTTTGCTTTTGGATGAACTTGGTGTAAGTCGTGGATAAGTTGAGCTAAATCTTCAATTGAATAAATATCATGATGCGGGGGAGGAGATATTAAAGCTACTCCAGGTTTACTATTTCTTAGTTTTGCGATGTAAGAATCAACTTTTGGACCAGGTAATTGTCCCCCCTCACCGGGTTTTGCACCTTGAGCCATTTTAATTTCGAGTTGTTTACCACTTCTTAGATATTCAGGTGTAACTCCAAATCTTCCTGATGCTATTTGTTTAATAGCTGAGCATGCGGTGTCTCCATTCTCTAAGCCTTTAATAAATGGTAACGTCGCTGACTGAGTATTTTCATCGATATCATTTAAAATATTAAAACGAGCTGGATCTTCTCCCCCTTCTCCACTATTACTTTTTCCACCAATTCTATTCATTGCAACAGCTAAAACTTCATGCGCTTCTCTGGACAAGGCACCTAAACTCATTCCTCCAGTACAGAACCTTTTGCAAATTGATTCAACACTTTCAACTTCCTCTAATGGAATCTTTTTTCTTGTTGAATTAATTGTTAGTAAATCTCTAAGAGATGTTGTCGGTCTATTACTAATAAGTTTTTTGTAAGTTTCAAAATGATCGTATTCTGGTCCTTGCTTTACAGCTGAATGTAAAACTTTGGACATCTCTGGGTTATTGGAATGATATTCTCCATTATTTCTAAATTGTACAAATCCTAAAAATTCTAATTTCTTTAAATCGATCTCTGGATAGGCTTTCGTATGTATCGAAAGTGTTTCATTAGTTAATTCTTTTAATGTTATGCCAGCGATACGACTTGTTGTACCATCAAAAGCAATTTTTATTAAGTCAGATCCAAGGCCTACAGCTTCAAAAATTTGTGCACCATGGTAACTAGATAAAAGTGAGATGCCAATTTTTGAGAGAATTTTTCTTAGACCGTCTTCTAAAGCTTTTTTAATATTTTCTTGAACATCAACTATTGATAATGGATTTATTTTTTTGCTATCAATGAGTTTTTGTGTTTTTGGATGTTTTAACCAGTGTCTACCTGCTTCGAAGGTCAACCAAGGGCAAACTGCACTTGCTCCATAGCCTATTAAACAAGCTAAGTGATGTGTGCTCCAACATTGACCAGTCTCAATTATTAGAGAAGCTTTTAGTCTGATTTCTTTTTTAAGAAGATAATGATGAATTGCTCCAACAGCAAGTAAGGGAGGTATAAAAGTCTTTTTAGGATTAATTCCCTTATCTGAAATGATAATTAAAGAGCAACCTTCTTTTATAAAAAGCTCACTTTGTTTACAGATTGCTTTTAATTGGTTCTCTAAGCCTTGAATACCTTCCTCTAAATCAAACAAACTTGAAATTGTCTGAGATTTAATTTTTGATTTTTTGATGGAAATGAGTTCTTCCTCATTAAGAATCGGACTTTGTAAATGAACAAAGGGTTTAGCATCTTTAATTTCAAATGGTGTACATCTTTCTCCTAGATGCATCTCTAAACTCATTACAAGTTTTTCTCTCAGAGGGTCAATAGGAGGATTAGTAACTTGCGCAAATCTTTGCTTAAAGTAGTCATATAAAATATGTGGCTTAGATGAGAGAACTGCTAATGGGATGTCGTCGCCCATGCAATAAGTAGGCTCTTTAGCTAATGAAGCCATTGAATCTAAGATAAGGTCATTATCTTCCGCTGAAAAACCGTATGCAGTTTGTTGCTGCAACAACTCAAGGTCTTTAAGTTTGCAGTCTTTAACCCATTCATTATTTTCAATTTTAATAGTTCTATTACTTAGAAGATTTTTATAATCATGCCTTTGAGCGGCTTCAGATTTTACTTCCCAATTTCTTAGGATTCTATTCTGATGAAAATCAACTGCCAGCATTTGTCCCGGTCCTAATCGGCCTTTTTCTATTACTCTTTCTTCTTCAAGATCTACTACTCCTGTTTCAGAACCCATTATTACAAAACCATCATCTGTGATTGAATATCTTGCTGGTCTTAGGCCATTTCTATCAAGCGTTGCTCCGACAAAATTTCCATCAGCAAATACAAGGAGTGCCGGACCATCCCAAGCTTCTTGTAGGCTTGCAGAATATTCATAAAAAGCTTTTATATCTTCTCTCTGCTCAAGTTCTGGTTGATCTCTAAATGCTTCAGGAACAAGTTTTAATAATGAGTCAGTAATGGGCTGACCTGAACGAATATTGATTTCAAGGGTTGCATCAAGATTTGATGAATCACTTTTGTTTACATCTACAATGGGCTTGATTTCATTAGATAACTCTTCCCAAAAATCATCAATATGTGTTTCTGAAGCTTTAGCCCAGTTGATATTACCCAATAGAGTATTTATTTCGCCATTATGACCCAAAAATCTCATGGGTTGAGCTAGCGGCCATTTTGGAAGTGTATTAGTACTAAATCTACGATGATAAACTGAAAATGAAACTTTAAAACTATCTTCTTTTAGATCTTGATAAAACTCGGATAATATTTCAGAACGAACCATACCTTTATAAACAACTGTTTGAGAACTTAGTGAAGCAAAATAAAATTCACAATGCCCAACATCGTTTTTGAAAGTTTCTCTTATTTTTTTCTCAATTCTTTTCCTTAATTGGAATAAAAGCCTTTCAACATCCTGATGATCTTTTTTATCTACATATAAAATCCACTGACAGATAAATGGAGCATTTGCTTTAGCTAAAGGGCCTAAGATTTCATTATTAACAGGTACTTTTCTCCAAGATGTTTTGTTGACTTTTAATTTTTCTGCTTCTTGATCACATATTGATTTACATACTTCAATTTTTTCTTTTTTATTAGGCATAAAAACCATACCTAAACCTCTATTAAACGCTTGATTATTTTTTAGATTAATTTCCTCTTCTAGGTATCCCCATGGAATTGAACATAAAATGCCCGCTCCATCTCCTGAATCACTATCTCCTCCACAACCTCCTCTATGTTCCATGCAGTTAAGACCTTTAAGGGACTGTTTTAGGATCCAATTGCTTTCTACCCCTTTAATATTTGCTATGAAACCAACTCCGCAGGCATCTTTCTCCCCAATTATTCCATTTGGGGAATAACTATCTTGATATGGGCCAACGATTCTTTTGATACTCTCTCCCATAGATTATTAAAGACTATTTAGTTACTTATGTATTCCTATTATAAAAATAAATACGAAAATAAATCTAAAGATAATGAATATTTACCAAAGAATTTTAATTTGACAAATTTAAAAAAAATATAATTAAAAACTTTTAGTTGGTGCTCTTAAAAGGTTATGATAGTTGAATATTTATTTTTATCTAAGTTTAATAGATGCCCACCATCTCACAATTAGTAGGTTCAGAAAGAAAACGTCTGACAAAGAAAACAAAATCTCCTGCATTAAAAGCTTGCCCTGAAAGAAGAGGAGTATGTACAAGAGTCTATACATCAACACCTAAGAAGCCTAATTCAGCTTTGAGGAAAGTTGCTAGGGTTAGATTAACCTCTGGTTTCGAAGTAACTGCCTATATTCCTGGGATTGGACATAACTTGCAAGAACATTCTGTAGTGCTACTTAGAGGTGGAAGAGTCAAGGATTTGCCAGGAGTTAGATATCATATAATAAGAGGAACTTTAGATACGGCTGGAGTCAAAGATAGACGTCAATCCAGATCTAAGTATGGAGCAAAAGTTCCAAAAGATTAATTTGTAAACATCACTTTTTAAAATTATGTCACGTCGTAATGCAGCAGTAAAAAGACCAGTTCTGCCTGATCCTCAATTTAATAGTCGTCTTGCTTCAATGATGATTTCTCGATTGATGAAACATGGTAAAAAATCTACAGCTCAAAGAATATTATCTGATGCGTTTTCTCTAATAAGCGAGAGAACAGGTGGTAATGCAGTGGAATTATTTGAAACAGCTGTAAAAAATGCTACTCCTCTTGTTGAGGTAAGAGCTAGAAGAGTTGGTGGTGCAACATATCAAGTACCCATGGAAGTTCGCCAAGAGAGGGGTACGGCTATGGCATTAAGATGGCTTGTTACATTCTCTCGTGCAAGAAATGGAAAAAGCATGTCCCAAAAACTTGCAGGCGAGTTGATGGATGCAGCAAATGAAACAGGCAGTGCCGTTAAAAAAAGAGAAGATACTCATAAAATGGCAGAAGCTAATAAAGCTTTTGCGCATTACAGATATTAATTTCATCAAAAGGCACTTAAGTAGTTTATTATTATTAAAGTTTGCTTTTAGGGTGAACTACACTAATCAAAAATTATTTTATTTGGAGCTTTAAAATTGGCACGCGACTTTCCCCTAGAACGAGTAAGAAACATAGGTATAGCCGCTCATATTGATGCAGGTAAGACAACAACAACTGAAAGAATTTTATTTTATTCAGGTGTGGTTCATAAAATTGGAGAGGTTCATGATGGTGCTGCAGTAACAGATTGGATGGATCAAGAAAGAGAAAGAGGAATAACTATCACTGCTGCTGCAATATCGACTAGTTGGCAAGATCATAGGATTAATATTATTGATACTCCTGGACACGTTGATTTTACTATTGAAGTTGAAAGATCAATGCGTGTCTTGGATGGAGTCATAGCTGTATTTTGCGCAGTTGGTGGAGTACAGCCTCAATCCGAGACGGTTTGGCGACAAGCAGATAGATATTCCGTTCCAAGAATGGTTTTTGTTAATAAAATGGACAGAACTGGTGCGGATTTTTTAAAGGTTAATAAGCAAATTAAAGATCGATTAAAGGCAAATGCACTTCCAATCCAGTTACCTATTGGGGCTGAAGGTGATCTTACAGGCATTATTGATTTAGTAGCCAACAAAGCATACCTTTACAAAAACGATTTAGGTACTGATATTCAAGAAGCACCAATTCCATCTGACATGGAGGATGAAGCTGCTGAGTGGAGATTAAAGTTAATGGAAAGTGTTGCAGAAAATGATGAAGAGTTAATAGAAATATTTCTCGAAACAGGAGAATTATCTGAAGAACATCTTAAAAAAGGTATTAGGGAAGGGGTTTTAAAACATGGTTTGGTTCCAGTACTATGCGGTTCAGCTTTTAAGAACAAAGGTGTTCAACTTGTATTAGACGCTGTAGTTGATTACTTGCCCGCTCCAGTTGATGTCAAACCAATACAAGGTATTTTGCCAAGTGGCAAAGAAGATGTAAGACCTTCAGATGATAATGCTCCTTTCAGTGCATTAGCTTTCAAAGTGATGTCAGATCCCTATGGGAAATTAACTTTTGTGAGAATGTATTCAGGTGTTCTTTCAAAGGGAAGTTATGTAATGAATTCTACTAAGGATGCTAAAGAGAGAATTTCTAGATTAGTGATTCTTAAGGCTGATGAAAGAGAGGAGGTTGATGAGTTGAGGGCTGGGGATTTAGGAGCTGTATTAGGACTTAAGAACACAACAACTGGTGACACTTTGTGTAACACAGAAGATCCAATAGTTTTGGAAACATTGTTTATTCCTGAACCAGTTATCTCAGTCGCTGTTGAGCCTAAAACTAAGGGCGATATGGAAAAATTATCAAAAGCTTTAACTGCTTTGTCTGAAGAGGACCCAACCTTCAGGGTAAGTACAGATCCTGAGACAAATCAAACTGTTATTGCAGGTATGGGTGAGTTGCACTTAGAAATCCTTGTTGACAGAATGTTAAGGGAATTTAAAGTTGAAGCAAATATAGGAGCTCCACAAGTTTCATATAGAGAAACTATTAGGTCTAGTTCTAAAGGTGAAGGTAAATATGCAAGACAGACTGGAGGTAAAGGTCAATATGGTCATGTCATTATTGAAATGGAACCTGCTGAAGTTGGTAAAGGTTTCGAATTTGTAAACAAAATTGTTGGTGGAGCTGTACCAAAAGAGTATATTGGTCCTGCATCTAATGGAATGAAAGAGACATGTGAATCTGGTGTTCTTGCCGGTTATCCACTCATTGATGTAAAAGTAACACTAGTCGATGGTTCATTCCACGATGTAGACTCATCTGAAATGGCCTTCAAAATTGCAGGTTCCATGGCTTTTAAAGACGGGGTTAAAAAATGCAATCCTGTCCTTTTAGAGCCTATGATGAAAGTTGAGGTTGAAAGCCCTGACGATTTTCTTGGATCTGTAATTGGTGATCTCTCTTCCAGAAGAGGTCAAGTAGAAGGACAATCTGTTGACGATGGATTGTCTAAGGTACAGGCCAAAGTGCCATTAGCCGAAATGTTCGGTTATGCCACTCAACTCCGATCAATGACTCAAGGTCGGGGTATATTTTCAATGGAGTTCGCAAATTATGAAGAAGTTCCTCGTAATGTTGCTGAAGCTATCATTTCCAAGAATCAGGGCAACTCCTGATCTCTAAACTAAAAAACTCTTAAACCCTCGATTCTTTAATTCAAAATGGCTCGCGAGAAGTTCGAAAGAAACAAACCACATGTCAACATAGGTACTATTGGCCATGTTGATCATGGAAAAACAACACTAACAGCTGCTATTACAAATGTATTAGCCAAAAAAGGTCAAGCACAAGCTCAAGACTATGGAGACATTGACGGTGCTCCTGAAGAAAGAGAGCGTGGCATTACCATTAATACAGCTCATGTTGAATATGAAACAGAAGGCAGGCATTATGCTCATGTCGATTGCCCAGGGCATGCTGATTATGTAAAAAACATGATCACAGGGGCCGCTCAGATGGATGGAGCGATCCTAGTTTGTGCTGCTACAGATGGTCCTATGGCTCAAACTAAAGAGCATATTCTTTTAGCTAAACAGGTTGGAGTTCCTGCTCTTGTAGTTGCTCTTAATAAGTGCGATATGGTCGATGATGAAGAAATTATTGAACTTGTTGAAATGGAAATTAGGGAACTGTTAGACAGTTATGACTTCCCCGGAGATGACATTCCTATAGTTCAAGTTTCAGGTTTAAAAGCTCTCGAAGGCGATTCTACTTGGGAATCAAAGATTGAAGAACTAATGAAAGCAGTTGATGCTAGCATCCCTGAGCCAGAAAGAGAAGTTGATAAACCATTCTTGATGGCAGTTGAAGACGTTTTCTCTATTACTGGTAGAGGAACTGTTGCTACTGGAAGAATTGAGAGAGGTAAAGTAAAGGTTGGAGAAGAAGTAGAAATAGTTGGAATAAGAGATACAAGAGTAACAACTGTTACTGGAGTTGAAATGTTCCGAAAACTTCTTGACGAAGGTATGGCTGGCGATAATGTTGGTTTACTTTTGCGGGGTGTCCAGAAAGAAGATATTGAAAGAGGAATGGTTCTTGTAAAGAAAGGATCTATTACTCCGCATACTCAGTTTGAAGGGGAAGTTTATGTTCTCAAAAAAGAAGAGGGTGGAAGACATACTCCTTTCTTTGCAGGATATAGACCTCAGTTCTACATCAGAACAACTGATGTAACAGGTCAAATAACCGCATTTACTTCAGATGATGGGTCTAATGTAGAAATGGTTATGCCAGGCGACAGAATTAAGATGACTGGAGAATTAATTTGTCCAGTGGCTATTGAACAAGGTATGCGATTCGCCATACGTGAAGGTGGACGTACTATCGGTGCTGGAGTTGTTTCTAAAATACTCAAATAATAAATTTTAATTTTAGAAACTTAACCTCAATCATCTAATATAGGTTTATGGAAAAGGGTCATTTTAATCAATGACCCTTCACTAAAAGTTATTTGAAACTATGACTGCATCAATTGCACAACAAAAAATAAGAATAAGGCTCAAAGCGTTTGATAGAAGAATGCTTGATTTATCTTGCGACAAAATAATCCAAACTGCTGATACTACTTCTGCTTCAGCAATAGGTCCAATACCTTTACCTACAAAAAGGAAGATTTATTGTGTTCTAAGATCACCTCATGTTGATAAAGATTCTAGAGAGCATTTTGAAACAAGAACACATCGAAGAATAATAGATATCTATAGTCCTTCTGCAAAAACTATTGACGCTTTAATGAAACTAGATCTTCCTAGTGGTGTAGATATAGAAGTTAAACTTTAATAAATCCCGAAACCGACCTAAATTGATTAGTATAAATGAAATAAGTTGAGGTTTAAATGGGAGAACTCTCAGTAAGGGAATTACCTTTATTTCCTTTGTCAGAGGTAGTTCTTTTTCCTCAAGAAATATTGCCTTTACATATTTTTGAATCGAGATACAGGATTATGCTCCAATCCGTTCTTGAAACTGATTCTATGTTTGGAGTAATTAAGTTGGATCCAACCACTAAAAGTATGGCTAATGTTGGATGTTGTGCACAAATATTAAAACATCAAACTGCAGAGGATGGGAGAAGTAATATTATCACTCTCGGCCAACAAAGATTCCAAGTTTTAGAAATTACCCGTTCTACGCCATTTTGTTCTGCGATGGTTAGTTGGATTAGTGATAATAATATTGATGATTTGCAAAAATTAGATTCTTTAAAAGATTCAGTAAAAGAAGCACTTAGTGATGTTATTAATTTAACGAGTAAATTGACTAATACTAAGAAAAATTTTCCTGATAAATTACCTGACAATCCAATGGATTTATCATTTTGGATAGGAGCTCATTTGGGCGGCCCTGTTGCGGAAGAACAGCAAAGACTTCTTGAGGAGAGAGATACTTTTACTCGTTTGCAAAGAGAATATGAAATGCTTGATCATACAAGAAAACAACTTGCAGCAAGAACAGCATTGAAAGAGAGTTTTCCTGATATTAAAGAAAATTAAATGTTTGAATTATTATTCCCTTTTTTTTTAATAGTTTTATTCATTCTAGTCCTAACTATAATTTGGAGAAATAATGCTAGAAAATATATTTCCACTGGTACAGTAGCTTCTGCATATGATGCTTGGACCCAAGATAAATTACTTGAGAGATTATGGGGAGAACATATACATTTGGGTTTTTATCCTTCAGAGGTAAAAAATATTGATTTTAGGAAGGCTAAAGTTCAGTTTGTTCATGAATTAGTCAAATGGAGTGGGTTAGATAAATTACCACGGGGATCCAGAGTACTTGATGTAGGTTGTGGAATAGGGGGAAGTTCTAGGATTCTTGCAGAATATTATGGCTTTAATGTTACTGGCATTACAATTAGTCCGGCTCAAGTTAAAAGAGCACGAGAACTTACTCCTAATGGGCTAAATTGCACCTTCCAAGTTATGGATGCTTTGGATTTGAAATTTGAAGATGGATCATTTGATGCCATCTGGAGTGTTGAGGCTGGTGCACACATGAATGATAAAACTAGGTTTGCAGATGAAATGCTGAGAACTCTAAGACCTGGAGGGTATCTCGCGCTGGCTGATTGGAACTCAAGAGACTTAAGGGCATACCCTCCATCATTTTTTGAAAAGTTAGTTCTTAAACAACTACTTGAACAATGGGTACATCCTCATTTTATTAGCATTAACGAATTTAGTAACATTCTTGGAACTAACGGAAATAGTTCAGGAAGAGTTATTTCTGAAAACTGGAATTCCTATACAAATCCTTCATGGTATGACTCCATTATTGAAGGTATGCGGAGGCCCCTCGTAATTTTGTCACTTGGCCCATTTGCGATAGTGAAGTCGATTAGAGAGATTCCAACAATACTTCTCATGAATTGGGCATTTAGAAAAGGTTTAATGGAGTTTGGAGTTTATAAATGTAGAGGGTAAATTAATCTAGTTCAACATTTTCAGAAAAATAATTTCCAAAATCTACAAAATTCTTGCAAAGTGGCATCAACTTATTTTTTAATTCAAGAAAATTTGTAATCCTATTTTGATTATTGATTTCTAAATCAACATAAATTATGTATTCTCCTAATTCTCTTTTTGAAGGTCTTGATTCAATCTTACTCATATTAAATCCAAAATCTGCAATATAATTTACAGCTTTAAGCAAAGCACCAGGTTTATTTGAAATTAATGAGAAAGCAAAACTAGCAATATTAGCTAAATTTGAATTTGATTCCTTGCTCAACAAGACAAATCTAGTGCAATTACCTGGAACATCATTAATAGGAAAGGCTAATTCTTTAAGTCCTTCGATTTGAATTAACGATTTTGAACCAATAGCCGCTCTGAATTTACTCCCCTTGATCATTTTGACAGCTTCTGATGTTGAATTTGTTGGGAGAGGAATTGCATTTGGAAGATTCTCAGATAACCATTCTGAACATTGAGCTAATGCTTGAGGATGAGATAATACTTCTGAAATGTTTGAAAGTTCTCCATCACTAATTAATGCATGTTTAATAGGTAAAACAATTGCTTTATTTATGAAAATTTCAGGAAATTTCCAAAGGGCATCTAGAGTAGCCGTAACTCCCCCTTCTACAGAATTTTCTATAGGAACTACAGCTGCATCACAATTGTTGTACGCAATTGATTTAATAACCGAATGTAACCCATTACATGGTACAAATATAGGTGTCTGAAAATTGGCAAGCTTTGATAATATATGGGCTGCTTTTTCTGCGTATGTTCCTTGAGGACCTAAATATGCAACTTGTTTGCGCATGATTAATTGTAAAAAAAAAAGAAATCAAATAAGCATTGGAGGAATATAGAAAATGCTATTGTCTTTTGATGCTAAACAGAAACTCAAGCTTTCTGTAACACGTAATAAAGAATATCTTTCTAAATATCTTTTGGAAGAAGAAAGAGTTGTTGGAGCAATGCTTGACTCCAAAAAATTAGTAGCAGAAGGAGTAGGTAGATATAAGTATACAGTAACAAGTTTTAAGGTTTTTCAATTAGATATTAACCCTGTTGTCTCAATTGCGGTAGAAAATAAAGGTGGAATTTTAAAAATGAGTGCTCTTGAAAGTACATTGGATGGTTTGGGTATGATAGATGATTTTAATCTTATTTTGAAAGCAAATTTGGAAGCAACTACTATTGGTTTAGAAGGTGAAGCGCTTCTTGGGGTATCTGTAAGCCAACCTCCTCTACTGAAGCTGGTACCAAGGAAAATTTTGGAATCTACTGGTCATTCGGTATTAAATGGGATTCTGTTGGGTATAAAGTCAAGGGTTCAACAGCAACTCGTAAAAGACTTTTTAGATTGGTGTGAATTAAAGAAGATTTGATTTTTTTAAAAAACTTTTCCTATGAAGTTCAGTTAAGCCATTTTTTTTGATTAATGAAAGATGCTCTCTTGTTCCATAACCTTTATTTTTAAATATCAAGTATCCTGAGTATTTTTTTTCTAACCTCTCCATTAGATTGTCGCGAGAAACTTTGGCAATTATGCTTGCTGAAGCTATCGAGATAAACTTTGAGTCTCCAGATAATATGTTTTTCTGAATTCCGTCCCATGGCCTTAATAATAAGGGACCATCAATTTTTAATTCAGATGGCTTTTCTTTTAATTTTTTTAAAGCTCTTATCATTGACAGTTCCGTCGCAACCCTGATACCTAACTTATCTATTTCTCTGGCCGAAGATTGCCCAATTCCATAATCTGAAGAAAGTAATAAAATTTTTTGTAAAAGTAATTTTCTTTTTTTTGGGGTTAGTTTTTTACTATCTGTTACTCCAAATTGTTTTAAGATAAATTTATTTTTTTCAGTTAATACTACAGCTGCTGCAAAAACGGGACCAAAAATTGCTCCCCTTCCAACTTCATCTAATCCAACTTCGAATACTTTATTCAATGCTTGCTGAAGATCTTCTTCTTCTTTTTCTTGCATTTTTTAGCTCATCTGTAAGTTCAATTTCATCCTTTTTGTCTGTTAATGTAACTTCATTATTTTCATTAGTTTTATTTGTTAATTTATCCTTAGAATTTGCATTTGCTTCAATTTTAATTTGAATATTTTCTTCTCCCGATTTTGAGATTTTTTTAATTTGTTTTGCTTTTGTTTTTTTATTATCTAAGGTTTTTTCCTTTTCTTTATTACTTTCTTTTAATCGCACAAAATTATTGCTGGTAAGATAATCTTTCCCCAACTTTACAAGTGGATTAATACCTAATTGACTGAATACAATTTTTTCTTCATTTGTAAGATCAACTGTGATTATATTTTTTTCTTTTGAATTTGACAGGTTGGAATTATCATTTTCTTTTTCTTTTTTATTAGATGAATTCTCTTTACTTAGATCTTTGGAGTTAATTAATTCCTTGTCAATTATTTTTTCCTGCTCATCAGTTGATTGATAAGTATCTGTATCTGAAGATTTTAGATTGTTTGATTGATTAGATTTATTTTCAAAATTTTTAATTTTTAAGTTAGAAATTTCGTGATTTAATATATTTTCTAAATGTCCGGTACCATCGCATGCAGAGCATTTTTTACCGAATAATTCATATATATTTTGACCTTGTCTTTTTCTGGTTAACTCTACTAAGCCTAATTCAGTAAGCTGAGCTATTTGAGGCCTAGCAGAATCATCTTTTATTGCTGAGGTAAAATGTTCAAGTAACTGAAATTGATCTCTTCTAGATTCCATATCGATAAAATCTATTACTATAACTCCACCAATATTTCTTAATTTCATTTGCCTTGAGATTTCAACTGCGGCTTCGCAGTTTGTCCACAAAACGGTTTGTCTTGAATTTGCGGATCTTGTGAATGATCCTGAGTTTACGTCGATTACTGTTAAAGCTTCAGTAGGTTCGATAATGATATACCCTCCCGAAGGAAGGTCTACTCTCGGCTGGAGAGCTTTTTGAATTGTTTTCTTTATTTCGTACTTCTCGAAAATATGTTGGTTTAAATTGTTATCGTGGAATTCGATATCTATATCAGATTCATAATTTACTAAAAAATCTTTTGCCCTTGCAACTGAAAACTTACTATCAATAATTATGCTTTTAGTTGATTCTTTAATATAATCTCTTAAGATCTTAAGGGAAAAATCATCATCTCTTTTTATCAAATTTGGTGGATTAGAAGCTTCAGAAACTTTTAGTATATTTTCCCATTGTTGAATTAATTGTTCTAAATCTTCAATTAAAAGTTCTTCTTTTATTTTTTCAGCCTCTGTTCTAAATAACAAGCCTGTGCTGGGTGGTTTTATTAAAACCCCAAGAGCTTTCAAACGGCTTCGTTCTGTTTCTGTATTTATTTTTCTTGAAATATTTACTCCTTGGCCATATGGCTGTAATATTAAATATTTTCCTGGAATTGAAATACTTCCGGTTAGTCTGGGACCTTTAGATCCTGTGGGTTCCTTTATTACCTGAACTAGAACTTTTTGTTTTGGTTCTAGTAATTCAGTTATTCCAAAAGTTCCTTTTTTGAGTCTTAGTGGACCTAAATCTGAAACATGGATGAATCCATTTTTTTCACTTTCACCAATGTTTATGAAAGCGGCATCAATGCCAGGGAGAACATTTTCAACTGTTCCTAAAAAAATATCGCCAATTTGATATTGACCTTGTGCGACGATTAATTCATCAACTCGATCATCTGTAAGTAGTGCTGCTATTCGAGCCTGCTCTGCGATGATAATTTGCTGAGACATATAGTTGATTATGAATGATTTGGATTTTGAAAATCATCTAAATTAAATAATTAGATTTTATTTTTCAATAAAGCAAGTTTTTATAGCTTTTATTTTTTACTTTTTAAAATTAATTGTGATTGAAATATGCTATTTATAAAGCTTTAAACGATTTTCAAACTAATTGAAATTGAATTCATAGCTATGATAATATCTGAGATTAATCATAACTAAAGTAATATTAACATCTAATCACCACTAAAGCACATTGATACATTATTCTTATATTGGTGAAATTTTTTATCTAAAGTGGTTCAAGTAAACGAAAATTATTTAAAACTCAAAGCAGGCTATTTATTCCCTGAAATTGCTAAGAGGGTAAAAATATATTCGCAATCAAATAAGAATGCTGAAATTATTAAGCTTGGCATTGGAGATGTTACAGAACCATTACCTAGAGCATGTATTGAGGCTATGGGTAAAGCTTTAGATGAAATGGGAACAACGGATGGTTTTAGAGGTTATGGACCAGAACAAGGTTATTCTTGGCTCAGAGAAAAAATATCTGAGCATGATTTTATTTCGAGAGGCTGTCAAATTACACCTGAAGAAATCTTTGTTTCAGATGGTTCTAAATGCGATAGTAGCAATATTTTAGATATTCTTGGCAAAGATAATTCAATTGCTGTAACAGATCCTGTTTACCCAGTTTATGTAGATAGTAACGTTATGACAGGGAGAACTGGTGATTCTCTTGAAAATGGTACTTATCAAGGATTGACATATCTTGCAATAAACGAGGGGAATAACTTTCTGCCAGAACTACCAGAAAAAAAAGTTGATATTTTATATCTTTGTTTCCCAAATAACCCGACTGGGGCGACGATTAGTAAAGCAGACTTGAAAAAGTGGGTTGACTATGCTCTACAAAACAAATCCCTAATACTTTTTGATGCAGCTTATGAAGCATTTATTCAAGATAATGATATTCCACATTCAATATATGAGATTGATGGAGCAAAGGATTGTGCTATCGAATTTAGATCTTTTTCAAAGAATGCAGGATTCACTGGAGTTAGATGTGCTTTTACAGTAATACCTAAAAATCTCAAAGGTTTGAGCTCAATAAATGAGGAAATAGAGTTATGGCCTCTTTGGAATAGGCGACAATCTACAAAGTTCAATGGAGTAAGTTATGTTGTTCAGAAAGGTGCAGAGGCTGTTTATTCTCTTGAAGGGAAGAAACAGGTGAGAGGCTTAATTGATTTTTATATGGAAAATGCAAAAATAATGAAAAATAAACTTCAGAATTCAGGATATAAAGTTTATGGTGGGGATAATGCTCCTTATATTTGGATTAAAGTTCCAGATCAAATGACATCTTGGGACTTTTTTGATTTCCTTCTCCAAAAAGTTAGTGTAGTGGGAACACCTGGGAGCGGATTTGGATTAGCAGGAGAGGGTTATTTTCGCTTGTCAGCATTTAACTCACGATCAAACGTCCTTGATGCAATGGAAAGAATAATTAATATATAATTACAAATATAATTTAAACTCTAATAAATTTAATGGCATCTATAAAGTTAGAACAAAGTGTAAACAATAATTCAGCGGTTATTGAAAAGGAACCTGTTGAATTAAAAAATAAATCTCCAAAATATAAGGTTTTACTTCATAATGACCCAGTTAATTCTATGGAGTATGTCACTATTTCATTAAGAGAAGTTGTACCGCAATTAAGTGAACAAGATGCTACTGCCATAATGCTTGAAGCACACAATACGGGGGTGGGTTTAGTAATTGTTTGTGATTTAGAGCCCGCAGAATTCTACTCAGAATCATTAAAATCTAAAGGAATTTCTAGTTCAATTGAGAAAGAGGATTAATAACCGTTTAATTTATTTTTTAGAGTGAGCTAATTTCCTTTCTGATAAAGGACGAACTTTTAGGGATTCTTTTAAGGAGCACTTTCCATATTCTCTCTCAAGAATGTCGATAACTGTTTTGCCAAATTCGTCGTCAGGATTGTCAAAAGCTTCTAAGCAAACTTGACCAAGTTTTTTCCCTAGTGAGCCTGGATTCCAAAGAAGTTTTCTCGCTGTCCAGGGCATCATGCTCATTGGATTATAATTTGGCTTCAAAATTTTATGTTCCAAGGCGTACTTCTCAAGAAGAGTGTGAGGTTGCAAACCTATAAAGAATATAGCTGGATCAACTAAGCCTTTACCAAAAATATTTTCTAATTCTCTATGGTAAGCAATTGTTTGTCTTATGGTGCTGGGCGTTTCATCAAAAACATTAAATGAATAATTGACTGAAACATGATTCTTAAAACCTGATTTGACTAGCATTCTGCAATTATTTAATACAGTTTCAAGGTTATACGCTAATCTCATTTTTTTAACTAGTTCTTGCGATCCCGACGTGATACCTATTTCAAAATAACTCATACCTGTATCAACCATAAGCTGAGCTAGCTCAGCATCAATATTATCTGCTCTGATGTATGCAGCCCAATTAATATCGTCCCAGCCTTGATCCTTAATTGCTTGCAAAAGTGTTTTTGCATCTTGAATATGTTTTTTGGCTGGAATAAACTGTGCATCAGTGAACCAAAATCCCCGTACTCCAATATCATATAATTGCTTCATTTCTTCGATAACCTCCTTTACAGGATTAACCCGAACCTTTTTCCCCTCAACAACTGTGTAAACACAGAAACAGCAATTATGAGGACAACCTCTTTTTGTTTGTACCCCCACGTAATAATCACCACTTTCTATATACCAATCAAATTCAGGCCATATTGATTTAATGTATTTATAGTTGCAGGCAGTTTTAACAATGCCTGAGGGTTGTTCATGTATTAATTTGTTGCGAGGTTTTTGTCCAGCAATGTAACATCTTTCTTCCTCTATTGAATCTCCTCTAATGATTTTTTCTATGAGATTTTCTCCCTCTCCAACTGAAATTACAGTTCCCTTTGGGAGAAGATTTCCCAATTGTTCATAGAAGACACTAACAGCCCCACCTCCTAAAATTACTTTTACATTTTTATTGTATTTTTTTGCTCTTTTTAGTCCCATCTTGACTAAAGAGGTATTTCTGTATATTTCTCCATAATGAGATGCAATTAATTTTAATCCTCCCCAAGAACCTCTAATTTTTTTAAGGATATTTTTTGAGTAGAAAACTTCAAAAGAGTTTTGTAGGGGATTTCCACTTCTACCATCTACAGGTGCATAAATTTGTATATCTCTCCATGAAAAAATGATGAGATGTGGTCTAAAATAATCAATTTTTCGAGCTAAATATTTGGAAACTTTATTAGATGGAATAATCGCCAGATCAATGAATTGCTGCTCTAAATTTGGAAAACATTTATGAATATGGTCTGCTAAATAAATAGGTCCAATTGGAAATATTGGATTACATGGCAATCTTACAGTTAGTATTTTTCCATAGTGCTCTCTTTGGTAAATTTTTTTATTTAATTTTTCGAACTTCAAATTAAAATTCATGTCATGAAATTTAATGAATTTATTTCTTTAAGAATCTAACTACTTTATTACTAATTTGGAGAAATTAAAAATTCAAAGAAAATACTCGCGAAAATTTTATTTAATTCAGATATTAGAAATCATATAAATCCAGCATACTTTGAGAAGGTTTAATCCATCTAGGTTATATTGAATAAAAACCTTCATCAAACGAAATATAACTTCTTTGGCCAAAATAAAATATAAGAGTAATAAAAATAAATAATTAAAATAACTAATTTTTAAAATTTTATTAACCATTTTATTTTGCTTTGTAAGTGCCGATAATTGGAATTGAACCAATGACCCACTGTTTACGAGACAGTTGCTCTACCGCTGAGCTATACCGGCCAAATTAAATATTGTATTTTTCATATAGACTTAATCTTATAATTTAAAGAATTTATGTCAAAAATAGATCCTAAATTGAGAAATAAATTATTAAAGGAATCCCAAGCTCCTTATAAGGGATTAAGAAGAGTATTGTGGATAGCTTTTAGCGGTTCTGCATTTTTGGGACTTTTAATTATGCTTACCAGAATTGCAAGCGGAACTGAATTACAGCAAAATAACCTTCTCATTCAGTTGGGTGCTTGTGTAATATTTCCTACTTTATTAATCTTTGACAGAAATAAAGATTAATAGGCTAGATGTTTAATTATTGAGATAAGGTCCTCTTTTTGGTTACAAATTTGAATGCCTCGATTACATCTCCTTCAATCCATGATGAGAATTTATCGCAGCCAACTCCACATTCAAATCCTGTATTTACTTCTTTTACATCATCTTTAGCTCTTTTTAGAGAGTCTAAATTGCCCTCAAATATTACTTTCTCTGATCTAATAACTCTCAGCGAACAATTCCTTTGTAATTTACCAGTTTGTATATAACAGCCCGCAATAGCTCCTTTACCGACTGCAAAAGTTGCTCTAACTTCAGCTTGTCCTAATGATTCTTCGACAAGATCGGGTTCAAGTAGACCTTCCATGGCCAACTGAATATCTTCTAAGAGTTTATAGATTACTTCATATTCTCTTATATCAACGTCATTAGCATCAGCTGCCCTCTTCGCGCCAGAAGCCAATGAGGTGTTAAATCCAATGATTACTGACCCAGATGCAGCAGCGAGATCTATATCTGTCTCAGTTATTTCTCCAGGAGCAGAAAGTAGGACTCTGACTTGAACTTCATTTTTTGGTAATTGTTCTAGTGATCCTAATATTGCTTCAACACTACCTTGAACATCAGCTTTGAGGATTAAGTTTAACTCTTTTAGTTCTCCATCATTTGCTTGAGTTGATAAGGATGATAAGCTGACTCTTCTAGAGGCCATTTGCTGAGCTAATTTTATGGCTCTAGCATCTGTTGCCCGGTCTCCGACAATGGCTCTAGCAGTTTTCTCATCAGAGTAGACTTCAAATTCATCTCCTGCAGTGGGTACCTCACTGAATCCTAGCGCTTCCACTGGGAATGATGGTCCTGCTTCTTTAATTCTATTACCATTTTCATCAACCATTGCTCTAATTTTCCCAAGGACTGAACCCGCAGCCAAAACATCCCCAGATTTCAAGGTCCCATTTTGTACTAACAAAGTAGCAACAGGCCCTTTTGCTTTGTCTAGGTGGGCTTCAATAACAGTACCTTTTGCGAATCTATTAGGGTTAGCTTGTAAATCTTCTACCTCTGAAACTAATAAAATCATTTCGAGTAATTTATCAATGTTTTGTTTTTTGATAGCGCTTACTGGAACCATCACTGTATCTCCGCCCCAATCTTCAGCAATCAAATCTTTTTCTGATAGTTCCTGCTTTACTCTGTCTGGAGATGCCCCTTCTTTGTCAATTTTATTTATTGCAACAACAATTGGCACTTTTGCAGCTCTTGCATGACTGATAGCTTCAAGCGTTTGAGGTCTGCAACCATCATCTGCAGCAACTACAAGAACTGCTACATCTGTAACTTTTGTACCCCTTGCTCTCATTGCAGTAAAGGCTTCATGACCAGGGGTATCAAGAAAAGTTAATTTTTTCTTTTGAGATTCATGTTCAAATTCAACTTGATAAGCTCCTATGTGTTGAGTGATGCCCCCTGCTTCCCCCGAAGCTACTCTTGATTCTCTGATGGAATCTAAAAGACTTGTTTTCCCATGATCTACATGACCCATCACCGTAATAACGGGTGGTCTTCTTATTAAGTTCTCAATATCTTCAGATTCAATCATATCTACTGTTTTCTCAGCAGCTTCTTGGATATCATCTTGCAAAACAGGGACCCCAAATTCTTCAGCTACTGTCTCAATAGTTGCTAAGTCGAGTGATTGAGTAACAGTTGCAGTTATTCCTTTGAAAAAAAGAGATTTGATTATTTCAGAGCTTTCAAGACTTAATTTATCAGCTAATTCTTGAACTGTTAAATTATCTTCGGGTACTATTATCATCTCAGGCCTGACTTGTTTGGCTTCTTTGGCAGCCTTTAACTCCATAGCTCTTCTTTTCTGTCTTTGCCTAGTAGTCTCTTTTTTCTTCTTTTTAAATTGTTTTATAGCTTTTTGAGATTTAGATTCATCTGACTTTTCTTTCTTTGGACGCGCTAAACTGGCTGATAAGATTGAAATTTTTTCTCCTGAATATCCACTAGTCTCAGATGTTAATGAATCATCATTATCGCCAATAATATGAACTTTCTGTCTTTGTTTTTGGGGATTTTTGCTTCTTAATGCTTCAAGTTTTGCGCTATCGTCCCAGTCTGTCTTCCCAGGTTTTTTAGAATTATTTGTAAATGCTCTATGAGGTAGTTTTTTGGAACCCGGAGCAGTGTTTGGACGACTATTAGGCGCTTTCACCTTCTGCTGAGATACCTCGATATTTTGTTTTGCGTTATTATTAATACCTAATTTGTCTTTCTCAGAGTTATTATTTTTTTGAAGTTGTAAAAGTTCGTTAGGTGATACTGGCTTTCTAATCCTAGAGGAATTTTGGCCATTGAATTTAGAACCAGGCCTATTATTGGGCATGCCAGATCTGTTGGGAGAACTAGGTCTATTGGGATTACCTTGCCTATTAAATGAACCAGGTCTGCCTTGATCTGAAGGTTTGTTTCTTAAACCAGGCCTATTGGGCATGCCAGATCTGTTGGGAGAACTAGGTCTATTGGGATTACCTTGCCTATTAAATGAACCAGGTCTGCCTTGATCTGCAGGTTTGTTTCTTAAACCAGGCTTATTGGGCATGCCAGGTCTGCTGGGAGAACCGGGTCTGTTAGAGGCAGTTTGTTTAAAAGTAATGTTTTGCTTATTAGGATTTATTTTTGGATCTTCTCTTCTTATTGGAGCTCCTACGAGCTCAGGGGTATTTACTCTATTATTAAAATCTTTTGTTTTTGGTTTGCTCGTATTTTGATTAGGTTTGTTTGATAGTTGTCTTTTATCCCTTGAATTGTAGATGCTCTTGGAAGATTCATTAGATTTGATATTATTATTAATATTTTTAGGCTTTGCAATTAGCTGAATAGGTGGTTTTGCCGGACTTTTGATAGGTGGGGTGGTATTATTTCCGAAAGTTTTTTTATCTTGGTTGAAATTCTGTGAAGGTTTACTATTTATTTTTGTATTTATAAGATTTGGTTGAGATTGTGAACTGTTTATAATATTAGGTTTATTTGGATTTTTAAATTGATTTGAAATTATTTTTACACTCTCAGGCTTGTTAAGTGGCTTTATCAATAATGGTTTTTTGTTTGAATTATCTTTGAGAGGTTTCCCTTTTTTAGAAGAGATAACAGAAGATTTATCTTCTTTATTTTGTTTGAAATTATCTTTTTTAATTGAAGGTTTATTAATGGAGAGTATTGTTTTATCTGAATTCTTTTTATTAATAAGATTTTTAATTTTTTTTGCCTCTTCTGCACTAATAGAACTGCTATGGCTTTTTACTGAAATTGAAAGTTTTTGAGCGGCATCCAGTATATCTTTATTTTCCAGATTCAAGTCTCTGGAAAGTTCGTAAATTCTGATTTTATCGCTGATAGTCATTTAATCTGATTTGTACTCTTTTTTAAATTAAAGAGGATTTAATTTAATTATATTCCCTTAATGGGGATAGTTATTGTAGCTTGTAATTTCTTTTTCAAAAATTTCAATAAATTCAGGTTCTAAAAATGTTTTTAAAGCTTTTTGAAGCTTTTTTTTGATCTTGGAATCTGAATAGCATTTTTTTGACTTGCAAATGTAAGCTGATCGCCCCATTCCCTTTTGAAGCATGGTACCTTGCTTATGATCTTTAGTAATTCTTAAAAGATCTTTCCTATCATATGTTTTTCTACATGAAATGCATACACGCATAACAGGGAGTTGTTGTATCACCGTTTTTTCTCCTCTTTGGCAGATATCTCAGTATCTTTAACAGTCTCTAATTGATCATTATCTGTGAATTCATCTCCTCCGTATTGTTCTTCTGCGAATTCTTCTTCATCTTCAGGAAGAGGGTAAAGCTCTCTTAATCTTGCATCTTCTGCAGCACGCTCAGCTTGTTCTGCTTCTAGTCTAAGCTCAGCTTCTCGCTGGAGATTCTCTTCATCTTCTCTTTGAATGATTAATTCAGATACTGCAGCATCTTCTGCTTCCTGATCGTATTCATGAGAATTTTTAACATCAATCTTCCAACCAGTTAATCTTGCTGCAAGTCTTACATTTTGTCCTTCCCTACCTATAGCTAGACTTAATTGATCGGGAGGCACTAGTACATGAGCGTGTTGACCTTCTGGGTCAACAAGTCTCACGAGATCGACTTTAGCAGGACTTAAAGAATTTAAAATATATTGTATTGGGTCAGATGACCATTTAATAACATCAATTTTTTCTCCTCTTAATTCATTTACTACTTGTTGGATTCTTGCTCCTCTTGCTCCAATACAAGCACCTACAGGGTCTACTTCTTGTTCGACGCTATCAACAGCTACTTTTGTTCTTGGCCCAACAGCTCTTGAAGGAGGATTAGCTTCTCTTGAAACGGCAACAATTTTTACCGTGCCTTCTTGAATTTCCGGCACTTCATTTTCAAATAAATAAACGACTAATCCAGCATTTGCTCTGCTTACAAAAAGTTGTGGTCCTTTTCTGGCTATCTCGCTAACTTCTTTCAAGAATACTTTGAAAGTTGCATTAGCTCTATAATTATCATTTGGTAATTGATCTCTTTTAGGAAGTTCTGCTTCTACTTCAGGCCTTCCAATACCAGAACTTACTCCCATTATTACTGATTGTCTTTCAAATCTTATAACTCTTGCAGTTAAAACAGGATCTTCCAAATCTGCAAATTCTTCTTGGATCATTTTTCTTTGTTGATCTCTTAATTTTTGAGCTAAAACTTGCTTTGTTGTTGAAGCAGCCATTCGTCCAAAATCCTCTTTTTCTGGAGTAACGTCTAAAACAACTGTGTCACCTATTTGAGCATCATCAGCTACTTGTTTAACTTCTACTAATGATATTTGATGATCTTCGCTCTCAACTTCTTCTACAATGATTTTACTTGATAAGATCCTATAACCTTCTTCATCTAGATCTAATCCAACATCAAAATTACTAAAGTATTCTTCATCAAATGGATCTTCGTTAATTCCAATGTAAAAAGTTCTTCTATATTTTTCGTATCCTTTCAACAAAGCTTCGCGCAAGGCTACTTCAACGACATTAGGAGGCAACTTTTTTTCCTCACTAATATCTTCAATAAGATTGTTTAAACCTGGGAGAATAACTAATGCCATCTATGATGGGAAAATTGAATAATGGTTGAAAAATAATTAATCTTGTAAAGTACTAAGACTAATTTTTAATACTTCATCGAAAGGGATTTTCTTTATCCTACCTTTAATGTTAATAGCTAAATAATCATTAGACTTTTCATAAAGTAAACCATTCACGAATTTTATTTTTGAATTCTTTTGGTTTAACTCAACATTAACTGGAAAACCCTTAAAAGTTTTGAAGTCTCTTTCTGAGGTTAATTCATCACTGACCCCTTGACTACTAATTTCTAACACATATGAACAATTCAAAAGATTTGATTTTTCTATTTCGTCAGATGCTGGGGTATTAAATAGCGCACAATCATCTAATGAAATGTCATCTCCATTAGTTTTTCGTATAGTTATTTCAATAACAATTGGATTTTGATTAGTTTGTATATTTAAACTGTAGATTTCTAAATCCCGTTCATTAGCAACTTTTTCTAATAGAACCTCTAGTTTACTTTTGTTTTCTTTATTCAAATTTATTCATAAATTTATTTAAAATTTATTTTCACACATAAAGAAGTTTTTTCTAAAGAAAAATTCAAAAATTTGTATTTTATGGATGTAAACAAAAAAACAACAATAATCTTTTTCTTCAATTAGATTTGTCAATAAAATTAAAAAAACTATTAATTAAATGAAGTATCTCAAGATTAAATTTATTAATTTAATCCAAATTTTCATTATTAGTTGTTTTTTTATACTCAATTTCTTTCAAAATGCTGAAGTTTTAGCTTTGACTTCTTTTGAAAGTCATAATTTCGTATCATCAGCAGTTAAAAATATTGCCCCTGCAGTTGTAAAAATTGATACTGAGCGGTTGGTAGAGAGGCAACAATTTGATCCTACTTTACTTGACCCACTATTAAGGGACTTACTTGGCGAGCAAGGAATTACTCCTGAAAGGGAGAGAGGTCAAGGTTCTGGTGTGATCATTAATGAGAATGGTTTGGTTCTTACGAATGCTCATGTCGTAGAAAGAGTAGATAATGTTTCAGTTACTCTGGCAGATGGATCTATTTGTGAAGGTCAAGTTTTAGGAACAGATGCAGTAACTGATCTAGCTCTAGTAAAAATTGATGAAGATGCTTATTCTGGTTTTGCACCACTTGGAAATTCTGAAGATCTTGAAGTTGGGGATTGGGCAATAGCTCTTGGTACTCCCTATGGCCTTGAAAAAACAGTTACCTTAGGAATTGTTAGCAGCTTGCATAGAGATATTAATAGTTTAGGATTTTCAGATAAAAGGCTTGATCTTATCCAGACTGATGCGGCAATAAATCCAGGCAATTCTGGGGGACCACTCATTAATTCCAATGGTGAGGTAATAGGAATTAATACATTAGTAAGAAGTGGCCCTGGAGCAGGTTTAGGTTTTGCGATTCCCATTAATCTAGCTAAAAGTGTTTCTGATCAGCTTCTTGAGAATGGGGAAGTTATTCATCCATATTTAGGGGTACAATTGGTTTCTTTAAATCCTAGAATCGCTAAAGAACATAATCGAGACCCCAATTCGTTAGTTCAATTACCTGAAAGAAATGGAGCTCTAATTCAATCAGTAATGCCTAATAGCCCCGCTGAAAAAGCTGGTTTAAGGAGAGGTGATTTAGTAATTGCAGCGGAAAATATCTCTATAAAAGAACCTAAGGCTTTACTGGATGAAGTAGAAAAAGCTCAGATAGGAAAAGTATTTCTTTTAGATATTTTGAGAGATAATAAAGAGATACAGATAAATATAAAACCTGAACCTCTGCCTGGTTTGACATAAAGCAACTATTGAAATTTAATAATTTATAAACATTAGAGAAAAGATTTTGGATTTACAAACTCAAATGAAAAAAGTTGTTGCTGATGCATCAATAAGAGAAGTAAAGAGTGGCATGATTCTCGGATTAGGATCTGGATCTACAGCTGCGTTAATGATAAAAAGCCTTGCGGATGAAATAAGTTCTGGCAAACTTCAAAATATAAGAGGTGTTGCAACTTCTTTTCAATCAGAAGTTTTAGCGCTTGAGTTGGATATTCCGCTTATCGATTTAGCTTCTGTATCTCAAATTGATTTAGCTATTGATGGAGCAGATGAAGTTGATCCAGGATTTCAATTAATAAAAGGAGGAGGAGCATGCCATGTTAGAGAAAAGTTAGTGGCATCTAAAGCTAATCAATTGTTGATTGTTGTTGATGAAACTAAACTTGTACAAAATCTAAATAAATCTTTCCCTTTACCTGTAGAAGTCCTTCCAAATGCTTGGAAGCAAGTTCAGGAAGTGATTTCAGAAATGAATGGCAGTTCTTCTTTAAGAATGGCTACTAAAAAAGCTGGCCCAGTTGTTACTGACCAAGGCAATCTCATCTTAGATGTATTATTTAATGATGGTATTAAAAATCCAAAAGATATCGAAATGAAGATTAATAATATTCCAGGAGTATTAGAAAATGGGTTATTTGTTGATCTTACAGACAAAGTATTAGTTGGCAAAATTGAAAACAACATTCCATTGGTTTACTCACCCGCCAGAGCTAGCTAATCTTCAAATCTTATTTGTACAGAGTTAGCGTGGCTATGTAAGCCCTCACTTTTAGCAAGATTAATAATATCAAGACAATTAACTTTTAAACTTTCTTCATTAAATTCTATTATTGAAGTATTTTTCATAAAAGTTTCAACCCCCAAAGAACCGCTAAATCTAGAATTTCCTGATGTAGGTAAAGTATGATTTGGCCCAGCAAGATAATCTCCAACAGCTTCTGGGGTCCATTGTCCTAAAAATATCGCTCCAGCATTCTCTATACCTGCAAGAATTTTTTGTGAATCTATAGTAATAATTTCTAGGTGCTCAGGGGCAAAGTTATTGCTTAGTTCAATACATGATTCGTAATTCTCGCAAATCACAATTAAACCCCAATTTTTTATTGATTGCATGCAAATTTCTTTTCTCGGATGATCATCTATTTTTTTATAGACTTCTTCTAGAACTTCTTTTGCCTGTTTCTTTGATGTAGTAAGAAGTATTGATGAAGCTAAAGGATCATGCTCTGCTTGCGCTAGTAGATCAGACGCTATATGAGTGCTTTGAGCTGTTTCATCTGCAATGATTAATATTTCACTTGGACCAGCTAAAGAATCAATCCCTGTAGAGCCATAAATAAGTTTTTTTGCAGTCGTAACATAGATATTTCCTGGGCCTGAAATGACGTCAACTTTATTGATTTGATTTGTGCCAAATGCTAAAGCACCAATCGCTTGAGCTCCTCCAATTCTAAATACTTTATTGATTCCTGATAAGTGGGCTGCAGCTAAAACAGTTTTGTTTATTTTCCCTTCTTTATTTCCAGGAGATACCATTATAATTTCATCTACTCCTGCTACTTTTGCAGGTATTGCATTCATCAAAACTGTACTTGGATAAGCAGCTCTACCTCCAGGAATATAAATACCTGCATATTTAACTGGTCTCCATCTTCTTTGGACGGTATCACCAAATTTACCTTTTATGGTGAAAGATTGAGGAATTTCTTTTTCATGGAATTTTTGAATTCTTTTATGAGCTACCATAAGTGACTGCTTCAAATTGTTATCAATTTCATCCCATGCATTTTTTATTTGATCCGAACTCACTTGCATAGGGTTAGGGTCGAAACCATCAAATTTTTTTGTATATTTTTTTACTGCTATATCTCCAGAAATTTTTACCTCTTGAAGAATTTCTTCAACAATTGTATTTATTTTATTATTGTTATCTGAATTAGTTCGAGTAGAAATCCTTTTTAATTCTTCAATAGCTTCTTTTTTATTATTTATGATCTTCATTTGTTTAATTTTTCAAATAGTAGAAAGGCTTAAAACTCAATTTAATAACTTTTAAATTATATATGATTGATTAGTAGTCGATTTATTTGTTATGATAATAATCTTCTATTTATGCACCCTCTGTGGCCAATAACAAATCAGCAAAAAAGAGAATACAAATCGCCGAAAGAAATCGTTTAATAAATAAGTCATATAAATCTACTGTTAGGACTTTAACCAAAAAAACCTTAGAGAATTGCGAAAAATATAAAAAGAACCCTAATGAGGAGAATAAAAATTTAGTGAAAACAAGTCTTAATAAAGCTTTTAGCTTAATTGATAAAGCAGTTAAAAAAAATGTTCTTCACAAAAATAACGGTGCTAATAAAAAATCGAAAATCAATAATTTTGTAAAAACTACTCTTACCACTTAGTAAAAAGACAGATTATAATTATGAGCGATATAGAACTCATAGACTCGCACTGTCATTTAATATTTGAAAATTTTGAGAGAGATCTTGAAGATGTTGTTTTAAGATTGCGTTTAAGAGGTGTAAAAAAATTAGTTCATGCTTGTTGTGAATTAACAGAAATTCCAAAGTTGAAAAAAATATCCAATGAATTTAATGAAATTTACTATTCAGTTGGTTTGCATCCGCTAGAAGCGAAAAAATGGGAACAAACTTCAAAATCTCTTCTAAGAAAATCAGCTCTTGAAGATAAACGAGTTGTAGCTATCGGAGAATTAGGCTTGGATTTTTTCAAAAATGAAAATAAAATTCAGCAGATTGAAGCACTTATTCCGCAAATGGAGTTAGCTCATGAACTTCAATTACCAGTAATCATCCATTGCAGAGATGCTGCAAATGAAATGATTGAGATATGTAGTGATCTTTCTAAAAAAGGAAAATGTCCTGATGGTGTACTTCATTGTTGGACAGGAACACCAAAAGAAATGAAGCAATTTTTAGATCTTGGATTTTACATAAGTTTTAGTGGTATAGTAACTTTCCCAAAAGCACATGAAATTCATGAGTGTGCCAAAATAGTGCCAAATGATAAATACTTAATTGAAACTGATTCACCATTTTTAGCTCCTGTCCCTCATAGGGGTAAAAGAAATGAACCTGCATTTGTTGAAAATGTCGCCAATTTTATGGCAGATTTAAGATCTACTGAATTAACCACAATTGCTAGAGAGTCATACAAGAATGCTGAAGATTTGTTTAAATTTGACTTGTTAAGTAGGCCTAGAAACTGTTAAGATAAGGAATTACTGGAAAATTTTCTTAATTTTTTGACTTTAACTTACAAAGTTAATGATTTATCAGCATTAATCAAAATTTAATTATTCTTTATTAGATTGTTTTTTTGTTGAAATCGAGATTTAATGGTTGATCTTATTTTAAGTTAAAAGTTAAAGAACTAATTATTGAGTAAATTAAAAGTAAATAGTAAATCTCACAAAATCGCAGGTTTCTTGGATGAGCAGTAGCGCTTTACAGGTAGCAAAAACAGCTACTTATCTACCAGATTTAGTTGAAGTACAAAGAGCAAGCTTTAAATGGTTTTTAGAAAAGGGTTTAATAGAAGAATTACAAAATTTCTCCCCGATTTCTGATTACACGGGTAAGTTAGAGTTACATTTTATTGGTGAAGAGTACAAGTTAAAAAGACCTAGACATGATGTTGAGGAAGCTAAAAGAAGAGATGCTACATTTGCATCCCAGATGTATGTAATTTGCAGGTTAATTAATAAAGAGACAGGGGAAATTAAAGAACAAGAGGTATTTATTGGCGAACTACCATTAATGACTGAAAGAGGAACTTTCATTATTAATGGAGCCGAAAGAGTTATTGTTAATCAAATTGTTCGCAGTCCTGGAGTATATTTCAAAGATGAACTGGATAAAAATGGTCGAAGAACTTATAACGCTAGTGTTATTCCTAATAGAGGAGCATGGTTAAAATTCGAGACTGACAAAAATAATTTGCTTTATGTGAGAGTTGATAAAACTAGAAAAATTAATGCACATGTTCTTATGAGAGCGATGGGTCTCTCAGATAATGATGTGGTCGATAAACTTAGGCATCCTGAGTTTTATCAAAACTCAATTGACTCAGCTAATGACGAGGGTATTAATTCAGAAGATCAGGCATTACTTGAGCTATACAAGAAGCTACGTCCTGGTGAACCACCCTCCGTTTCTGGCGGACAGCAGCTATTGCACAGTAGATTCTTTGATCCCAAAAGATATGACTTAGGCCGAGTTGGTAGATATAAAATAAATAAAAAATTGAGACTCACCGTTCCAGACGATGTGAGAACACTTACCCATGAAGATGTTCTTTCTACCATTGATTATTTAATTAATCTTGAATTGGATATCGGCGGCGCTAGTTTGGATGATATTGACCATCTTGGTAATCGAAGGGTTAGATCTGTAGGAGAACTTCTTCAAAATCAAGTTCGGGTTGGACTTAATCGTTTAGAGAGAATTATCAAAGAAAGAATGACTGTGGGCGAAACAGATTCTTTAACACCTGCTCAACTAGTAAATCCCAAACCCTTAGTTGCTGCCATAAAAGAATTTTTTGGCTCCAGTCAATTAAGTCAGTTCATGGATCAAACTAATCCTCTAGCTGAATTAACACATAAGAGAAGAATCTCGGCATTAGGTCCAGGGGGGTTAACTCGAGAAAGAGCAGGCTTTGCGGTGCGAGATATTCACCCATCACATTATGGAAGATTATGTCCTATCGAGACTCCTGAAGGTCCTAATGCAGGACTTATAAATTCTTTAGCTACTCACGCAAGAGTTAATGAGTACGGTTTTATTGAAACACCTTTTTGGGAAGTTAATAACGGTAAAGTTAATAAGGAAGGTAATCCGGTTTATCTTTCTGCTGACTTAGAAGATGAGTGTAGGGTGGCACCAGGAGACGTAGCAACTGACAAGGATGGTAATATAATTGCAAATCTAATCCCAGTAAGATACAGACAGGATTTTGAAAAAGTTCCCCCTCATCAAGTTGATTACGTGCAGCTTTCTCCGGTTCAGGTAATTTCAGTTGCTACTTCACTTATTCCTTTCTTGGAACATGATGATGCTAATAGAGCCCTCATGGGATCGAATATGCAACGCCAAGCCGTTCCATTGCTAAGGCCAGAACGTCCTTTAGTTGGCACGGGTTTAGAATCTCAAGTTGCCAGAGATTCGGGAATGGTTCCTATAACAAAAGTTAATGGAACTGTATCTTATGTAGACGCTAATGAGATTGTCGTTAGGGATGACCAGGGTAATGAACATTTTCACTATCTTCAGAAATATCAAAGATCAAATCAAGATACCTGCCTCAACCAAAGACCAATAGTTAAAATTGGAGATAAAGTTATATCTGGACAGGTTTTAGCAGATGGCTCCGCATGTGAAGGAGGCGAAATAGCCCTTGGCCAAAACGTTTTAATTGCTTACATGCCGTGGGAGGGATACAACTATGAAGATGCCATACTTGTTAGCGAGAGGATGGTAACTGATGATTTATATACCTCAGTACACATTGAAAAATATGAAATTGAAGCAAGACAAACTAAGCTAGGACCTGAAGAAATCACAAGAGAGATTCCTAATATTTCGGAAGAAAGCTTGAATAATCTTGATGAGATGGGAATTATTAGGATTGGTGCTTTTGTCGAGAGTGGAGATATTCTTGTAGGAAAAGTTACTCCAAAAGGGGAATCTGACCAACCACCTGAAGAAAAATTGTTAAGAGCTATTTTCGGAGAAAAGGCTCGAGATGTGAGAGATAATTCTCTAAGGGTACCCAAAACTGAAAAGGGAAGGGTTTTAGATGTTCGAATTTATACTAGAGAACAAGGTGATGAATTACCTCCAGGTGCCAACATGGTTGTTAGAGTTTATGTGGCTCAGAGAAGGAAAATTCAAGTAGGTGACAAAATGGCTGGGAGGCATGGGAACAAAGGAATTATTAGCAGAATCTTGCCAAGAGAAGATATGCCTTATTTACCTGATGGAACCCCTGTGGACATAGTTCTTAATCCTTTAGGAGTTCCAAGTAGGATGAATGTAGGTCAAGTTTTTGAATTATTGATGGGCTGGGCAGCCTCCAACTTAAATTGCCGGGTTAAAGTTGTTCCATTTGATGAAATGTATGGAGCTGAAAAATCACATCAAACTGTTCAAGCATTTTTAGAGGAAGCTTCAAAACAGCCTGGTAAAGCATGGGTTTACAATCCTGAGGATCCTGGAAAGTTATTACTTAAAGATGGTAGAACAGGGGAACCCTTCGATCAGCCAGTTGCTGTTGGATACTCTCACTTCCTTAAATTAGTCCATTTGGTGGATGATAAAATTCATGCAAGATCCACTGGTCCTTACTCTTTGGTTACACAGCAACCCTTGGGCGGTAAAGCTCAGCAAGGTGGGCAAAGGCTTGGAGAAATGGAAGTATGGGCTCTTGAAGCTTATGGAGCAGCTTATACTCTTCAGGAGTTGTTAACGGTTAAATCTGATGATATGCAAGGAAGAAATGAAGCGCTTAATGCGATTGTAAAAGGTAAACCAATCCCAAGGCCTGGTACTCCTGAGTCATTCAAGGTTCTTATGAGGGAATTACAATCTCTAGGCTTGGATATAGGGGTTTATACAGACGAAGGGAAAGAGGTAGATTTAATGCAAGATATCAATCCGAGAAGAAATACTCCATCAAGGCCTACTTACGAATCACTCGGAACCTCAGAATATGAGGAAGATTAAATACTCAATTAAAACCTTTTAATTTAAATTCGCCAAAAATGACAAACAGCAACTTAAGAACTGAAAATCACTTTGATTACGTAAAAATTTCAATAGCTTCTCCACAAAGAATAATGGATTGGGGTCAGAGGACATTGCCGAATGGACAAGTAGTTGGTGAAGTTACGAAACCTGAAACTATTAATTACAGGACACTTAAACCAGAAATGGATGGATTGTTTTGTGAAAAGATTTTTGGGCCATCTAAAGATTGGGAATGCCACTGTGGAAAGTACAAAAGGGTTAGACATCGCGGCATTGTTTGTGAGAGATGCGGTGTTGAAGTAACTGAAAGTAGAGTCAGAAGACATAGGATGGGCTACATAAAACTCGCTGCGCCAGTTTCCCATGTTTGGTATTTGAAAGGAATCCCTAGTTACGTTGCAATACTTTTGGATATTCCGCTTAGGGATGTAGAGCAAATAGTTTATTTTAATTGTTATGTCGTTTTAGATCCCGGAGATCACAAAGAACTTAAATATAAGCAATTACTCACTGAGGATGAGTGGCTGGAAATTGAAGATGAAATTTATGCTGAAGATTCAACTATAGAAAATGAACCTTTTGTTGGAATTGGTGCTGAGGCACTGAAGCAATTACTTGAGGACCTTGATTTAAATCAGGTTGCTGAGGAGCTTAGAGAAGAGATTACTAATAGCAAAGGGCAAAAGAGGGCAAAACTTATAAAAAGGATAAGAGTTATTGATAATTTCATTGCAACTAATGCAAAACCAGAATGGATGGTTTTAGATGCAATACCAGTTATTCCTCCTGATCTCAGACCTATGGTTCAGCTTGATGGAGGAAGATTTGCAACTTCAGATTTAAATGACTTATATAGAAGAGTTATTAATCGAAATAATAGACTAGCTAGGCTCCAAGAAATTTTAGCTCCTGAAATTATAGTAAGAAATGAAAAAAGAATGCTTCAGGAGGCAGTTGATGCCCTTATAGATAATGGAAGAAGAGGGAGGACTGTTGTTGGAGCAAATAATAGAGCTCTTAAGTCCCTAAGTGACATAATTGAAGGAAAACAAGGAAGATTTAGACAGAATCTTCTTGGAAAGCGTGTTGACTATTCAGGAAGATCTGTAATAGTTGTTGGCCCTAAATTAAAAATGCATCAGTGTGGTCTACCAAAAGAAATGGCAATAGAGCTTTTTCAGCCTTTTGTAATCCATAGATTGATACGACAAAATATTGTGAATAATATAAAAGCTGCAAAAAAATTAATACAAAAAGCTGATGATGAAGTTATGCAGGTACTTCAGGAAGTTATTGAAGGGCATCCAATTCTCTTAAATAGAGCCCCTACGCTCCATCGTTTAGGAATTCAAGCTTTTGAACCGAAATTAGTTGGAGGTAGAGCAATACAACTTCATCCTTTAGTTTGTCCTGCGTTCAATGCTGACTTTGATGGAGATCAAATGGCAGTTCATGTTCCTTTAGCTTTAGAGGCACAAACTGAAGCACGCATGCTTATGTTGGCTAGTAATAATATTCTTTCTCCTGCCACTGGGGAACCAATTGTGACTCCATCACAAGATATGGTTTTAGGATCTTATTATCTGACGGCTTTGCAACCGAATTATCAACAACCAGAATTCGGAGATAATAAGACTACTTTTGCTTCCTTAGAAGATGTCATTTTTGCCTTTGAAGATAAGAGACTCAGCCTACATGAATGGGTTTGGGTTAGATTTAATGGAGAAGTTGAAGATGAAGACGAAATGAGTAGCCCACAAAAAACTCAAGAGTTAGAAGATGGCTCAAGATTAGAAATCTGGAATTTAAGAAGGGACAGATTTGACTCTAATAATAATTTAATAAGTAGATTTGTGCTTACAACTGTTGGGAGAGTGGTTATGAACTATACCATCATCGATTCTGTATCTAGAACGTAATCTTTAAAAACTATTTTTCATTCACTTAAAAATCATGACTTCATCTAAATCTAAAAAAACATCCAAAGTACGTAAAACTACTAAAAACTCAAAAAAGAACAATCCAGTTACAATGCCTGCTCTTGCTAAAACACCCCCATCATTCAAAAATAAGGTAGTTGATAAGAAAGCCTTAAAAAATTTAGTCTCTTGGGCTTATAAAACTCATGGAACAGCTATAACTGCAGCCATGGCAGATAATCTAAAGGATTTAGGATTTAAATATGCTACCCAAGCTGCGGTCTCCATCTCAGTAGATGACTTAAAAGTTCCTGAAGCTAAACAAGATTTAATTGGACAAGCTGAAGAGCAAATATCTGCTACAGAAGAATGCTATAGACTTGGTGAAATTACTGAAGTTGAAAGGCATACAAAAGTTATAGATACCTGGACAGAAACTAATGAAAGATTGGTAGATGCTGTAAAGAATAATTTCAATCAAAATGATCCACTAAATTCCGTTTGGATGATGGCTAATTCAGGAGCAAGGGGTAATATGTCTCAGGTAAGACAACTTGTTGGTATGAGGGGATTGATGGCTAATCCTCAAGGAGAAATCATTGATTTGCCAATAAGAACTAATTTTAGAGAAGGACTCACTGTTACTGAATATGTAATTTCTTCTTATGGAGCAAGGAAAGGTTTGGTGGATACTGCCTTAAGAACTGCTGATTCTGGTTATTTGACTAGAAGATTAGTTGATGTTGCTCAAGATGTAATTGTAAGAGAAGAAGATTGTGGAACAGAACGATCAATAGTTGTTGCAGCTGAGGATGGTAAATTTGGAGCAAGACTTCTTGGTAGGCTTACAGCTGAGGATATTTTTGATGCTGAAGAAAACCTTGTTGTGCCTCAAAACACTGCTATAGATCCAGCATTGTCAGGAGAAATTGAGAAAGCATCTATTAGTGAAGTAAAAATAAGATCACCACTAACATGTGAAGCTAACAGATCCGTTTGTAGGAGGTGCTACGGATGGGCGTTGGCTCATAATCATTTAGTTGATTTAGGCGAGGCAGTAGGAATTATTGCTGCTCAATCTATTGGCGAGCCAGGAACTCAATTGACAATGAGAACTTTCCATACTGGAGGTGTATCAACTGCCGAAAGTGGAGTTGTAAGATCAAAAATTTCTGGTAAGTTTGAATTTAGTTCAAAAGCAAAGGTCCGAGGTTATAGAACTCCTCATGGCGTAGAAGCTAAACAAGCAGAAGTTGATTTCATACTCAAGATAGTTCCTCAAGGAAATAATTCGGGCAAAGCTCAAAAAATTGAAGTTTCTAGTGGATCGCTTTTATTTGTAGATGATGGTGAAGAAATTAGTTCTGACATAACTGTTGCTCAGATTACTGCTGGAGCGGTGAAAAAGAGTGTTGAAAAAGCAACAAAAGATGTTATTTGTGATTTGGCTGGTCAAGTTAGGTACGACAAGGTTATTCAACCAAAGGAGGTAACAGATAGACAGGGTAATATTACCTTAAAAGCTCAAAGATTAGGTAGATTGTGGGTTTTAGCTGGAGATGTTTATAACTTGCCACCAAATGCAAAACCGGTTATATCATCTGGAAAATCTGCAGATGAAGGGACAGTTTTGGCAGAAGCAAGTCAATCAAGTGAGTTTGGCGGACAAGTTCGACTAAGAGAATCAATAGGAGATTCAAGAGAAGTTCAGATTGTTACTACTTCTATGTCTTTAACTAATTTTAAATTAATTGAAGAATCTACTCACTCAGGTCAAATTTATAATTTGGAATCAAGTGATGGTACATCTTATCGTTTAAACATTTCTCCAGGAAATAAAATCAGTAATGGTGAGGTAATAGCAGATTTAACGGATGAAAGGTTCCGTACAAAAACTGGCGGTTTAGTAAAATATGCACCGGGATTAAGTGTCAAAAAAGCGAGATCATCTAAAAATGGTTTTGAAGTAAGTCAAGGAGGGACATTGCTTTGGATTCCGCAAGAGACACATGAAATCAATAAGGATATATCTCTTCTAATGATTGAAGATATGAAATGGATTGAAGCTGGAACAGAAGTTGTAAAAGATATTTTTAGTCAAACATCAGGCATTGTTACAGTTACGCAAAAAAATGATATCCTTCGTGAAATAACTGTAAGAAATGGAACTTTTCATGAGTGTGATGATGAAGAAATTTTGAATAGATATACAGAAGAAGGTAATCTTGTGAATCCAGGTGAAAAGATTTTAGATGGTGTTGATAATAAAGAAATTTTATTTGTTCAAAAATTAGAAACACCAAAATGTCGAGGCTTATTATTAAGAACTGTTGAAGAATTTACTATTCCTGATCAGGCGGATTTACCACAATTATCACATGTTAAGCAAGAAAAAGGTCCACAGTTAGGCTTAAAAGCTATCCAAAGGCTTACTTATAAAGACGGTGAATTGATAAAATCAGTTGAAGGGGTTGAATTACTTAGAACACATTTAAGTATTGAAAGCTTTGATGCTACTCCTCAAATGACTATTGACGTCGAGTCGATTGAAGATGAAAATGATGCATCAATCAATAGATTAAATTTAGTAATATTGGAGTCTATTCTTGTAAGAAGAGATACTATATCTGACTCCAGTCATGGCTCAACACATACAGAACTGCAAGTCAATAATAACCAAATAGTAAAAGCAGGCGATGTAATAGCTACTACTCAAATCCTTTGCAAGGAGAAGGGATTGGTTAAATTACCAAATGTTGATGATGATGAGCCTATAAGAAGGTTAATTGTTGTAAGAGAAGAAGATAAAATTAAAATTAAAATCAATGGTGAAGGAATAGTCAAAGTTGGTGATCGTGTAGTCGATGGTGATCCCATTAGTGCTTCTGTCAAATCAACTTCTTGCGGAGAAATAGAGGAGATTTCCAATAGTTCAGTAACCTTAAGACTAGGTAGGCCTTATATGGTTTCACCTGATTCAGTTTTACATGTTAAAGACGGAGACTTGGTTCTTAGGGGAGATGGCTTAGCTTTACTTGTTTTTGAAAGGCAGAAAACTGGAGATATCGTACAAGGACTACCTCGCATTGAAGAGTTATTAGAAGCTAGGAGACCCAGAGATTCAGCAATTCTATGTAAAAAATCTGGCATTGTTCAGATCAAACAAGGTAATGATGAAGAATCAGTTTCCTTATCAATTATTGAAAATGATGATTTAGTTAATGAATATCAACTTCTTCTTGGAAAAAATATAATGGTTAGTGATGGACAACAAGTTAAAGGTGGAGAATCTTTAACTGATGGTCCAATTAATCCACATGAACTACTAGATTGCTACTTCAATGATTTAAAAGATCAAAAACCTCTGATAGATGCAGCTCGAGAATCCATATCAAAACTACAAAGAAGTATGGTAAGTGAGGTACAAAATGTTTATAAGTCCCAGGGTGTAGCAATCGATGATAAGCATATTGAAGTAATTGTTAGACAGATGACAAGTAAAGTCCGTATAGAAGATGCTGGGGATACTACTCTTTTGCCTGGCGAACTCATAGAGTTGAGGCAAGTGGAAGATACAAACCAAGCAATGGCAATTACAGGAGGAGCTCCAGCAGAATTTACTCCTGTTTTGTTGGGTATTACTAAAGCCTCCCTTAATACAGATAGCTTTATTTCAGCAGCATCGTTCCAAGAAACTACTAGGGTTCTTACAGAAGCTGCGATTGAAGGTAAATCTGATTGGTTAAGAGGTTTAAAAGAAAATGTTATTATCGGTAGATTAATACCTGCAGGCACAGGTTTTAGTGGTTTTGTGGAGGAATTATCCTCAGAGGCTGGTCCTCATCCAGATATTCTTGCAGAAGAATCTGGTGGTTACAGAAGAGCACAGAATTTACGGCCAGATTATACAGTTGATATGCCACAATCACCTGCCGTAAGCTCTACTGCAATTCTTGATGATCCTAGTGATGAAGATTTGGAGACAACGAGAAGTCGGCATGGAATCGATCCTACTTCGAGTAATTTTGCAGCCTTCGCAAGGCCTAATGCTGAAAATCAATTTTCTGAAGATCAATTACCAGACCCTGCCGCATTGGAGGGATTACAGGAGGAGGGCCTCCTGTCTGATGAATAAATATTATCTATTATTATTTTTAGTGACTAGAATGAATTTTTTAAATTTGTAAGTAATGATTAAGCCAGAGATTGTACCCAAAAGAAAATTGCCCCGTTATGGATTCCATTTATATAATGAAAGACTTAATGGAAGAATGGCCATGATTGGTTTTATTGCCCTTCTTCTTACAGAATTCTTTCTAAAACATGGTTTGCTGTTATGGTGAAAATAGTTTTTAAATAAAGACTACTAAATTTGAAAAATCTTCTTGGAAGTAGTATTAAGGATCTAGAAACTGTAGCTTTAGATTATGGGGAGGCTGCTTTTAGGGGTCGCCAAATCTATAATTGGATTTATAACTATAGAAATAAGAACAAAAATATTGATCAAATAGAAGTTTTACCCTTGGATTTTAGAAATAAGTTAAAAGATGATGGTTTTAAGGTAAGTGAGCTGCTTATTGGAGAAAGAAACCTAGCTAACGATGGTACTTTAAAGTTGTTACTCTCTACAAAAGATAATGAAAGTATTGAGTGCGTTGGTATTCCAACTGAAAAAAGATTAACTGCTTGTCTTTCTAGTCAAGTTGGTTGCCCAATGGACTGCAAATTTTGTGCAACTGGCAAGGAAGGTTTGAAGAGATCTTTAAAAGCTAGTGAAATTTTAGATCAAATTTTATTTATCGAACATGAAATGAATAGAAAAGTGACTAATATTGTCTTCATGGGTATGGGCGAGCCCTTATTGAATATTGATGACTTACTTTTGTCAATTAGATCTATAGATAATGATTTTCAGATCAGTCAGAGGAAAATAACTGTAAGCACAGTAGCTGTTCCAAAAATGATAAGTAGATTATCAGCAAAGTCTTTTCAAATTTTAGGTAAGTGTCAATTTACATTAGCAATTAGCCTACATGCTTCAAATCAAAAAATAAGAGAAACGATAATACCTAGTGCAAAAAACTATGAGATCAAAAATATAATCGAAGACTGTAAAAAATTTGTAGGAGATACTGGGCGTAGGGTAAGTTTTGAATATCTAATGCTAAATGGAGTGAATGACAAATTAGAACATGCTATTGAATTGAGTAATTTGCTGAAAGGGTTTCAATGTCACGTAAACTTAATACAATATAACCAAATTGAAGAGGTTGAATTCAAACGAACCTCTTTAAAAAATCTCCAATTATTTCAATCTAGACTTATTAACAATGGCATAGCAGTAAGCTTGAGAAAAAGCAGAGGTCTAGATAAAAATGCTGCTTGTGGTCAGCTAAGACAAAATGCAAAAAATAAATAATATTACCTAATAAAAATTTTTTAAAAGTCTCTTAAACAGGTTATTATTATGTTAATTAATTTTAAATCTTTGGGTTTTATTAAGACAAAAATTTTGCCTTTCGCTATCGTCTCACTTTTTGGCTTTGCCTTCTTAGCCGTTAGTGCAAGAATTTGGTTACCTGGAGATATGATGTCTCCTGCTCCCATTAATTAATATTTTTAGTTTTTCAAAATGACAATAAATAAGGATCCTAATAAAGAAAGCTTAGTTGATATCGCTGTTGATCCTGATATTTTAGCAAGAGAATTGGCCTTAGAAATTGAAATAGATCCTTTAGAGCAAATTGATGAAGATTCTTTTCAAAAAGGTTTAAATATAACTCAGGAATGTAATGAAGCATTAAAAATGCTAAAAGGTAACAGAGAAGAAAGAATACAGGGCTTGAGAATATTTTGTGAATATAGAGATTCAAGATCTTTCCCTCTTTTGTTACCTTTACTGGATCAACCTTGTCCTGTTGAAAGAATGAGTGTTGTATACGCTTTGGGCCGTAATCCATGTCCTAGTGCGGTTGAGAAACTTGTCACCCTTTTGGAGACCGACGATAATGCTTATGTCAGAAGAGCGACTGCATGGAGTTTAGCTAATTATGATAATCAAATTGTTTTGAAACCATTAATAAATGCTTTGAAGAACGATGTAGCTGCAGTAAGGTTATGGTCATCAAGTTCTTTAGCTGAAATTGGAAATGTTTCTTTGGAAAATGCTCAATTGGCAGCAGAACAACTTTTAATAAGTTTAAAAATAGATAATGAATCAGGTGTAAGAAGTAATTGCATCTGGTCATTATGTAGACTGTACGAAAAATTAAACAATACATTTCAAGAAAGTTTCGTTGATGAATGTACTAAAATAGCCCTTTTCGATAAAGAACCATCTGTTATGGAAGAAGCAAAAACTGCTTTGGATTCAATGGGGATGCAAGGCTTTTATAATTAAACAATTAAATTTCCCACTTCAAAACACTACCGAGAAAGTTAATTTATCAGACAATCAATATATAAATTAAAAATAATTAACTTGTACCAACTGAAACAAATAATTTTCGTTATTCTGTATAAAGTAAAAGTGCTTAGTACTTGAATTTAATGCCTCAAAAAACATTGAGATTCAAAATTCATCAAGACGGAAGAGTTGAAGAGACATTAGAAGGTTTTACTGGAAGCTCATGTAATGATGCTACTAGAAAGCTTGAAAATGCTCTTGGTAAAGTAACAGTTAAAAATAAAACTTCTGATGCTTTCATCTCTAATAAAAAAGAACAACTAAAACAATTTAACCACGAATCTAATGTCACACTTTAGTACTATTAAAACTCAGCTCAAAGAAGCAGAGCCATTAATTAAAGCCTTAAATAATCTTGGTTACATAATCAACCAAGAAGAAAAACTTATTAAAGGCTATAGAGGTAGGTTTACAGCTGTTGATATAAGCATGAATTTACCTGGTGATACTAAAGTTGGATTTAAATGGGATAACAATTCAAATTCATATGAATTAGTTACTGATTTAGATTTGTGGAATTTTGAGCTACCTGTCGAAAGATTTATCTCTAAAGTTACTCAAATGTATGCTTATCAAACAATTATTTCCAAAACAAAAGAGGATGGATATCAAATCGTAGAACAAAAAAACCAAAATGATGGCTCTATCGAATTGGTTTTAACCAAGTGGGAGAATTAATCTCAGATTATGGATTTAACAGATCCATTTGATAATTTTGAAGAGATTGTTGAAATTACAGGCTGGGAGCCTGTACTTGGAGGTAAGTTAGCCGAAAAAGCTGTTTGGGTTGATGAGGCTAAATGCATCGGTTGCCAGTATTGTGTACACGTAGCTTCGAACACTTTCATAGTTGATGAATTTCATGGTAGAAGTCGAGCTTTGAGGCAAGATGGAGATAGTTCTGACCTTATACAAGAAGCGATAGATACGTGCCCTGTTGATTGTATTCACTGGGTCAATTTTGAAGAATTAGATGATCTAGAAAATAGTCTTGATAGGGATATGTTTCAATCATTTGGAAAACCACCAAGAATGAATAAGCATTAATTTTTAAAAAGATGCAATATCGGAGATTTGGTCGAACCAATTTGAAGATACCTGTTTTATCTCTAGGAGGTATGAGATTTCAAAAAAGTTGGGAACAATTAGATTTTTCTGAGATTTCAAATGAAGAACAAAATAAAGTAGAAAATATTTTAAATCTAGCTAACAAATATGGCTTAAGTCATGTCGAAACTGCTAAGTATTATGGAACTTCTGAGGTTCAATTAGGAATGGGTTTTAAAAATTTAAATAAAGTCCCTAATATTATACAAACTAAGATCCCTCCAGATAGTGATCCAGAAATCTTTAAGAGAGATGTTATGACAAGTATTGAAAAATTAAAAGTCAAAAAAATTGATTTGCTAGCAATACATGGCATCAACAAAGATGAACATTTACATCATGCTACTAAAGAAGGAGGTTGTATTGACATTTTAAGAAATTTGCAAAAAGAAAATTTAATTGGCTCTATTGGATTTTCAACTCATGGAAGATCTTCACTCATTGAGAAGGCTATATCAACAAACTTTTTTGATTATGTCAATTTGCACTGGTATTTTATCAATCAAGAAAATACAAAGGTTATAAGTTTGGCAAAAAAGTATGATCTTGGGATTTTCATAATAAGTCCCACAGATAAAGGGGGGCATCTTCATACTCCCTCAAACAAAATGTTGGAACTTTGTAAGCCTCTTCATCCTATAGTTTTTAACGATCTTTTTTGCTTAAGAAATCAAAATGTCCATACTCTTAGTGTGGGTATTGCAAAAGAGGCGGATTTTGATTTGCACTTAGAAGCTGTCTCTTTGTTATCAGACTCTGAGAAGTATGTTCCAAAGATAATAAACAGATTAAGGCAGGAATCAATTAATTCTTTGGGTTTAGAGTGGCATCAAAATTGGAATAGAAATTTGCCGAGTTGGGAATATACGCCAGGAAATATTAATATTCCCGTTCTTCTTTGGCTTTCAAATTTAATTGATTGGTTGGATATGGAAGGTTTCGCAAAAGCTAGATATCAATTGCTTGGTAATGGAAGTCACTGGTTCCCAGGAAATAACTCTAATTTATTAGATACTGATGTTTCTGAAGTACAATTATTAAAAGTATTAGAAGGTCATATAAATCCAAAAAAAGTCATAAGAAAATTGAGAACTTTAAAAGAAAAATTTGGGGATAAGAGTGCGAAAAGACTATCAAAAAAATAATTTCATAATGGATTTTTCTCAGGTTTGCCAACTTTTCTTGGGTAAATTTTTGGGCAAATATCTTTTGGTTGAATAAGAATAATATTTCGGGTCCCTTTACTTCTTGGTAACAAAATCTTCTTTTTCTCCTTAAATTTTCCTTCTAATATTTCTAAAGTTTTATCTAGATTTTTACTTTCTTCATCAGTCCATTTCCCACAATATAAAAATCCTAACCCCTCTTTTTTTAGCATTGGTAGTATATATTCTGAAACTGTTGAAGGATTACTCACCGCTCTGGTGGTAGCAATATTGAAACTATTTCTCATTGAAGATTGATGAGCTAAGTTTTCAATACGATCATTGATTACATGAATATTGTTTTTGAGATTGATCTCTTTGATTAAGACTTTTAGCGCATTTGTTTTCTTTTTGGAAGAATCAACTAAGTATATTTCTGAAGTAGGATGAGTTATGGCATAGGCTAAACCTGGGAAGCCACAGCCGGATCCAATATCTAAAAATTTTTTATTATTAAAATTAATATTCGGGAAAGTTTTAAATGGCCAAATGCTGTCAAAAACTTGAGATACCCAATAATCATCACCATTGATCAATCTTGTTAAATTGGTTTTATTATTTAATTCTTGAATTTTAATTTGCAATTCTTGAAACATAATTATCTCTTCTTCAGTTATTAAGGAAAAAATTTCTTCTGGAATGTTTAGTTTCTTCATTTCGTTATAAATATAAATTTTTACCATTCATGTAATACATTCTATTTATTAAAAAGTTATTAGAATTACAATATTAATAAAAGATTATTTTGAAAGGAGAAATTTCTTATTACAAAATTTTAGGTGTAGATGAAAATGCCTCAAATCATGAATTAAGAAAGGCATTTTGTAAACTTTCCATTGAGTTGCATCCTGATACAACTTCTTTGGAAATAGATGAAGCTAAAAGTAAGTTCCAAGATGTATTGGAAGCTTATGAAAATTTAAATAATAGTAATTTGAGGAAAATATATGATGACAAACTAAAGGAAAAATCTAGAAGTAAAAATAATAATAAAGTTTTAAATAATTTAATAATTGATTCAAATAATCAAAATTTAGTAGGTAATAGAAGACCTTTCTCAAATGGGGAATTGTTTTCTTTATTTCTATTATTTATTATCATTTCTATTAGTTTGATTTGTTCAATTTTTATTGCCTCTTTTACTGGCAAAGAATTAGATACTATGCCTATCTGGTTAATAAATTGATACTTTAAAAAAAATCTGTGAATCTTCCTAAAAAACCTATCAACCAACATTCAATTCAATCATTAGAATTGTGGCTAACTGATTTAGGTGCTGTGAAGGATGTTAAAAATCCATCTAAATGGTATCTGTTACTTTCTAATTGGAATGCAACTATTATTTTTGAACAAGAAGATTTAAGTGTTATGTGGGAAAGTGAAGGACAAGAAACTAAAAGACTATTTTCCTACTGCATTAATAGAGAAGATGTGGAAAACGCAATACTCCAGGGACCTTAAATTTCTATCTACAGATTGTCTAAGATTTGCTTTATTATCCAGTAACTTTTTTCTAATTGATCATCAGTTATGCAAAGTGGAGGCAAGAGGTAAATTACATTCCCAAGGGGCCTAATAAATAAACCTTGATCCATTGCAAGACTCTTTATTTTTTTTCCAATATTATTGAAATAACCTTTTTTGTTACCAATATCTAAATCGAAGGCAGCAATTGTGCCGGATACCCTTATCTTTTTTATGTAAGGTAAGCTTTTAAATTTAATTAAATGAGATAGATGTTTTTCTTCAAATGATAGGTATTTCTGTGGTTCTTTTTCTAATAAATCAAGGCTAGCGTTTGCCGCAGCACAACCTAAAGGATTAGCAGTAAAACTATGCCCATGCCAAAAAGTTTTTATTGGGGAATCATCAACAAAGGATTGAAAAATTTTTTCTTTACATAAAGTTATTCCCATCGGTAAAAATCCACCAGTTAAGCCTTTTGAAATACTTATTAAATCAGGCATGATTTTGGCTTTTTGAAATGCAAAAAGGCTTCCGCATCTTCCAAAACCAGTTAATACTTCATCTGCAATTAAAAAAGAATTATTATTTTTTATTGTTTCTGAAACTTTTTTAATAAAATGAGGCCTAACCATATTCATTCCTCCTGCTCCTTGAACAAGTGGCTCAAGGATTACTGCAACTGTGGGAGTTTTAAGTAGAGTTTCTAATTTTTGGATCGCCTCATTTTCTTTATTTTCTACTTCTTCATCGTTCATCCAAGTTGAAGGCCAGGGGACTCTCCTAACTGGGAACATAAGATTATCAAAATTTTCATTAAAAATATTTCTTTCCCCTAAAGCCATTGCTCCAAATGTATCTCCATGATAGGCGCCATCAAAAGCTACTATTTGAGATCTTGTCTCTCCTCTATTTTGCCATGTTTGGAAGGCAATTTTTAAAGCGACTTCCACTGCAGTAGAACCGTTATCAGAAAAGAATAATCTTTCTAATTTTGTTAATGCACTAAGCCTTTCCGCCAATTTTTTTGCCTGAGGATGTAAGAAATCAGCAAATATAACTTGCTCAAGCTTTTTTGATTGATCGAAAATGGCATCCGCAATATATTCGTTACTATGACCATGAAGAGTTACCCACCAACTACTAATTGCATCTATTAGCTCTTTTTTAGGATCTTTAGTAAATAGGAGGGCATCTTTACCGTGAGTTACTTCTATTTGCGGTTTGCTGTTATTGATTTGCGTAAAAGGTGGCCAAATATTTGGGTGCCAATCTTGATTTGGAGTTTTTGAATCCAAAGATTTCATTTAACTTATTTTTGAGTTTAAAAGGGAGATCAACTTATTCTTGATGTCTAGTTCTTTCCATAGTATATCTAAATTATTTGAGTCCATTTTTTTGATGTAAGGAAATTCAGCAATTAACGGAATACCACTAAAATCAACTAGAGTTTTGGGATTATCTAGGTGTTTTTCGCCATTGACTACTAAACCTAAAATCTCAATATTTCTTCGTTGTAAGGCCTCAATACTAAGCAAAGTATGGTTAAGAGTGCCCAGTGAGCTCTTACATACAAGTATTACCGGAAGATTCCATTGTTTTATTTGATCTATTTGCAAAAAATTACGTGTTATTGGAACCATTAATCCACCTGCAGTTTCTACAATTAATGAGCCTCGCACTTTTGGCAATTTCAAGTTGTCAAAGTTAATAGTTTTTTGATCTATTTCAGCAGCCCAATGAGGAGATAGAGGTTTTGTAAAGATATAAGCTTCTTTGATGATTTTCTCTTTACTTACTTGTGTGAGTTTTTCAACAGTTTGACTATCAGTTTGCGATTCAATACCACTTTGAATAGGCTTCCAATAAAAGGAATTTAATCCTTTAACGAAAAAAGAGCTTATTAAAGTTTTTCCAATATCAGTATCTGTTCCGCAGATTATAAATTTGAAAATACTATCATTACTATTCATAATTTCTTTATGATTTGAATCTCAATTTGCCATGATAAGTTCACTGTATTATTGTAATTCTTTGGCCAAAACTTTTGAATTGTTTTTAACTCCTTTATTGTTTTGCGTTTACAATTTGTTGATTGTGCCCCCACATTTTTAATGCTTCTAAAAAGCTTAAATACATCTTCAAAATTTTCAACATAATTAAACTTTTCTGAATAATGTATTTCAGTTGATTTGAAATCTTTTAATAATTCTTTAGAGCAAAGGAAATTAAGACCACTGTATTCAATATTAATTTTTCTACAAGTATCTTTCCATTCAGGAAAACTATCTTTTGTTGGAAATGAAATGATTAAAAAACCTCCAGATATTAATTTACTAAACCAATTCTTTATAATTTTTTCTGGGTTGTTTAACCAATGGATGCAAAAGTTAGATGTTAATAGAGAACAGTTATTGATTTCAGGAGGTAAATCATTATTCAAATCCCATAAGATTTTTTTACTAGATAATTTATTCTCAAAAAGCATTTTTTTGCTGAAATCAATTCTGGCTACTTTTTGGGAAGAAAAAATTTTTTCTATTTCATCAGCTAATATTCCTGGTCCTGATCCTAGATCTATCCATTCACCTTTTTTTTGGGGATTTAATTCTTGGATAAATTGAACAATCTTTTTTGCAAAAAATTTCTGAATATTTGAATGCTCGAAATACCGATATGCAGCATCATCGAAATTATTTTTTATTTTCCTATTCCACTTTTTACTATCCATTTCAATCATTAAGTATCTTAAGTAAGATCTCGTGTAAATTTAAATTATTTAAGCAATGACCTTGTTGAGCTAATTTAATTAAAATTGGCTTCGTTTCGAGTGTTTTATTTAAGGCATCTAAAAAGTTATTATTTGATTCGCTGTCAAGAATCATATCATTTTCTGATTTTATAAAAATAATTTTGCAATCGTTTTCTAGAAATACTGGAAAATCTCTATTAATGTAAAGTTGTTTTAAATCGTCTAAAAGAAGAGTTTTATTTAAATTCTCTAAACTTTTATAAAAGATATTTTTAAAACTATTATTCATATGATTTGGCATAAATGATCTATTTATAAATTCTTTCAACATATCCTTAGATTCATCTTTTATGATTTTTGTTTCCATTCTTTTTAGAGACCTCAAAATAAAGTTTCTCTTATTATGTAAAGGAAGAAAATTATTAAAAGAATTTATAAGAACAATATGAGTTGCTTCTTTTAAGATTTTTTTTTGCATTAAATGAAAACCAAATGAATGGCATAAAGTCATTCTGATTTCTTTTTTAGATTCGCTTTTAATCCATTCTGCTTGATAATTATTTTTTGAAAAATAGCCCCTTTCATTATCTTGCCAATGCCAATTATTATTTAAAAAATCAACTTTATAATCATCCCAGAAATATTTATTTAGTCCCCAGCCATGTTGAGTAATAATTTGTTTCATTTAAACTCTTTTAATACTGCAATGAAATTTTTTAGCAGATTAAAATCTAAGTTTCTTCGTATTGTTATTCTGATTCTTGATTGCCCCACTGGAACAGTTGGAGGTCTTATCGCAATTGCTAAAAACCCATTTTCTTCGAGATATTTTTGTAGATAAATTGCCTGCTCTTCTTGGCCAATAATAATTGATAAAATGTGAGAATCTCCCTGAACTGGAAAACTAAAATTTTTAATAATTTCTTTTTTCCATATCTTCGCAGACGATAACAGATCATTTCCCCATTCTTTATTTTCTAAAATTCTTTTTAAACCTTCTAACGCTCCAGCCGCTAAAGATGGCGCAAGAGCAGTTGTGTACCTAAATGCACCACTTGTTTGGATAAGATATTCACCAATTTCTGAATTAGAAGCTATGAACGCTCCACCGCTCCCAAATGCTTTTCCAAAAGTTCCAGTAATCATAGTTACATCTGAACGGTAATTAAAACTTAAACCCCTGCCTTCAGGGCCCAAAATCCCAATTGCATGGGCTTCGTCAACTAATAATTGAACACTATTTTTTTTGCAAATTTCCGTTATTTCTCTGAGCGGAGCGATTGATCCCTCCATGCTATAAAGAGATTCGACAACAACTAAAATGGAATTTTTTGTGGGGTTAGATTTAATAATTTTATCTTCCAAATCTATTAAATTATTGTGTGAAAATCTAACAAGTTTTGCTTGAGCAGCTTTAACTCCAACCAATAGAGAGTTATGGATCAATTTATCTGCTATTACGATACTATTTCTGTTAGCCAAAGCCTGTATAGCGGCTATATTTGCTTGAAACCCGCTTGGGAAAAGTAATACTTTCTCTTGATCAAGCCACTTGGCAAGTTCTGTTTCTAATAATTTATGTATTGGTCTTGAACCTGTAATAAACCTAGAGCTTCCTGAACCAATACCTTCTAACATGCTTATTTCGTAAGCAGCTTTTATTAAATCCTTGTCTCTACTTAATCCAAAATAATCATTGCTGGATAAGTCTATAAGTTTTTTATTTTGCGAATTTAAACTTAGAAGTTCGAATGATTTTTTACCTAAAGAAAATGTTTTTAATTTACGGATTCTATTTTTTGGAATTTTTATTTTTTTCATGTTGGCAAAAAAAATATAGTGGATTTAATTAAAAAGATTTAGTATTAAAGTTTGCAAGGTTTTTTTTGTTTATTAATATCTATATAGATCTTATATTAAGAAGTTAACTCATCCTCTCTTCAATCACAATTATTGCTTAATTTAGAGGAATATTTTCCCTTTCCGCTAGATGATTTCCAATTAGAAGCAATACGAGCTATTAATAGCGGAAATTCTGTTGTTTTAACGGCACCAACAGGCTCAGGTAAAACATTGATAGGTGAATTTGCTATATATAGAGGCTTATCTCATGAAAGCAGAGTTTTTTATACAACACCTTTAAAAGCCCTATCAAACCAAAAGTTTAGAGATTTTGCTAATCAATATGGTGAGAATAAAGTTGGTCTTTTAACTGGAGATATAAGTATAAATAGAGAGGCACCAATCTTAGTCATGACTACTGAGATTTTTAGAAACATGCTTTATGGTGAATTTGATGAATTTGATGATCCTTTAGAAAATTTAGAATCTGTTATTCTTGATGAATGTCATTATATGAATGACCCTCAAAGAGGCACAGTTTGGGAAGAAACTATAATCCATTGCCCTACTAGAACTCAAATAATAGCTTTATCAGCAACAATAGCCAATGCAGATCAACTACAAAAATGGATAGAAAAAGTTCATGGGCCCACAGTACTTATTAATAGTAATAAGAGACCAGTCCCACTTGATTTTATTTTTTGTAGTGTTAAAGGCCTCCATCCACTTTTAAATAATAAGGGTAATGGAATCCATCCAAACTGTAAGATTTGGAGAGCTCCTAAAGGGCAGAAAATGAGAGGAAAAGTGGGCAGGATAATGCAACCAAAGTCTCCCTCCATTGGCTTTGTGATCTCGAAACTAGCTGAAAGAAATATGTTGCCAGCTATTTATTTTATTTTTAGTAGAAGAGGATGTGACAAGGCTATTGAGAATATTAAAGATTTAACTTTAGTAAGTTATTCAGAAGCAAGTATGATATCCCAAAAATTAGATGTTTATCTTAAAAATAATCAGGAAGCAATTAAAGACAAATCTCAATGCGAGGCATTAAAACGCGGTATTGCATCCCATCATGCTGGATTATTACCTGCATGGAAAGAATTGGTTGAGGAATTATTTCAGCAAGGTTTAATAAAAGTTGTTTTTGCAACTGAAACTCTTGCTGCCGGAATAAATATGCCCGCAAGAACAACTGTTATTTCTTCTTTATCAAAAAGGACTGAAGATGGGCATAGATTATTATTTAGCAGTGAATTTTTGCAAATGTCAGGAAGAGCTGGAAGAAGAGGAAAAGATACCCAGGGATATGTTCTTACTTTACAAACAAGATTCGAAGGTGCCAAAGAAGCAAGTGCACTGGCTATTAGCAAACCGAATTCTTTAGAGAGTCAATTCACTCCTAGCTATGGAATGGTACTTAATCTTTTACAAAGTTATACTTTAGAGAAGTCTAAAGAATTAATCAAAAGAAGTTTTGGTAGTTTTTTATATTTAGGTGAATCCTCAGGGGAGAATATAATTCTTGAAAATTTAGATAAGGATTTAATTGAATTAAAAAAAATTACATCTAATGTTTCTTGGAAAGATTTTGATGCCTACGAAAACTTAAAAAATCGTCTTAAAGAAGAGAGAAGACTCTTGAAAATTTTAGAAAAACAAGCAGCAGAAAAATTATCAGAAGAGATAACTAATGCACTCCCATATATTAAAGATGGAAGCTTAATTTCAATCAAAGCTCCTCAAATTAAAAGAAAAATTGTTCCTGGATTAATTTGTAAGAAAATATATGAATCCCAAAAAATTAAGAGTTTATTGTGTTTGACAATTGATAATTTATTTATTCTTATAAAACCCTCATACATAGTAAATATTTTTAATGATTTGGATGCAATTAATATCTTAGGACTTGAAATACCAAAGATGTATTTTTCTGGAGAGGTATTTAGGGGAGATGATATGTCGCAGTGTTATGCAGATCGAATTTTAGAAGTTTCTAAAAAAAATGATTTACAAACTCCACAATATGATTTGACAACGGAAGTTTTGGCACAACAGCAACAAATTAATAATTTAGCAGAAACAGTTACTGATCATCCTGCACATAGATTTGGAGACTCCAAGAAATTAAAGAAATATAGAAAAAGAATTATTGATGTTGAACAAGAAATAAATATGAGAAAAAAATCTCTTGAGGATAAAGAAAATCATAACTGGAGAACTTTTACCGATATGATTAAAATTTTGAATCATTTTGGTTGTTTAAATGATTTGGAATTGACAGAAGTTGGCCAAACAGTTGGTGCAATAAGAAGTGAAAATGAATTATGGATTGGTCTTGTTTTAGTAAGTGGTTATTTGGACGATTTAGATCCTCCTGAGTTAGCTGCAATTATTCAAGCTATATGTGTTGATGTAAGGAGGCCTAATCTTTGGTGTAATTTCAAACCTTCTTTAAAGGTAATAGATGTTTTTAATGAATTAGATGGTTTAAGAAAATTAGTCTCTTTTCAACAAAATAAGTTTCATATTGAAATTCCTATCTATTTAGAAACAGAGTTGACTGGAATTATTGCTGAATGGGCAAGAGGAAAAAAATGGAAAGATTTAGTCTTTAATACTTCATTAGATGAAGGTGATGTAGTGAGGATTATTAGAAGATCAATTGATGTCCTTTCTCAAGTTCAATACTGTATTGGTGTTAGTAATAAATTAAAAAGCAAAGCGAAGCTAGCATTAAAAGCTATTAATCGTTTTCCTGTTTCTGAATCCAATGATCTTATAAAAGTCTCTGAAGATATTAATCCTGCAATTAAAAGAATTGATAATAATTCTTAAATTTTTTAATCAAATCATTGAATTGATATTCATTGCTTCATCAAATTCATCTTCCTTTAAATAACCTAATTTAAGTGTTGCCTCTTTTAAATTTAATGATTCTTTGAAGGCAAGGTTTGCAATTTCAGCTGCTTTTTCATAACCAACTTTTGGGACTATGGCTGTAACCAACATTAGTGAATTTTTTAAATTTAACTTCATTTTCTTTTGATTAGGTTCCATTCCATCAACTAATTTTATTCTGAAGTTTCCTATCGCATTTTTAAGTAATTTTAAACTTGTAAGAATATTAAATCCAATCAGAGGCTTATATTCATTCATCTGTAAAGTGCCGCTAGAATTTGCCATTGAAACTGCATATTCAAGACCCATTATCTGAGTGCAAACCATTGATAAGGCTTCACATTGAGTCGGATTAACTTTACCCGGCATGATGGAACTACCAGGTTCATTTTGAGGGATAATTAATTCATATATTCCTGATCTTGGACCAGAAGATAGAATTTTTATATCATTTGAAATTTTAAATAATACACCTGCTAATATTTTTATCTGACTCATTACTTGAGCTAAACGATCATGCGAGGCCATGATAGAAAAATTATTTTTTGATTTATAGAACATTAGATTAGTGTCATCGGAAATTGATTTTATAGACTCTTCACAAAATCCTTTCGGACAATTAATCCCTGTTCCAACTGCAGTTCCTCCAAGAGGTAGGAAATACAATTCATTCAGACTTATGATTATTGCATTTTCAGCATCTTTAAGTTGCTCTGACCATGCTGATATTTCTTGCCCAAAAGTAAGGGGCACTGCATCTTGAAAATGAGTTCTTCCTATCTTTATAAGGTCTTTCCATTCTTCACTTTTTTTATCAAGGATGTTCGTAAGTTCTCTGATCGTTGGAACTAAATTTTTGATTATTTCATTAACAACAGATATTTGAATAGCAGCAGGAAAAGTATCATTAGTTGACTGAGATTTATTTACATCATCATTCGGATGAATTGGTTGATGACTGCCAAGCTCTGAATTTGTTTTTAATGCTGCAATATTTGAAATTACCTCATTAACATTCATATTTGTTTGCGTGCCACTACCTGTTTGCCAAACCTTTAAGGGAAACTGTGAATCATGAAGTCCATCAAGTATTTCTGTACATGCCTCTACAATCAAATCTTTTTTTCTTTTATCTATAAACCCTAAATTGAAATTCGCAATTGAAGCAGCTTTTTTTATGATGGTGAGTGAATAAATTAACTCAATTGGAATTAATTCTTCTCCAATAGAAAAATTTATTATCGATCTTTGTGTTTGAGCGCCCCACAAAGCTTCAATGGGAACCTCTATAGTTCCCATACTATCTTTTTCAATCCTAAAGTTTTTTGTCATTATTCCTCTGAAAACACTGGTTTAACTTAGATAAGGTTTTCAGTAATCCTAGATACCTAACTTCTCCCATATTACACTTAAATTATTGAGATGAATTGAAGGATTAAAACATTCTTCTAAGTCACTTTGATCAATAAGATCCATTATTTCACTTTCTCTCTCTATATTTTGTTTGAAATTCCCATTTTCAGTATTCCATGCCTGATGCGCATTTTTTTGTACTAAGCTATAAGCCTTTTCCCTAGACAACCCCTTATCTACAAGCAAAAGTAAAACTTTCTGACTAAAGATTACACCACCATATATATTTAAATTTTTGAGCATATTTTTTGGATAAACTTCCAAATTGCTTACTATATCTTTCATTTCCCTGAGCATAAAATGCAAACAGATTGATACGTCAGGTAACATGATACGTTCATTTGAACTATGGCTTATATCTCTTTCGTGCCAAAGTGGAACATTTTCCAGTGCTGTTAAGACGTAACTCCTCAAAATTCTTGCTAAACCGCTTACTCTTTCACTTCGAATAGGATTTCTTTTATGAGGCATGGCAGAACTACCTTTTTGACCTTTTGTAAAGCCCTCCTCAACTTCTAAAACGTCAGTTCTTTGTAAATTTCTTATTTCAGTTGCGAATCTATCTAGAGAAGCGCCAACTAGTGCAATAGTTTGAACATATTCTGCATGCCTGTCTCTCGATATGACCTGCGTACTTGCTGTATCTGGTTTTAAGCCGAGTAAATCACAAGTTATTTGTTCTACTTTGGGATTTGTATTAGCGTAAGTTCCCATTGCACCACTTACTTGTCCAATTGCTACAGATTCTTTCAGTGTTAACAATCTTTTTTTGTTCCTTATTATTTCTGCTAACCATCCAGCAAGTTTAAAACCGAAGGAAATTGGCTCCCCATGAATAGCATGAGATCTGCCAATCATTAATGTATTTTTATGCTTCCTTGCTAATAATCTGACTTCATTTTCTAGGTTCTCAATTTCTTCTAATAACAATTCGCAAGAATCTTTTAATTGAAGAGATAAGCCAGTATCAAGTACATCACTACTGGTCATACCAACATGTATATATCTTCCAGAATCTCCTACAAATTCATTAACGCTTGTAAGAAATGCTATGACATCATGTTTAACTTCTTTCTCAATTTCTGTAATTCTAGATTCATCAAACTTTGCATTTGAACGTATCTCTTTCATGGCATTCTCAGGAATTTTCCCCAGGGAAAAATTTGCTTCACATGCAGCTATTTCAACCTTAAGCCAACTCTGGAATTTTGCGCTATCAGTCCAGATTTTCCCCATTTCGGGTAATGTGTAACGCTCGATCACAATTTTTATTAATTATCAACTTAAACTTTATAACCAAAATCGAATTATTGCTCTATACCTTAAAGATGTACTTGCCATTGAACATATTTGACTGGCTATTATTTTCTTATGTAACATTTTTCCGGCTAATTTAGAAAGCTTAAATATAAAAATGTTTGTTTTTATTCCTTTCGTTAATAATGGGTAATTTTTTAGTTCTTACTTAAAATTGGAAGGTATTAAAGAATTTGGATCTTAATCTTGAAGAAGTTCATTATTCAGTCTTTTTTTATTTATTAATAGATGATTAAAAAAAGTAGATTAGACCTTTATCTTCTAAAAAGTGGTTTATGTGAAACTCGTCAAAAAGCCCAAGGTTTAATTCTTGCTGGCAAGGTAAGAGATATTAATGGAAAAGTATGGGATAAACCTGGACAACAAGTAATAATTGGATCTGAATTTTTTATTGATTCCGAACCTATGTTTGTTTCAAGGGGTGGCGAAAAATTAATGGAGGCATTTAATAAACTTGAAATTAAAGTAAAAGATAAAATATGTATTGACGCAGGAATCTCTACCGGGGGATTTACTGATTGCTTATTGCAACAAGGAGCAAAGTTAGTTTATGGGATAGATGTTGGTTATGGGCAGACTGCATGGAAGATTAGAAATAACCCAAAAGTCATACTTTTTGAACGAACTAATATTCGAAATTTAAAACCTAATGATCTTTTATCTAGAAGTAATGAATTACCAAATTTTGCGGTTGCTGATTTGTCTTTTATTTCATTAAAATTAGTTTTTAAATCAATTGGTAATTTATTAAAAGGTGATTGTATTGAGGGAATATTTTTAATTAAACCCCAATTTGAGGTGGGTAAAGATAAAGTCAGTAAAGGAGGCGTTGTTCGCAATCCTAAATTCCATACTGAAGCTATAGAGTCTGTAATTTATGCTGCTAACAATTTCCAATGGAATATAAAGAATTTGATAGCTTCTCCTCTAGTAGGTCCTGCTGGAAATCATGAATATTTAGCTTGGATGACCTTAGGAAGTCAATCAAATAAAAGGATTAATAGTGAATATATACAAAATTTAGTAAAAGAAACTCTTTGAATTAAAGAGCTTCTTCGTCTTTGTCGCCAGTTCTAATTCTTACAACAGAATCAATTGATGTGATGAATATTTTTCCGTCGCCTATCTCTCCAGTTTTTGCTGCTTGAGCAATCGCATCTAGGACTGAATTAACCTTTTCATCTTCCACAACAACCTCTACTTTAAGTTTCTGCAGGAATTCAACAGTAAATTCTGAACCTCTATATCTTTCAACTTGTCCTTTTTGTCTTCCAAAACCTCTGACTTCACTTACTGTCATTCCAACAATACCAGAGTTTACTAATGCAATTTTTACATCCTCCAGCTTAAATGGACGTATGATTGCTTCAATTTTCTTCATGATTAAGGATTGAATATTATTATTTTAATCGTTTTTTGGGAAAACATCCAACATTGAAATATCAGAAAAACATTTAATATCAAGGCCTGCACTCGTGGCGTCTTCAATTAATAATTGGGAATTTTCTTCAGAGATTATAACTGTACTATTTGACAGTGATTCCCACTGATCATTCTCAAAATGTGTTTGAAGCCATAACATTCCAATTGCGCTTTTTGGTTGAAGGGATTTATTTAAATTGTTATCGATAGTTATTAAACAAATGTCCATTAATTTTTAATTGAACTAAACACATATAACCCTTTTAACTGACATTATGAATGTTGCTATTGATACAAAAATAAGATTTAACAGCTTTTGACATAGTCAATTGTAATACTTAGATTTGTTGATACTTTTGCGAATTTATATCATTGTATATAGTTTTTATATAGGTTTAGTAAAAAAGTTCTACTGAAAATGAGTACAGCTAAATTAGAAGATACAACTCAAAGACCGCTATATGGTGAAAGAATTATTGAAGAATCAAAAATAATTTGTTTCGATAATCCAAACAAGAAAAGAATTTATGAAATTTCTATTCAGTTGCCTGAATTTACATGTAAGTGCCCCTTTTCTGGTTATCCAGATTTTGCAAAGCTAAATATTATTTATCAACCTAATTTGAAAGTTTATGAGTTGAAGTCTTTAAAGCTTTATATTAATAATTTTAGGGATATAAAAATATCACATGAGGAAGTTGTGAATAGAATTATGGATGATTTAGTGAATGAAGGTTCACCTCACTGGATACATTTAAATGCTGCATTTAACCCAAGAGGGAATGTTTCTATGCAGTTAGATATTTTTAGTGGGCAGAAAAGAAATTAAAAATTTTTTATTTCATCTGATAACTTAAAAAATTCTTTTTTAAAACCAACTAGATTTTTATTACTAAGGCCTCCAATAGATAACTTTTTTGATTCTTTATTTACCAGAATCCATAATTGGTTAGTTGGTATAAGACTTATTATTGTTCCAAAAATTATTAAGATAAAAGAAAAATAAATAAATGGTATAGACGGATCATTTTTAATTATTAATCCACTGCTGGGGATTATTTTTTTCAGAGATACTTTTGAAGAGTTAACTTCTAAAGGATCGCCATTGATAAAGAGATTATTCCCGGAAAAATTTTCTATATTCGAAATTTTAAGTGGACCATTTTCATTATCTATTGTTAAAAGGAAATTTTTTTTAGTCTCCGATCCTAGTTCAACTAAAACTCCCCAAACTTGATTACCGATTTCTGGAATCTCCTTTAATTGTAATTGATAAAGGATATTATCTATTTCTAAAACAACATTTGATATTGCCCAATCTGCTTGATAAATAGTTAATCCTTTAAACCTGATTGGGTGATTAACTTTGGTTGTTTTTATTTCATTTAAATTAAGATCTTCAGAAGAAAAATTTAATTTTGAAATAAACTGTTTTGGCACACCATCACTTTCACGTTCTATAGAAAAATCGACTAATTTTACATTCGCTTTTGAGTTTGTGCTCTCATTGACAAGATCTAAAGTTTCTCCAGGCAGTAAATATTGTTCTTTTGATTGACTTGTAAAACTTCCATATGCTGAACCTATAAGTAAGACTATTAATCCGATATGTACAACTAAAGGACCGATTTTTCCAATTAAACCCTTTCTTGCAGAAATATGACTATGAAATTTGTATGTTTTCCATCCTTTTTTTTTAAGTAATAAATCTACTTTTGCTATATGTTCTCCATCTTGATTGATTGGATAACTTGTAGTTAGTTGCAGTTTGCTAAATTTTTTTTCGCTATTATATTCAATCCATTTTAATGAAGCTTTTAATGAAGGAATTTGCCTCCTGAAACTACAAGCTGCAAGAGAAATGCAAAGAAGAATTAATGTAAATAAAAACCAAAAGCTTGTATATATATGATCCAATTGAAGTTTTAAGACTTTTTCTCCATCTAAAAATCCAAAAATGGGAGCACTATCGAAATTATTAATATAGAATTTATTATTACTACCTTGAGGTATAAAAGTACCTATTCCACTTGCAATAGCAATGAAGATTATCAGCGATATAGCGAATCTTAAACTTGATATTTTTAAAATAAGATTCTTAAAAATAATCATTTAAATCCAATTTGAAAATAAATTTAATAGCCCTAGGGAAACTAAAAATATCCCACTTAAAGTCGGAATTATTTGACTAAATTTTCTAAGAGCTAAAAATTGCTTTAAGTTTTCTGCAGTTGCTCCTGCAATGATTAATGGAGTTACTTGGCCTATCCCAAAGAAAAATAAAAAAATAATAGATATTATCGGGTTTTTAGCTTGCGATACCCAAGCCAAAAGAGTTGCCAAAACTGGAGTAATGCAAGGTGAAGAAGCTAGTCCAAAAGTAGTCCCTATGGCAAAAGGTGCTATAAATGTTGGTATTTTATCTTCAATTATTTTTATATCAGGTCCATTCGGAAATTGAAACTTTAGAATTCCTAATAAATTTAAACCCATTATTATTGCTAATAAGGCAACAAATGAAGTGTAATAAGATGGAATTTGCCCATATATTTTACCTAAGAATCCACTCGCAGCCCCCAGTGCAACAAGCGAAAAAACTACACCTCCTGAAAAACTAATAATTTTAAATTTATTTTTCTCTGTTCCGCCTATATAAGCAATAGTCACTGGCAGTAATGATAATGAACATGGCCCAAGACTTGTTAAAAGTCCTGCGCTGAAAACCAAAAATATAGTAAATGGACCAGGACTATTAAGACCATTCTGCATAAGCAGATTACCCTTTTGAGATAATTCTGAAATAACTAAATTAAATGATTCGATAGCTTGAATTTAATCCTTTAAATTCTAACTAATTAAGAGTCTTTCGTGTACTAATCATTCCAATGAATCCTGTTGACTCTAATGAACATCTAACTAGCATCCCTGCAATAAAAAAAGACGCTATTAATGAATTGCCACCATAACTAATGAAAGGTAGTGGTAACCCTGTAGTAGGCATTGAACCTGTTGCTACAGCAATATGCATTATTGATTGACCTGTCAACAACACACCACATCCCATAGCAACTAATTTTGTATAATTGTTCCTGCACTTAAGACTAATTCTTAGGCTTACATAAGAGAATAATGCTAAAAATCCTAAGAATAAAGTACACCCCAATAAACCAAATTCTTCCGCAAAAATTGCAAAAATAAAATCTGTATACATGAACGGCAGATATTGTAATTTTTGTATCGACAGTCCAAAACCTTGACCAAATAGACCACCTGAACCTATAGCTAATAAACTTTGAACCAATTGAAATCCATTTTCTTGTTGATCTTTCCAAGGATTTATAAATGAAGTAACTCTCAGTTTTTGATATTCGTTATTAAGGATGCTGATACATCCAGTAATTAATCCCATTGAAGCAAATGAGCAAAGAGAGCTAAGTTTTACTTCTCCACATAAACCCATTACCCAAAGAAGAATTCCAGTTAATGATGCAGTACTTAAATTAGGCTGTTTAAGTATTAAAAAAATTAATAAACCAAAGGTTATAATTGAAATTAATTTTTTATCATTCTTTACTAGATTCCAATGTGCGAAAAGATTAGAAGCTTCTAGAATTAAAAAAGGTTTAATTAATTCAGATGGCTGGAGACGTAAATTGCCAAGCACTAGCCATCTTGAAGATCCATTAACTGTAATTCCAGTAAGATTGGTAAGTAAAATCAAAAAGAATAAAATATAAAAAATAATTCTTGAAAACTTTAAAAGATTTCTAATGTCTGTATTAAGTACGAAATAAAATAAACCAATTCCGGGAATTGTCCAAATGATTTGTTTTTTCAAGAAGTAAGCCCAATTTCCCATTTCCCTACTAGCCACCCACCAACTTGATGATCCTAGTATGCATATTCCTAATATTGACCAAATGCCAATGATGACAATGAGGATTTTTGCTTCATAAGGCCATATCGACCAAGGTAAGGGAAATATAGACTCTGTTAAATTGCTGAAATTTTTTTTGTAATTAGAACTAAAGGTTTTTTTTCTTTTAGAAATTCTTTTATATTTTATTTTTTCTTGACTTATCTCCAATTTTTTAGATGTATATTTACTATTGAGACGTTTAATTGAGATTTTGCCAAGTCTTTTATTAAGGTATTAAAGTGTTAAAGCAATTCAAAAGATGACTTTTCATAAATTTTATTTTTGAAGAATAAAGTAAAAAATGGCCTACAGATTCATTATAAATCTTAAGAATTAATTTTTTATAAAAAAAAACTAGCTAAAAGGGACCTCTCCGTGATAGATTCCGTGAGTTTATATACTTACTTAAAACCATTCAGAGGGGTTTCTAAACTATGTTCACATCAGTGGACTCAAATAGAAAAAAACTTGAGCATCCTTCTAATGAGAATGTTCAATTTCCTCAATCCCTGAATAATTCGATCATTAAAGAAAGTAAATCTGGCATTGCCAATCAAATAGATCATTTGCTTTCCCAAAATGATGAATACACAAAATTGCAATTAACAATTTTTGGAATTACTTTTATTGTTTCAATTTTATTAGCATCAATAACAGGAATTTTTCTAGGCTTTACTTTTGGTTTTAGTATTTTTATAGGTGCAATTGCCGGAATTTTTTACCTTCGTTTGCTTGCCAAAAGTATAGGGAAACTTGGTAAAGAATCATCAGGTGTATCAAAATTGCAACTATTAGTTCCAGTTTGTCTCTTTATTTTTGCGAGCAAGCTAGGATATTTGGATATTTTTCCTGCAATGATAGGTTTTTTTATTTATAAGCCTTCACTCATTCTTTATTTTTCACGTTCTTAAGTAAATTTTTTTATTCAAAACAAATGTTTTTTAATTCCTTGCTAACAAATTTTGCAGCATTAGAAGTTGGTCAACATCTTTATTGGCAAATTGGAAATATCAGACTTCATGGGCAGGTATTTTTAACATCTTGGATTTTATTAGGAGCGTTATTAGTTTTTATTTCTTTAGGAACTAAAAAAATGGAAAATGATCCTAAAGGCCTTCAAAATCTGCTTGAGTTCCTCTGGGATTACATAAGAGATCTTGCTAGGACGCAAATAGGTGAAAAAGTTTATAGAGATTGGATGCCATTTATAGGGACTTTATTTTTATTCGTCTTTGTTAGTAATTGGGGAGGGGCTTTAATTCCTTGGAGATTGATTAAGTTACCAAGTGGAGAATTAGGAGCACCTACTGCAGATATCAATACAACTATAGCCTTGGCTTTACTGGTTTCACTTTCTTATTTCTATGCAGGTTTAAGCAATAAGGGTTGGAGATACTTCGAATACTATGTTCACCCAACTCCGATTATGCTTCCTTTCAAAATTCTAGAGGACTTTACGAAACCATTATCACTTTCTTTCAGGCTATTTGGAAATATTTTGGCTGATGAACTTGTTGTTGGAGTTCTAGTCTTTTTAGTTCCGCTAATTCTCCCAATACCTGTTATGTTCCTAGGATTATTTACTAGTGCAATTCAGGCATTGATTTTTGCAACTTTAGCAGCTTACTACATTGGAGAAGCTGTTGAAGAACATCATTAGCTGTTTTCTGATACATTCAGACGCTTTTACAAAGGGTCTGTAATCTGGCAAAATATCTAATCGCGTAGGTCTGAAAATATCAGACCCATTCTTAAAACAAAGGATGTCCAAGCGTGTATGACAACAAAGATTATCACAAGTATTAAGCTCTTTATTTCAAAATTATGGATTCGATTACTTCCGCTGCATCAGTTGTAGCTGCTGGTTTAGCAGTTGGTCTAGGTGCTATTGGCCCAGGTCTTGGACAAGGTAACGCAGCTCAAGGTGCTGTTGAGGGTATTGCCCGTCAGCCAGAAGCTGAAGGTAAAATCAGAGGAACTCTTCTTTTGTCTTTCGCTTTCATGGAGTCATTAACAATTTACGGATTAGTTGTGGCTTTGGTACTACTTTTTGCGAATCCTTTTTCCTAAAAGTTAATATTGCTTCTAATTCTTATTAGCAATATTTAAATTTAATTTTTTAACTTCAACTGAATCATATGTTGGCCTTTAATTTTTTTGGTGCTACAGAAGGTGGATTATTCGATATAAATGCCACTTTGCCACTAATGGCAATACAAGTAGTTGCGCTTACTTACATATTAAATTCTCTCTTTTTTAAGCCTGTTGGCAAAGTTGTAGAAAAAAGAGAAAAGTTTGTAAGTAATAATATTATTGAGGCCAAAAATAAACTTTCTGAGGTTAAAAAATTAGAAGCTGATTTATTAACCCAGCTTCAAAGTGCTCGTACAGAAGCCCAAAGAATTGTGAGCGAAGCTGAAAATGAGTCTGACAAGCTTTATAAAGAAGCACTAGAACTTGCTAATAACGAAGCAAATGCTTCAAAAGAAAAGGCAAGACTAGAAATTGAAAGTCAAACGTCCGCTGCTCGTGATCAACTTTCTAAACAGGCTGATGATCTAAGCGAACTTATTGTTAATAGATTGATTCTAGAAAAATGAATTTAACTCTTTTAGCTACAGAAGGTTTTGGATTGAACTTCAATTTATTCGAAACTAATATCCTTAATTGGGCTGTAGTGGTTTTCGGTCTTTATAAATTTTTGCCTGGTTTCTTAGGTAAAATGCTTCAAAAAAGGAGAGAAGGAATCCTTCTTGAATTAAAAGATGCTGAAGATCGACTTCTAAATGCAACTCAAGCTTTAGAAAAGGCGAATAAAGATTTATCTTTAGCAGAAGAAAAAGCTTCTCAAATAAAAGCAGATTCTATTAAAAGATCTGAATCAATCAGAATGGAAAGTGAGAAAAAAGCAATAGAGGAGATGGCACGAATTAAACAAAGTGCAATTTCTGATGAGAGCTCTGAAGCATCTAGAGCAATTTCTCAACTACGAAAAGAAGCTGTTGAACTGGCAATTAAGAAAGCTTTAGAATCTCTCCCAAATCGACTTGATAAAACAACTCAAGAAAATTTGGTAACTCAATCAATTAACAATATTGAGGTGAACTAATGCCACTTTTAAATTCAGTTACTACACCATACGCAGAGGCATTACTTCAAGTTGTAAATGAAAATTCTCAAACTGAAGAGATGGTTTCTGAGGTTAAACAACTTTTGGAATTAATAAATGATTCCCCTGAATTGGAGAAGACATTATCCTCTCCTATTTTAGAGACAGATGCTAAGAAGAAAATCATTATTGAAATTTTTTCAAATAAGGTTAATTCTTCTTTACTGAATTTCTTAAAATTATTGGCCGATAGGCAAAGAATTGGAATCCTCACTTCAATTCTTGATAGGTTTTTAGAGATTTACCGAGAAAATAGTAATATTGCTTTGGCAACTGTTACTTCTGCAGTCGAGCTTACTGATGAACAGAAAGGTTTAATTACCAAAAAGATCATCAATATTGCTGGAACAGAAAAATTAGAACTTGTAACTAAAATCGACCCATCTCTTATTGGTGGTTTCGTCGCCAGTGTAGGATCAAAAGTAATTGATGCTTCCCTTGCTTCACAAATTAGAAAACTTGGCTTGTCCCTTTCCAAGTAACTTTTAAATCAACCTTAAATTCTTAAATCCATGGTATCTATACGCCCTGATGAAATCAGTTCAATCTTAAAACAACAAATAACTGATTATGACCAATCTGTAAGTGTTAGCAATGTAGGAACTGTTCTGCAAATCGGTGATGGCATTGCAAGAATATATGGCTTAGATCAGGTCATGGCAGGTGAGTTATTGGAATTTGAAGATGGTACCGAAGGTATAGCTTTAAATCTTGAAGATGATAATGTCGGAGCCGTTTTGATGGGAGAGGCACTTGGTGTCCAAGAAGGAAGTAACGTTAAGTCCACAGGTAAAATCGCATCTGTTCCAGTTGGTGAAGCAATGCAGGGGAGAGTTGTTAATCCTCTAGGACAACCGATAGATGGGAAAGGGGAAATTCCTACTAGTGATACTAGATTGATTGAAGAAATGGCTCCTGGAATAATCAAGAGAAGATCAGTGCATGAACCAATGCAAACAGGTATTACATCTATTGATGCAATGATTCCTGTTGGAAGAGGTCAAAGAGAATTAATTATTGGTGATAGACAAACTGGAAAATCTGCTATTGCTATCGATACGATTATCAACCAAAAAGGCCAAGACGTAGTTTGCGTTTACGTAGCTATTGGTCAGAAGTCAGCATCAGTAGCAAACATCGTAGAGGTATTAAGAGAGAGAGGAGCATTAGATTATACAGTCGTAGTTAGTGCAGGAGCTTCAGAACCTGCTGCTTTACAGTACTTAGCACCTTATACCGGTGCAGCAATTGCTGAACATTTTATGTATCAGGGTAAAGCAACACTTGTTATCTATGATGATTTAACAAAACAAGCTCAGGCTTATAGACAAATGTCTCTTCTTTTAAAAAGACCACCAGGAAGAGAAGCTTATCCTGGAGATGTGTTTTATTTACATAGTAGATTACTAGAAAGAGCAGCAAAACTTTCTGATGCTATGGGAGGAGGCTCTATGACAGCTCTTCCAATTATAGAAACTCAGGCAGGAGACGTTTCGGCTTACATCCCAACTAATGTTATTTCAATTACAGATGGACAAATATTCTTGAGTGCAGATTTATTTAACTCAGGATTAAGACCCGCTATTAATGTAGGTATTTCTGTTAGCCGTGTTGGAGGTGCCGCTCAGACAAAAGCAATTAAAAAAATTGCAGGAACTTTAAAATTAGAACTCGCACAGTTTGATGAATTAGCTGCTTTTTCTCAATTTGCATCTGATCTTGATGAAGCAACTCAGCAACAACTTGAAAGAGGTAAAAGACTAAGAGAGTTATTAAAGCAACCTCAATTCTCCCCACTTAACCTTGCAGAACAAGTTGCGGTAGTTTACGCAGGAGTTAAAGGTCTTATTGATGAGGTGCCTGTTGAAGATGTTACTAAATTTGCAACTGAACTTAGGGAATACCTAAAGTTAAATAAATCAGAATTTATAGAAGAAATTCTTAAAGAAAAGAAATTAAATGATGGATTAGAAGCGACACTAAAAGAGGTGATAAATGAAGTTAAATCATCAATGCTTGCCACAGTTTAAATTTATTTAGGAGATACTATGGCAAATCTTAAAGAGATTAGAGATCGAATCGTTTCCGTTAAAAATACAAGGAAAATAACGGAGGCCATGAGACTTGTTGCAGCTGCAAAAGTTAGGAGAGCTCAAGATCAAGTTCTTAAGAGTAGACCTTTTGCAGATAAACTTGCACGGGTCTTAGAAAATATCCAATCTAGAGTTCAATTTGAGGCTGTCGACTCTCCTCTATTATCCAAGAGAGAAGTAAAAAGCATCACTTTGGTTTGCATAACTGCAGATAGAGGTTTATGCGGTGGTTACAATACAAATATAATAAAAAAGGTAGAAATAAGATACGCAGAATTAGTCAAACAAGGGTATCAGCCAAATTTAATTTTGGTAGGGAAAAAGGCTATTGGATATTTTCAAAATAGAAAGGATAAATATGTAATTAAAAGTTCTTTCAAAGAACTAGAACAGGTACCCACAGTCAAGGACTCTGAAGGAATAACAAATGAAATTTTAGCTGAATTTCTCTCAGAAAATTCTGATAGGGTGGAAATTATTTACACGAAATTTATCACTCTAGTCAGCTGCGCTCCTGTCGTCCAAACACTATTGCCACTTGACCCTCAAGGAATTGCTGAGGAAAACGATGAAATTTTTAGGTTGACTACAAAAGATAGTAAGTTACTTGTTGAAAAATCAAATATGGAAAAAAGTGATTCAGAGAAGTTGCCATCAGATATTGTTTTTGAACAAAGTCCTGATCAACTATTAGATTCCTTATTACCATTATATTTACAGAATCAGGTACTAAGAGCTCTTCAAGAGTCGGCAGCTTCAGAACTTGCTTGCAGGATGACTGCTATGAATAATGCGAGTGATAATGCTAAAGAATTAGCAAGTACTTTAAATCTAACCTATAACAAAGCTAGGCAAGCAGCTATTACTCAAGAAATATTAGAGGTTGTAGGAGGTTCTGCAGTTTAGCAATAAGATTTAGGATATGCCTGAATACAATATCAAAGTTCAATTTGAGCAAAAGACTTTTAGATTTTTATGTTCTGAAGATCAAGATATTATTTCAGCGGCAAAAATGAATGGAATAGATTTACCAAGTAGTTGTTGTTCAGGAGTTTGTACAGATTGTGCATCCATGATATTAGAAGGATCTGTAGATCAAGAAGATGCTATGGGATTAAATGATGATTTGAGGGGAAAGGGCTTTGCACTTTTATGCGTGGCATATCCCAAGTCCGATTTGAATATTGTTATTGGTAAAGAAGTCGAAGATGATTTGTATAATGATCAATTTGGTAAATATCAAAAATGAAATTAAGTTCAGTTGATTACTATTTAGATTGGCCAGCTTCAATAAAAGTAAAAAATTTAAGGGAATTCATCATTGTAAATTTAGAAAAAAAAGGTGATTTAATTCGGTGGTCAATTGTTGATATTCAAAATTCTATTGACTCTTTTGGAACAAAAAAACTTAAAATTAAAGCTGTCTTAGCTAATTAAGAAATATAAATTGAAATATTTTTAATAATGGAAAATTCACCAACCATATTCATAGTTCCAACTGGTATTGGTTGTGAAGTAGGAGGTTTTGCAGGAGATGCACTTCCAACCGCTAAATTATTAGCATCGGCAAGTGGATGTCTAATTACTCATCCAAATGTTATGAATGGTGGTAATCTTTCTGAAAAAGATAAAAATATTTTTTATGTTGAGGGTTATAGTTTAGACCGACTTGCTAAAGGAGAAATCGCTTTAAAAAGGGTAAAGCAACAGAAAATTGGGATAATTTTTGATTCAGCCATTGAAAAAGAAATATTAGTGAGACATTTACAAGTTGCTGATGCATGCGTTTCTACTTTAGGAATTAATGTTCATTCTTATGTGATTACAAGAAAGCCATTAAACATAGTTATTGATCCTGATTCTTCAAAAATCAGTGGCGGCACAATTGAAAATCCTGATACTCTAATTGATGCTGGAAAATTTTTAATAGAAAAAGGAGTTACGGCCATAGCAATTGTGGCAAAATTTCCAGATGATCCAGATTCTTTAGAAACAAATATCTATCGAGAGGGAAAAGGTGTTGATCCTATTGCTGGAGTCGAAGCACTTATAAGTCATTTAATAAGCAAATTTTTAAAAGTTCCCTGTGCTCACGCACCTGCTTTAAATCCAATTGAATTGAATGAAAATTTAGATCCTCGTGCAGCTGCAGAAGAAATAGGATACACTTTTTTACCATCTGTACTGATTGGGTTAAGCAATGCACCTGATATTGTTGAATTGCCTGCTAAAAATGAATCAATCTCACTGCACCCTGATCAGATTGAATCGATTGTTGTTCCTAATGGTGCATTAGGAGGAGAAGCAGTACTGGCAGGGATTGAAAAAGGTTTAAAGATTATCTCTGTAAAAAATCAAAATACATTAAAAGTGACAAATGAGTTTTATAATTATCCCAATCTTTTTGAAGTTGATAATTATTTAGAAGCTGCAGGCATAATTCTTGCTATCAAAAAAGGTATCAACCTTGATTCAGTTAAACGGCCTTTAAAAAAAATCCAAGAGTGTTCTTATAGTGATTAATAAGATATTGCTATGGGAACTCTCCAGTCACTTCCTAATGATTGACTGCTTAGTTTTAGGATTGGAGGAGCCTGCTTTCTTTTAAACTCCGCTTTTTTTATGAGTGAGATAATTTTTAAAATTAAATCTTTTTTATAACCATCTTCTTCTAGTTGTTGTAAATCTTTTTTCTCTTCAATAATTCCTTTAAGGATTTTATCTAAAATAGAGTAAGGTGGGAGAGAATCAGTATCTAATTGATTAGGTCCTAATTCAGCACTTGGAGCTTTTTGACGTATATTTACCCCAATTATATCTCCACTAGTATCTAACATATATAACTTTCTACTATTAATTGAATCTTCACTATCAAGCCAATTGCATAATTTAAAAACATTAGTTTTATATAAATCCCCAATTACAGATAATCCCCCATTCATATCACCATAAAGTGTGCAATATCCTACCGCTAGTTCTGATTTATTGCCTGTTGAGAGTAACAAATGCTTTTCTTGATTTGCTAAAGCCATAAGAAGTGTGCCTCTTATCCTTGACTGAATATTTTGATTTGTTATTTCAGCCATCTCGAAAGATATGGTTTTTATAAATGATTCTTCAAAAGAGGTCATCAAGTTTTCAATTGGAATGCTCTTGAAACTTATCTTTAATCTTCTTGCTAAATCTTTTGCATCACTCTTTGAATGAGATGAGCTCCACTTAGAGGGCATTGAAACGCAATAAACATTATCACTTCCTAGAGCTGCTGTAGCAATTGCTGAGACAAGTGCTGAATCAATACCACCACTTAATCCAACTAAAGCTGTTTTAAATCCACATTTTTTTGCATAATCTTTAACACCAAGGACTAATGCATCAAAAATTGATGACATTTCGGAGTTTTTAAATTCATTTTTTGCAGGTTTTGTTTGCTCAACTTCCCAGCTGGAGAGATCTTCCGAAAAAGATTTTAATTGCTTAATTTTAGATCCATTTTTATTAAGAATAAAACTATTTCCATCAAAAATTAAATTATCATTTGCTCCAATCTGGTTGACATAAATCAGCGGTACTTGAAGATATTGTGCAGCAAAACTGGAAACCTTGGATCTAAGCTCTAACTTTTTCAGAGTATATGGGGAGGCTGATAAATTTATTAAAATATCAACTTTTTTTTTCTTTAAATCAATAATGGGATTTTTTCTATGGATTCCTCTTCCTTCGATATCTTTGTTGACCCATAAATCCTCACATATAGTAAAACCAAGTCGCCAAGTTTTATTTTTAATTTGTTTAATCAAAACGGAAACTTTTTCTTCTGATCTAAAGTATCTTTTCTCATCAAATACTTCATAAGTGGGAAGAATAATTTTCCGAGCAATTATTTTCCATTCGCCGCCCTCAACCAATGCAATAGAATTATAAAGATTAGGAAAAAAAGAATCATTTATTATCTCAGCTATTCCGATTGAGATGCTTAAGTTTCCATATTTTTTATTAATATCTAAAGCTAATTGATCAAGAATTTGGTATTGATTTTTGATTAAATTTTTTTTTAAAAGTAAGTCATTTGCGGGATATCCCCATAATGACAATTCTGGAGTAAGAACAAAATCAGCAGAAATTGAGCTAGCTTTCGAAGCAATATTAAGTATTTTTTTTGCATTGCCCTCTAAATCTCCAACGACTGGATTTATTTGGGCAAGTAAAAATTTCATTCAACTAATTTGATGGATTCATATAAATTATTCTTCTTAACTATATCTATTAACGACGACGGTAAATTAGAACAATTAAAATTTAATCTAAACTTAGAACTTGAAATGTTTGGGGTTTTGATGCTTGAAATCTTGAATTTCACTCTATAAGTTTCTAACATTTTAAGAGTATTTGATTCAACAGGATATCCCTCTCTTAAAATTATAAAAAAACTTACCTCCAAAATAATTTTGTCAAAATTTTTCCAGTAGAAAATATCTTGAATTAAATCACTCCCAATAACAAAATCTAAATTATTAAATTTGTAAATTTCTTTACATTTTTTGATTGACTCTATTGCCCATGGGCTACTTATTTTTTGATTAAATAAAATTTTCGGATTATCTAAATCATCAATAAGAGTTTTTAATAGATGGCTACGAATTGAGATATCCTCTATGTGCTTTTTTTTGGGGTTGTTGCTGACATAGCTAATGGTAAAAGCATAAATTTTGGATAATTCTTCAAGAATTTTTTTGTGTCCAATTGTAGGTGGATCAGCACTTGTACCAAATAAAGCAATGCTTTTTCCCATTTTAAGTTTTAAGGTAGAAAACTAATAAAATTATTATTTAAATTTCTATTTGAAAAATAAATATTTATGTAGTTAAAAATCTCTGGGTCATTAAAATTCATATTTTGGATCAAAATAGCAGGATCTATAAAAGAAGCTTTGCTTCTAACATATATCTCTTTTGCGGCTAATTTTCCTAGAATTTTTGTGGAATATATCGCGATTGCTGCTTGAATAATTGCTATGGGTCCATATGGTAATAATGAAAGCCCGTTAGTAAAAGGTGCTGTTAAAAGAATTAGTTTCTTAATAAGGTTTAAAGAGGTATTAACTCCGACTTGAGTGATTCCCAAACATAAATTATTAATGGATATATTTTTAAATATTTTTCTTGTAGATTCGCCTTTCAACTTTAAGCCATAAATCGTACTTAATTCGTTAATCAATGCAGTATCTATTGCAAAACTACCTGCAACATCAAAAAAAATAAAAGGATTAAGAGCTACTGCGGATGCCTTTAGAGTCGAAAATTTACCAATAGTTGATTGAGCTAATTTCTGCCTCCTTTTCAATCTTTGCTCTTTTATTTTCAGAAATAATTTGTCAGCTAATTGAATAGAATTTAGTGTTAATAGTATCTCACCATATTTATTGATTAATTTTGCGATGTAATTTTTAAGATTGTTTTCATTATTAATAATTATTGGAATATTTAAATCTTTTGGAAGCTTAAACTTTATATTTTCAATTACTTCTTTTAATTCATTTTTATTAAATAGATCGATTTTGTTTAAAATTAAAATAATCTTTTTTCCATCTTTTATAAAAGAGCTGATTTCGTTTAACTCATTTCTATTTAAATCTCCCGAAACTATAAAAAGAATAAGATCTGAATGATTTATACAAGAGTAAACTTTATCTGGGAATTTAATATTGCAGAAATCAAATCCTGGAGAATCTAGCAGCTCTAAACTATTGAGTGTTTGATCTTTAAGCGTCCACGTTTCCGATTGTATTTCTTTTGTGCTCCCATTAATGATATCTGTTTTGAATATGTCTTTTTTTAATAAAGAATTTAAAACAGAAGATTTTCCTACACCTGATTTACCATATGCGCCAATTCTTAATTTTTTTTCTTTGAGTCTTAAAAGTTGTTGATTAAAAGAAATTATTTCTCTATTAAGAAAACTTTTTTCATAATTGGTAAGATCAAGAGTCTCCCACCATTTGTTTAAAAGTAAATAATGTTCTTGAATTTTAAAATGTTTCATGATTTATTCTTCCACCAACCGGCTAATACAGATAAAACAGCTTCTGCACCGATAATTCCAACGAATCCCCCGAATTCATCTACTACTACTTTCACTCCTTTATGATTTTTGTCAAATTTAGTTAATAATTGATCTGCTTTTATCATTTCGGGAATGTAGTCCACAGGTTCGCAAATTTCTGATAATAATTTTTTATTCTCCCCATTAATTAACTCTGCCAACATTTTTTCACGTTTTACGACACCTTGTATTTTGTCAACTTTATCTCCCAAAATAACCCACCATGGAGAATTGTTAGACATTATAAGTTTAGAAATTTCATCAAGATTTGAAGAACCATCAAGACAAGGTGCCGATACCCTAGGGGTCATTAAGTCTTTAGCTTTTAAATCATTTAATTGAAAAACCTTAAATATCATTGCTGCCTCATCAGCCTCTATAAAACCTTTTTGACTTCCAATTTTTGCCATTTGTCTAATTTCTTCTTCATCAGTTGAAATTTCGTTTTCTGCAGTAATAACAGGAAAAATCTGTTCAATTAATATTAAGAATGGCCTCATTATATTATTTAATATTCTCAAGATGGGAACTGATAATAGTGCTATTTGAACTGAGAATCTTGTACCCAGAGCCTTAGGTAGAACTTCTCCTACTAAGACAACGAGTATATAAAAAGTAATTGAAAACAGGGTTAGGCCATAACTACTATTAATAACCAATGCTCCATATACACCTAAAATAAGACTTCCAATTATGTTAAATCCATTATTAGTAATAGTAATTACAGTTAATGTCCTTCCAAGATGTTTTCTAAGTTTAAGGAGTTGATTTGCAGAACTCTTTGGTTTTTGTTTTGAGGCTATCTCTAGAATTCGAATTGAATTTACAGCTAAAAAAGCAGCTTCTACTCCCGAACAACATGCTGACCCAATTAAAATAATTATTATAAGAACAACTAAACCGTAAACACTTGGTTCCATTAAAATAGATTAGTTACTAAATCTGTATTAATTCATTCTTCCATTTTTTTTTAAAACACGCCAATACATAATCTATGTTTAAACCTGAAAACAAAGTTTTTGAAGAAAGAAGAGAAATCTTCCTCAATAAATTAAATGGAAGAGCTGCTATTATCCCTGGTGCTAGTCTGGTAAAGCATCATGCTGATTGTGAATATCCTTTTAGACAAGATAGTAATTTTTGGTATTTAACTGGTTTCGATGAGCCAGATGCAATCGCTCTTTTCTTATCGCATAAGCCAAAGGGAGAGAGATTTATTATGTTTGTTGCTCCTAAAGATGTTATAAGCGAAGTCTGGCATGGCTTTAGATGGGGTTTAGAAGGCGCTGAAAAAGAGTTTAATGCTGACAAGGCTCATTCAATAAACGAATTAAAAGATTTACTGCCAGTCTATATAAATGGTTCTGATGAAATTGTTTTTTCTATTGGTAAGCATCCATCAGTTGAGAAAATAATACTGGAAATTTTTTCACAACAACTTGACAATCGCTCAAGATCAGGGATTGGTGCAAATTCTATAAAATCTCCAGAAATTTATTTAAATGAGATGAGATTAATTAAAAGTGAATTTGAGATTAAGAGAATGAGAGAGGCTACACAAATTTCAGCAGAAGCTCATGAACTAGTTAGAGAATCTATCTCATCAAAGAAAAATGAGAGACAAATTCAGGGTCTTTTAGAGGGATTCTTTTTAGAAAAAGGGGCGAGAGGACCAGCTTATAACTCAATTGTCGCATCAGGAGATAATGCCTGCATTTTGCATTACACTTCAAATAATTCACCCTTGAATAAAAAAGATTTATTGTTGGTAGATGCTGGCTGCGCACTAATTGATTATTACAATGGAGACATAACAAGAACTATTCCAATAGGTGGTAAATTTTCTGATGAGCAAAAAGTTATCTATGAAATTGTATTGAGTGCGCAGAAAAATGCAATTAAAAGTGCTGTAAAGGGATCGAATTCTAGTGTTGTTCATAATGTTGCTTTAACAATTCTCATAGAAGGATTGAAAGAAATTGGTTTATTAGCAGGGAGTACTGAGGAGATAATTGAGAATCAATCTTATAAACATCTTTACATGCATAGAACTGGACATTGGCTTGGCTTAGATGTTCATGATGTTGGAGCATACAGAATGGGCGACTATGAAGTGCCATTACAGAATGGAATGATTCTTACGGTAGAACCTGGGATTTATATAAGTGATAGGATCCCAGTTCCTGAGGGACAACCCCATATAGATGAGAAATGGAAAGGCATAGGGATAAGAATAGAAGACGATGTCTTGGTCACAGATACAAATCCAGATGTTTTAAGTATTGCTGCACTAAAAGAAATTTCTGATTTAGAATTTTGATATTTGACTTATTAAGTTAATAGATTTATTTTTATTAAGTTTAAAGCTCAAAAATGAATAAGTCCGATTCATATGATTCGAAACTCTCTCAAGCGAGAGGCTTAGCCAGTCAGCTTGGGATGTTCGCTGAAGAAAACGATATCCCCAAAGATCTTTGGGATTCATTGGAAGCCACTATTTATGATTTTTATGAAGTATCTCATGATAGATAACAATCCTTTTTAAGAAGTCCTCAATAACTAAAATCAAGAAATTTTGAATAAATCAATCAAAATGTGACCATAAACTGATAAATTATTTATTAAACATTAATAAGTGAATGACCTCATCAAATAATTTAAATCAAAATTCAACAGAAAAAAAGGGACAAAACAGCGATGCACCAAACTCTAAAAATTCTTCTCCTAATGCAGGAATGATGGGTGCCACAGCTGTGTTGGCAGCTGCCACAATTGATGAAGATGGTGTACCTACTGGTTATACCCCTAAACCTGATGAAGGGAGATTCATAATTAAAGTATTGTGGTTACCTGATAATGTGGCTTTAGCAGTGGATCAAATAGTAGGTGGAGGCCCAAGCCCTCTTACTGCCTATTATTTTTGGCCAAGAGATGATGCTTGGGAAAAATTAAAAAGTGAACTTGAGAATAAAGGTTGGATTACGGATAACGAAAGAGTAGAGATATTGAATAAAGCTACTGAAGTGATAAATTATTGGCAAGAAGAGGGTAAGACAAAAAAATTAGAAGAAGCCAAATTAAAGTTTCCCGAAGTAACTTTTTGTGGAACTGCTTAAATATTAGTTCTTTGCAGCTTGAATCCTAGCCTCAGCCTTTGAAACCTCTTTCAAGGCTTTTATTTTTTCTGGATTTTTTTCATTTTCAGAAAATTTGCTAATTGCTAATTTTGCTTCTTTAAGATCTTGTTCAGCATTTTGAACATTAATTTCAGAACCAATTTCAGCATTATTTACTAAAACTATAACTTCATCAGATTCAATTTCAGCGAAGCCTCCCATAAGAGCTATTGATTTCCACTGGGAATTCATTCTTACCCTTAAAACGCCAATATCTATAGCAGTAACTAAAGAGATATGTCCTGGTAGTATACCTAGTTGACCGGTAGTACTAGGAAGGATTACTTCTTCAGCTTCGCCTTGATAGACATTTTTATTGGGAGCTAAAACTTTTAGAGAAATTGCCATTAATTTGAAATTATTGAGGGTTAAATGTATATATTCAAATATTTATTTTTCTGATTTTATTTTTTCAGCCTTTGCTTTAACTTCATCAATATTACCAACTAAGTAAAATGCCTGCTCTGGTAAATCATCTAATTCACCTGATAAGATCATATTGAAGCCAGCAATGGTATCTTCTAATTTCACATATTTACCAGACATTCCTGTAAATATTTCTGCTACGAAGAAAGGCTGTGAGAGGAATTTTTCAATTTTTCTGGCCCTGTCCACTGTTAATCTATCTTCTTCAGAAAGCTCGTCTAAACCAAGAATTGCGATAATATCTTGAAGTTCTTTGTATCTTTGTAGAGTGGATTGGACAGCTCTGGCTGTTTTGTAATGCTCATCGCCAACAACGGATGGTTGTAGCATAGTACTTGTTGAGTCTAATGGATCAACTGCAGGGTAAATTCCCTTAGCTGCGAGAGCTCTAGCAAGCACGGTAGTAGCATCTAAATGGGCAAAGGTTGTAGCTGGAGCAGGGTCTGTTAGGTCATCAGCAGGTACGTAAACAGCTTGGATAGATGTTATTGAACCTTCCAATGTAGATGTAATTCTTTCTTGTAATTCACCAACATCAGTTCCCAGAGTCGGTTGGTATCCAACAGCTGAGGGCATTCTTCCAAGTAATGCAGATACTTCAGAACCAGCTTGAACGAATCTAAAAATGTTATCAACAAAAAGTAGGACGTCTTGTTTATTCACATCTCTAAAATGTTCGGCCATTGTAAGCGCTGATAAGCCTACTCTCATTCTTGCACCAGGTGGCTCATTCATCTGTCCAAAACACAAGGCAACTTTTGATTGAGTTAAATCATCCGCATTGATAACTCCAGATTCTTTAAATTCTTCATACAAATCGTTCCCTTCTCTAGTTCTTTCTCCTACACCTCCAAAAACAGAAACTCCACCATGCTCCTTTGCGATGTTATTAATTAATTCTTGAATAAGAACTGTCTTCCCAACACCAGCACCTCCGAATAATCCAACTTTTCCTCCTTGTCTATAAGGAGCCAAAAGGTCGATAACTTTAATACCTGTTTCAAAAACTTTTGGCTTAGTTTCAAGGTCAGTTAACTTTGGCGCAGCTCTATGAATTGGAGCAGTATCTTTAGTATTTACTGGACCTTGTTCATCTACTGGTTCTCCTAAAACATTAAATATTCTTCCTAAAGTTGCTTCTCCTACAGGCACAGATATTGGTGCTCCTGTATCGATTGCCTCCATGCCTCTTACAAGGCCGTCTGTGCCACTCATTGCCACTGCTCTTACTCTATGGTCACCTAGGAGCTGTTGGACTTCTGCAGTGAGCGCTATGTCTTGTCCAGCAGGATTTTTAGCTTCAATTCTTAAAGCATTTAAAATTTTGGGCAATTTCCCAGCAGGAAATTCTACATCTAGAACTGGACCAATTACCTGACGTACTACGCCTTTTGTTTGTGAAGAAGTTGATGGAGTTGCTACCATTTTTATAGATTGGTGATGAATAGCTGATTTAATCAGCTCATAATGCGAAAATACTACCATCTAATGGGTAGATTCGTTAAATGGGTTCGGCCACCCGCACAGTTTAAGTATGGTTTAATTGCCGCTTTGCAGATTATGTTGTTGATGATACGGATGGAGAACTTCTCTTTCCATTTTTATGACGCAAAGCGTCTCAATCATGATCCTCCATTAATCTATGGCAGCTGTTTCACTTACAGTCTCTACAGTAAAACCACTGGGAGATAGAATATTTATTAAAGTTTCCGCATCTGAGGAAAAAACTGCTGGCGGCATTCTTTTGCCTGATTCAGCTAAAGAAAAACCTCAGGTTGGAGAAGTTGCTCAGGTGGGCCCTGGCAAACTTAATGACGATGGCTCTCGACAAACTCCAGAAGTGAGTGTTGGCGATAAAGTTTTGTACAGCAAATATGCTGGCACAGACATTAAATTGGGAGGAGATGAATATGTCTTGCTCTCGGAAAAAGATATTTTAGCTGTAGTAAGCTAGAATATTTGTTTCAAAAATTATTAAAACTTATTACTAAATCACTGCCTAAACATGGCTAAAAGAATTATTTACAATGAGCAAGCTCGAAGAGCGCTCGAGAGAGGAATTGATATCCTTGCAGAGTCTGTGGCTGTAACGCTTGGACCAAAAGGAAGAAATGTTGTTCTAGAAAAAAAATTCGGTGCTCCACAAATTATCAATGATGGAGTCACAATCGCTAAAGAAATCGAATTAGAGGACCACATTGAAAACACAGGGGTTGCTTTAATCCGACAAGCTGCTTCAAAAACTAATGATGCAGCTGGGGATGGTACCACAACAGCCACTGTTTTAGCTCATGCAATGGTTAAAGCAGGGTTAAGAAACGTTGCTGCTGGAGCTAATGCAATTACTTTGAAAAAAGGAATTGACAAAGCGACTGAGTTTCTAGTTGGTCAAATTCAAGATAATTCCAAACCTATAAGCGATAGCAATGCTATAGCTCAATGCGGAACTATTGCTGCTGGAAACGATGAAGAAGTTGGTCAAATGATTGCCAATGCTATGGATAAAGTTGGTAAAGAAGGTGTTATCTCCCTAGAAGAAGGAAAATCAATGACTACTGAATTAGAAGTTACTGAGGGGATGCGCTTTGATAAAGGTTATATCTCACCTTATTTCGCAACAGATACAGAGAGAATGGAGGCTGTTTTAGATGAACCATATATTCTTCTGACTGATAAAAAAATTGCCTTAGTGCAAGATTTAGTACCCGTTTTGGAACAAATAGCTAAAACTGGTAAACCACTAGTCATTATTGCAGAAGATATTGAAAAGGAGGCATTAGCAACTCTTGTTGTAAATAGATTAAGAGGAGTGTTAAATGTTGCTGCAGTAAAAGCTCCTGGATTCGGCGATAGAAGAAAAGCCATGCTCGAAGATATGGCCGTTTTAACTAATGGACAACTTATCACTGAAGATGCAGGCTTGAAACTAGAGAATGCTACCTTAGATATGCTCGGAACTGGTAGAAGAATAACTATCAATAAAGAGACTACTACTATTGTAGCTGAAGGTAATGAGCAAGCAGTTAAAGCTAGATGTGATCAAATTAAGAAGCAAATGGATGAAACAGATTCTTCTTATGATAAAGAAAAGCTGCAAGAACGTCTCGCTAAATTAGCTGGAGGTGTAGCTGTGATTAAGGTTGGGGCTGCTACTGAAACTGAGATGAAGGATAAAAAGCTTCGCCTTGAGGATGCTATTAACGCAACAAAAGCAGCTGTTGAAGAAGGAATTGTACCCGGAGGTGGAACAACTCTCGCTCATTTATCTCCTATTCTAAAAGAATGGGCTGATAAAAATTTAGAAGGAGAAGAATTAATTGGAGCCAACATTGTTGAAGCTTCACTTACGGCTCCTCTTATGAGAATTGCAGAGAATGCAGGTTCTAATGGAGCTGTGATTGCCGAAAATGTAAAAACTAAACCATTTAATGATGGATTCAATGCTGCTACTGGAGAATATGTAGACATGTCTTCTGCCGGTATAGTTGATCCTGCAAAAGTTACACGTTCAGGATTACAAAATGCAGCTTCAATAGCAGGGATGGTTCTAACCACCGAATGTATAGTTGCAGATCTACCTGAGAAAAAAGATTCAGCTGCTCCAGCAGGCGCTCCTGGTATGGGAGGCGACTTCGATTACTAGATAAAATTGTTTTTAATAAATTTTTTAAAAGGGATTATCAAATGGTCCCTTTTTTTTTGAACTTTTAAGAAATCCAACCAGCGCTGAGAATAATTGCGAGAGACAAAAATATCACTAAAAAAGTCCAAGTTATTTTGTTTAGAGAGTCTTCAGCACTACTTGCACTGTTGAACATTGAGCTTCCGCTGGCGGCTATTCCTCCCATTCCATCACCTTTAGGACTATGAAGTAAAACTAAGAGAATCAGAAGAACTCCAGAAAATACCCAAATCCAACTCATAATTTGAATCATTGCTTAAAAACTTTTATTAACTTTAAACGTGTTGAACCACCTTATTATAACCCTTTAATTCAATTTCTTGAATAAGCGATTTGCCTGTCATTTCTCTTGGTATTGGCAGATTTAATAATTGCAATAAAGTGGGAGCAATATCTGCTAAACCCGCGTTTTCTCTTAAATTAATTTCATTTCCCATATTTGGTATTTTTCTTTTTTCTCCTTCAATCAAAATTAATGGAACTTTATTAATTGTGTGTGCTGTCCATGGTTCTCCTTCAGATCCTTTCATTACCTCTGCATTACCATGATCGGCTGTAATAACAATGCTCCCGCCCATTTCTCCAGTAGCATTAACTATTTGACCTATACATTTATCTACTTTTTCTATAGCTTTAATTGTTGCATCCATGTTGCCTGTATGACCAACCATATCAGGATTGGCAAAATTGATCACAACAAAAGCATAATTGCCGCTTCTAATTGCTTTAGAGCAACTAATAGTTAATTCCTCTGCAGACATTTCGGGTTCCAAGTCATAAGTTGCGACTCTTGGAGATGGAATCAAATGTCTCTCTTCTCCAGGTAAGGGTATTTCAACTCCTCCATTGAAAAAGTATGTTACGTGAGGATATTTTTCAGTTTCCGCAGTTCTGTATTGTTTAAGTCCATTTTCTGACACTATTTGGCCAATAAAATTATTTAGTGATTCAGGAGGAAATGCAACTTTAACGGGAAAATTCGGATCATATTGAGTAAATGTAATAAAATCTAGATTTGGATAATTTTTTCTTTCAAAGTCTGAGAATTCATTGACCGAAAGAGATTTGATTATTTGTCTTGCTCTATCTGGACGAAAGTTAAAGCAAATAAAACTGTCACCATCTTTAAGATAGTTTTCAGATATTCGTATGGGTTCTATAAATTCATCGGTTATATTTTTGGCATAACTTTTTTCTATATAATCTTTGGGAGAAATATTTGTAATTGGAATATCTGGATCAGTCAAATTAGAGTATGCTTTTTCTGTTCTATCCCATAAAAGATTTCTATCCATTGTCCAGTATCTTCCACATATGGAAGCTATTTCACCTACGTTGAATTTTTTTATACATGACTCTATTTGATTAAGATATTTCGAGGCACTTTTTGCAGGAGTGTCTCTTCCATCAGTAATAATATGGATTGCAACTTTTTTAAGTTTATTATCAGATGCCCATTTTATTAAACCTAATAAATGATCGATATGACTATGAACTCCTCCATCGGAACATAATCCTGTGATATGCAAAGTAGAATTATTCTTCTTTAATGAAGCAGCCATCTCTTTTAACTCATTTATCAAGCCTAATTGATTATTTTTTACAATATTTGAAATCCTTACAAGTTCTTGTTGTATTATTCTTCCCGAACCAATGGTAAGGTGCCCTACCTCTGAATTACCCATTTGACCATCTGGAAGGCCTACGTCAGATCCACTAGCACTTATAAGGGTGTGGGGATAAGCATGCCACAATGAGTCCATGATTGGTGTACTTGCATTTTTTATAGCATTATCTGATTCTTCTTTTCGATATCCCCATCCATCTAATATCGCGAGTACTACAGGGCTCTGACGAACACTTAATGTTTTTATATTTTTGCTGCTAATCTTTGACATATTTAGATCAAATTCATTGTTAACTGATCCAATCTTAAATCTAGCTTCAAACGTTACTTTTTAACAATTTATATTTAATATAGTTAGCTTTTGCTAATTTATGAAAAAACTTTATCAATTTTATTTCTTGATAAATCATGTCTAAGAAAACAAAAAAGATTGAAATATTAACTGGAGTTGAGCTTAGAAAAACTATTTCGCGTTTAACTTGCGAAATTATCGAAAAAGTAAAAAAACTGGATAATCTTCTATTGGTTGGCATCCCGACTAGAGGAATTGAACTGACCGAAGTGCTAGAAAAGGAATTATTCTCCAGAACAGGTTTAAGAGTTAGCAAAGGAATAATTGATCCAACTTTTTATAGAGATGACCAAAATAGAGTTGGAACTCGCCTTATACAAGCTGCTGATATTCCAACTCCTATTGAGAAAAAAGAGATTCTTTTAATAGATGATGTAATTTATACAGGTAGAACAATTCGAGCGGCAATGGATGCTTTATATTCATGGGGCAGACCTCAAAGAGTCATGTTATTAGTAATGGTAGATAGAGGTCATAGAGAATTACCTATTCAGCCAGATTTTTGTGGCAAAAAAGTGCCAACTAGTAAAATTGAAAGTATTAGTTTACGTTTAAATAATGTTGATAATGAAGAAGGAGTTTTTCTTGAATAGCTATCTTTCAGAAGATATTTCCTAAATTATATTCTCCAATAAATTCATCTTTAATATCAAAACACTTAACTGATAAATCAGCATTTTTCGTAATTTTAAAAAAAAGTTTTAAGGTGTCTTCTCCAATATGTGATTTATTTTTTAATACTATTTTGAGTGGTTTTTTGTCCCATTTTATAATTTCTTCTTCATTTTGTATCTCTGATAACTTTGGTAACCCATTTTCAAAAATTACATCATATGACCTTTCTTTTAGTGTTTCTCCAATTATTATTTCGAATATTTTCTGATTCTTTTGACTAGCTTGAAGGATCAGTTTAAATGGTGTTTCTGTTGGCCATGTTTGACCTTTGCAAAAAATAGGATGCCAAAAGTGTTTTTGCTCTCTTTTATTAAATAATCTTATAGATAATCCTTTGCTTAATATGTCTTTAATTTTTACCCCCGGGGTCATCGCTAAAGCTCCCAAAGCTATTGATTCAATAGGAGGTGGCGACTTTATTTGAATTTTTGGAATTTTTTTTGTTATCCATTCTTTTATCAATGGTATTTGAGTTCCTCCACCAACCAAAACAATTGCATTTAAGTCGTCAACTGTGCAAAAATTACCTCTTGCTTGATTTAATAAATCTTTTAATAAAGAATTAAGGTGATTAAGAAGATTATTGTCAATTAGTATTTTCTCAAATGTTGCTTTATTTAGGTAGAATTCGCTTTCTTTATTTTGTTCAGTAAGTAATTTTAATGGATATTTATTTTCATATTTGATTGCAGATGAGCTGAGTTTACATTTTATTTTTTCTGCCTTTGAAAGATTATTAATATAAGAATCACCTGGAATAAAATAATCAACTATCCATTGATCAATATCTTTCCCACCAATTTTTGAGCCGGTTTTTCCAATTATTTCGGCACACCTTATTTTTTGTTTTGAAATTGAGCTTACATCATTACCTTTAAATTTTAATAGTTCAGCTATTGGGCCAGATTTTCCTTCCCCTCCTTCTATTTTGACTATATTCATATCGATCGTACTTCCGCCAATATCTATTGTCATAATTTTTGAACCAAATGGTATATTTATTCCTAAACTTGCCGCAGTAGGCTCATCAACAAGGGCTATTTCATGTACGGACATTTCCTGGCAAAGGTTAACTAACCATTCTCTGTACCCCTTATATGTATCTATAGGAGCAGTTAAAACAAGTCTTTTGATCTCATACTTGTGAGGAATGTTTGCCCAGAGAATTTGAAAAAATTTTTCGCCACATTGATTAGGGTTTAAAATATTTTTTTGGTTAGTTTTTTCAATAGAATTTCCAATTAATCTTTTAAAGTTCGAATGAAAAAATAAATCAGAATTTGAGTTATCCCTCATCTTTAGAGCACTAATACCAATCTTAGGAATCTTTGAAGACTCCTCGAACCAAACTGCTGAAGGAATAATTCCTGGAGATGATGTAATATTCGGTATTTCAACTAAAACAGAATTACTATCTTTTTGATCTTGAAAGGCTACGACAGTATTAGTGTTCCCTAAATCAATAGCGAGTGTTCCAGATAAACTTTCTTCCATATGAAATTATTTAAATCAATTAAGTTCTTTTTGTAATTTATGTTTTGAAACGGGTGAATTGACTGTAAAATATATTTTATAGTAAAAAATTTTTTTAATGAACATATCTAACAACGCAGGTATTAATTCTAATGATCTTGCAAAGAGAGGTGAGAGCTTGATAAGAAAATCAACTAATAGATATTTAACTACTGTGAAAATTGCTTTCAGAGCTAAACAAAGACGTTTCGATGATTTTGATGGCTTATTAGAGGAGTCAACTATTAAACCTGTTCAAAGGTCAATTATTGAACTAAGCGATGAACAAGATCAACCAGATTTACTTCCAGGTTAATCTTGGTAAAAGACCAAAAAGGATGGAGATTACTTAGAGATTTTAAAAAAGGCAAATTTTGCTTTTTGATTAGTGTTGATAATTGGTCAATCGAGTTACAAAAAAGTGAATTTTATTCACTTTACCTTCTACTTTTAAAAATTAATGAACAATTATTAGTCATCAAGGATCAACTAATGGATGAAGAATCTATTACTTTAGAATTAGAAAAACTTCCTTGGTATATACAGTTAGAGGGAAAAAAGAATGAATGGAGTTTGAGGTTTGTTTTTGAAAGCCAAGATCAAACAAGGTCTTTCGAAATGTATTGGCCGATACCAATAGCACAAAATTTATTTTATGAAATAAAAAACATGTGGGAATCAATGGATTAAAAGATAAATAAAATTGGAAATTTTAGAAAATGTTTCCCCTTCCAAAAAAAATTTTTTCACAACTTTTCCACAGTAATTTTTTTAAAAAGATCTTGTGATCAAAAGCATGTGGAAAACTTCTGATTTTATATAAATCTTTATATTTAAGTAACATTTAATTTTACAAAATTAATTTCCATGACTACCCTCTTTATGAAAGAATTCTCATTATTCTAAAACCTGAGACTGTCTCTTTATAATGCTTGTTGACGATTTAGCAATTTTGGAGAAAACTACATCTTGTAGATTCAAATTTATAAAATTCTTTTTCAACATGCAAGAGTTAAATTACGACGAAAATTCAACGGTTTTCAACTATAAAGATGAAGTAATAAGTTTTAAATGTGAACTTCAAGAAAATCTTCAAAAGGCTATGAGAGAATTCGTTGAGGAGCATCCTAACTGGGATCAATACAGGATATTACAAGTCGCTATTGCGGGATTTTTGATGCAAAAAGGGTTTCAAAATAGGGATTTAACGAGACTCTACATCGGAAATATGTTTTCAATGAATTTTAAGGATTAAAAATTTTTTATATTTTTTCTAGTAGTATTTTTGCAATGTCATTTCTAACAGGTAATATAGATAATCTATTTCCTTTTTTTACGACTAATAACTCTTCCTCATTAAATAAAATCTTTAATTCAGGTAAACTTAAAATCTTATTTGACTTGGATTTATATTTTACTTTTACACAATCCCATCTCGGATTATCAGGTTTCGATTTTGGATCAAAATACTTTGAATTTTTATCAAATTGAGTAGGATCAACAATATTTAGATCTATTACCTCCATAAGACCCACAATGCCTGGAGGTTTACAGTTCGAATGATAGAAAAAAACTTTGTCTCCTTTATTCATTTTTCTCATAAAGTTTCGAGCCTGATAATTTCTTATTCCGTCCCATAAAGTTACACCGTCATTTTTTAAAGTATCTATGCTGTAAGCATCTGGCTCACTTTTCATTAGCCAAAAATTTTCTTCAGTCATATCAAGGGATTTGGAGTAATTTATCTGCTAGAATTTTGCTAGAATCAGAATTTTTATATGTTTATTATCCATCAAAGTTTCTATTTAGGGAAGCGATGGTTGGTATGGGGTGCATGCGAATTATCAGCTAATCACACTTGAGCTTTTTATGTAACATAGTAAGTTTACATAAAGTAACAATTAAATGAAAAGACTTTTTCCTTATATCGCTTTTGCATGTTTAACTGGTTTTACGGCTACAACCGCTTTACCAGTTATAGCCGGCGGTTGTAGTAGCCACATGAACAAAAAAGCTGAAATCAAATGAGCTGAAGATGATACTGAATGTCAAACTGAAAAAGCTGAAAAATTTGATTTAAAAGATTCTCTCAAGTCATAAAATCATGACTCAAATCAGTTTATTTATGAACTCTGCCCCAAGAAATTTAATTGAGTTCACATTCTTTTCGGCTGTTGGTCTCACTGCAGGATTATTTGGTCTAATTTAGTTATAGAAAATTGACCAATTCTTTTTTCTCCTAACCTTTTCAAGTCTTTCTTTCTTTTATGTGATGGCTTGCTTATGGAGAGATTTAATTAATCAAAAGTAAAAAATATTTTTTAAATTATCTTTTATAGATAAATCTTTGTATGTCTTCGAATAAATTAGATTTTGATTTAAAAAATCCATTACTTTTTAAATAAGATTTTCCTTTTTCTATATTTTCAATTCTTTTTTCATAAGAATTTTCATCTAAATTTTTTTGCATAAAAAATTAGTCGGACTCTTATTCTGAATAATGCTCACAAAAAAGCGGTTACCTTAAATACAAAATTTAGATTCTTTTTTGAATTTCTTTTCATTCAAACTAAAGATCAAATAAAAAAGTTTTTTTCTTAGATTTCTAAGAATCTTTTGATATCTTGTTCTTCATCTCCTCAATATTATTAATTAATTTGTCTAACCATTCTGTATTATCTTCTGGTTTTAAATATTTAATTTTGGGTTGATTAATTTCAAGAGTCTCAAAATCTCCACTCATAAATTCTCCTTTGTATATTTGTTTAACTACCTCTTTGTTCTAATTGATTTGACTAAAATACTGCGTAGCTAATGTGTGCGGTTTGAGGAACATTTAGGTACGGAAAGAGGTATGTTTTTTTAGCCATTTAAATCTATGGCTGACCTAAATTAAA